>NZ_JBCLVE010000009.1:0-240914 GCF_039548515.1 Luteimonas qiangzhengi | reverse complement strand
CATGGCAAAGGACAAGTTCGAGCGCACCAAGCCCCACGTGAACGTGGGCACGATCGGTCACGTTGACCACGGCAAGACGACGCTGACGGCGGCGCTGACCAAGGTGGGTGCGGAACGTTTCGGCGGTGACTTCAGCGCGTACGACGCGATTGACCGCGCGCCGGAAGAAAAGGCCCGTGGCATCACGATCTCGACCTCGCACGTCGAGTACGAGTCGGAAAGCCGCCACTACGCCCACGTGGACTGCCCGGGACACGCGGACTACGTGAAGAACATGATCACCGGTGCCGCGCAGATGGACGGCGCGATCCTGGTGTGCTCGGCCGCTGACGGCCCGATGCCGCAGACCCGCGAGCACATCCTGCTGGCGCGTCAGGTTGGTGTTCCGTACATCGTCGTGTTCCTGAACAAGGCCGACATGGTGGACGACGCCGAGCTGATGGAGCTGGTGGAGATGGAAGTCCGCGAGCTGCTGAGCAAGTACGATTTCCCGGGCGACGACACGCCGGTGATCATGGGTTCGGCGCTGAAGGCGCTGGAAGGCGATCAGTCCGAGATCGGCGTTCCCGCGATCCTGAAGCTGGTGGACGCGCTGGACTCCTGGATTCCGGAGCCGGAGCGTGACATCGACAAGACCTTCCTGATGCCGGTGGAAGACGTGTTCTCGATCTCCGGCCGCGGCACCGTGGTGACCGGTCGTATCGAGCGCGGCATCATCAAGGTGGGCGAGGAAGTCGAAATCGTCGGCATCCGTGCGACCACCAAGACCACCGTGACCGGCGTCGAGATGTTCCGCAAGCTGCTGGACGAGGGTCGTGCCGGTGACAATGCGGGTATCCTGCTGCGCGGCACCAAGCGTGACGACGTCGAGCGTGGCCAGGTGCTGGCCAAGCCGGGTTCGATCCAGCCGCACACCAACTTCGAAGCCGAGGTTTACGTGCTGTCGAAGGACGAAGGTGGTCGTCACACGCCGTTCTTCAAGGGCTACCGCCCGCAGTTCTACTTCCGTACCACCGATATCACCGGTGCCGTGACCCTGCCGGAAGGCGTGGAAATGGTGATGCCGGGCGACAACATCAAGATGGATGTTGAGCTGATCAACCCGGTGGCGATGGACGAAGGCCTGCGCTTTGCAATCCGCGAAGGTGGCCGCACGGTCGGCGCCGGCGTGGTGGCGAAGATCAACAAGTAATGGTCCGGCCCGTGCGCTTTGGCGCACGGGCCAGTCCCAAAAGCCGGAAAATGGCAAGGCGGCGATAGCCGCCGTTGCCGTTTCAAGATCCGGCAACAATTCGATACGCCAGTAGCTCAATTGGCAGAGCAGCGGTCTCCAAAACCGCAGGTTGGGGGTTCGAGTCCCTCCTGGCGTGCCATACGCGTTACATGCCTGCGGGCCGCAGCGGTACCAGATGAATAGCAGAGTCGAGCAATCCAAGTCCGCTTCGTCGGCAGATATCGTCAAGTACGCCCTGGCGGTGTTGTTGGTATGCGCTGGTGTCTTCGCGTTCTACTGGTTTGACGGGCAGTGGCCCGGCCTGGCGCGGGCATTCGCCGTTGTCGCCGGGGTCGTGGCGGCCGTGGCCGTGTTCATGGCCACCACCAAGGGCGCACAGACCCGGGGGTTTCTGTCTGAAACCCGCTTCGAGCTGCGCAAGGTGGTCTGGCCGACCCGTCAGGAAGCAGTGCGCATGACCTGGGTCGTGGCCATTGCCGTGGTCATCATCGCGATCGTCCTGGCGGTCTACGACTCTGTGATCAAATGGCTTTTGCGCCTGTTCCTGGGCTGATGATGGAGAAGACCGACCCGATGGAAACCGAAGGCGAAATCAGCAACACCAACGCCAACAATGACATGCGCTGGTACGTCGTGCATGCCTACTCCGGCTTTGAAAAGTCGGTGGCGCAGGCGCTGCGCGACCGGATCGCGCGCGCCGAGATGGAAGAGCGCTTCGGCGAAGTGCTGGTGCCGACCGAGGAAGTGGTTGAAATGCGCGCCGGCCAGAAGCGCCGTTCCGAGCGCAAGTTCTTCCCCGGCTATGTGCTGGTGCAGATTTCCACCCATAACGAAGATGGCATTCCGCGGATCGACAGCGAAAGCTGGCATCTGGTCAAGGAAACCCCCCGGGTGATGGGCTTCATTGGCGGCACCGCGGCCCGTCCGCTGCCGATCGCCGACCACGAGGCCGATGCAATCCTGAATCGCGTCGCCGAAGGCGTTGAGAAGCCGCGTCCGAAGGTGCTGTTCGAAGCCGGGCAGATGGTCCGCGTCATCGACGGCCCGTTCAACGATTTCAACGGCGTGGTCGAGGAAATCAACTACGAAAAGAGCCGCCTGCGCGTGGCGGTACTGATTTTCGGGCGTTCCACGCCGGTCGAACTCGAGTTCGGCCAGGTCGAGAAGGCCTGAGTGACCGGGGCGGATCTTCCGCCCCTTTATTGCAACCAGCGGGGAGCCCCGCAGCCCACCGGGCGTGCAGGCGTTTGGACCCGAGGAGTTAACAGACAATGGCAAAGAAAGTAGTCGGCTATATCAAGCTGCAGGTCAAGGCCGGGCAGGCCAATCCGAGCCCGCCGGTTGGTCCCGCACTGGGCCAGCGCGGCCTGAACATCATGGAGTTCTGCAAGGCGTTCAACGCCGCCACGCAGAAGCTGGAGCCGGGTCTGCCGATTCCGACCGTGATCACCGCGTACTCGGACCGTACCTTCACCTTCATCACCAAGACCCCGCCGGCAGCCGTGCTGCTGAAGAAGGCCGCTGGTGTGCAGGGCGGCTCGGCGCGTCCCAACACCGACAAGGTCGGCAAGGTGACCCGCGCCCAGCTGGAAGAGATCGCCAAGGCGAAGGAACCTGACCTGACCGCAGCCGATCTGGAAGCGGCGGTTCGTACCATCGAGGGCTCGGCCCGTTCGATGGGTCTGGCGGTGGAGGGCTGATCATGGCTAAGCAGACCAAGCGACAGAAAGCAATCCGTGCGGCCGCCGAGCCGGGCAAGGCCTATTCGATCGATCAGGCACTGAAGATCGTCAAGGACCACGCCAACGCCAAGTTCGCCGAAGCGGTGGACGTGTCCGTGCGCCTGGGCGTTGATGCGCGCAAGTCGGACCAGCAGGTCCGTGGTTCCACCGTGCTGCCGCAGGGCACCGGCAAGAGCGTGCGCGTTGCAGTGTTCGCGCCGGCGGGTGCCAAGGCCGAAGAGGCCCTGGCTGCCGGTGCCGACGCTGTCGGCATGGAAGACCTGGCCGAGAAGATGCAGGGCGGCGACCTGAGCTACGACGTGGTCATCGCTACCCCGGACGCCATGCGCGTTGTGGGTCGGCTGGGCACGCTGCTTGGGCCGCGTGGCCTGATGCCCAACCCGAAGGTCGGCACCGTGTCGCCGAACCCGGGCGAGGCAGTCAAGAACGCCAAGGGCGGCCAGGTGCGCTACCGCACCGACAAGGCCGGCATCATCCACTGCACGATTGGCAAGGCCACGTTCGAGGATGCACAGCTGTCCGAGAACCTGACCGCGCTGCTGACCGACCTGGTTCGCGCCAAGCCGGCCACCGCCAAGGGCACCTACCTGCAGAAGATTTCGATCAGCTCCACCATGGGTCCCGGCGTTATCGTCGACCAGGGTTCGCTGACGATCAAGTAATACACGGACGCCCGCGTGAGGCGGGCATCCGGCAGTAATTTGAGGGCATCGCAAAGGGCGCAATTCGTCCCGGCGCGGCGCCGTCAAAGACCGCAGGCGTGGCCTGCGCGACAGTGGCGACGGGCATGGAAGCTCGCATTGGCAGGGAATCGCCGCCGCTGTTCACGCAGATCGCTTAATCCCGGACCGCGCAAGCGTAAAAGGGCCTGCGTAGATGGTCGCCGACCCTCCAGGATTTCTGGAAACGGCCGCCAACAGGAAGGCCCCTGGTCTTCCCGGCATCGAAGGACCGATGCTGAAAATGGCCCGCAAGCGGCAGGAGCCGCAAGCGGAGTTGAATGAAACGGAGAGTGCAATGGCTCTGAATCTGAACCAGAAGAAGGAAGTCGTTGCCGAACTGGCGGAGGTGGCCGGCTCGGCACATTCGCTGGTCGCCGCCGAGTACGCGGGTTTGACGGTCACTCAGTTGACCGACCTGCGCAAGAAGGCCCGCGAAGGCGGCGTGTACTTGAAAGTAGCCAAGAACAC
Source organism: Luteimonas qiangzhengi (assembly GCF_039548515.1). NCBI lineage: Bacteria > Pseudomonadati > Pseudomonadota > Gammaproteobacteria > Lysobacterales > Lysobacteraceae > Luteimonas > Luteimonas qiangzhengi. The sequence goes on along the minus strand of NZ_JBCLVE010000009.1, from coordinate 236,748 downwards.
GCTGGTTTCGCGCGCAGTGGAAGATACCGATTACGCCGTCATCAAGGACGAGCTGACCGGTCCGCTGCTGTACGCCTTCTCGCAGGAAGACCCGGGTGCCGCCGGACGCCTGATCAAGGAGTTCGCCAAGGCGAACGACAAGCTGAAGCCGCGCCTGGTATCGCTGGGCGGACAGATGTACCCGGGCACCCATGTGGATGTCCTGGCGTCTCTGCCGACCCGCGACGAAGCGCTGTCGATGCTGCTCAGCGTCATGGTCCAGCCCGCCACCATGCTGGTGCGCGTGTTGGCCGAGCCTGCCAGCCAGGTTGCCCGCGTGACCAACGCGGTCGGCCAGGCCAAGGCCGCCTGAGAGATCAGTTCGGTACGAACCCGTTAAACAGTCGTTTTCCAATACAGTTAATTTGAGGTAATTACGATGTCCCTTTCCAACGAAGAAATCATCGAAGCGATCAGCAGCAAGACCCTTGTCGAGGTCATGGAGCTGGTCAAGGCGATGGAAGAGAAGTTCGGCGTGTCCGCTGCTGCCCCGGTGGCAATGGCCGCTGGTCCGGCTGGTGGTGGCGACGCCGCTGCCGCTGAAGAGCAGACCGAGTTCAACGTTGTCCTGACGGGCATCGGCGAGAAGAAGGTCGAGGTCATCAAGGTGGTCCGTGCGATCACCGGCCTGGGTCTGAAGGAAGCCAAGGACCTCGTCGAGAGCGCGCCGAAGGAAGTGAAGGAAGGCGTGTCGAAGGACGAAGCCGAGAAGCTGAAGAAGGACCTCGAGGCTGCCGGCGCAACTGCCGAGCTGAAGTAAGCGGTCCTTGCGTCGCCCGTTTCAACAGGCGACCAGCCGAGGCTGGGGGCGTATGCCCCCGGCCTTTGGCCGTTGTGGCGACACAACACTGGTAACACCTGACAACTGACATCGAGTCCCCAGTTGGAAGTAGCGGGAGAAGGCGTGCTGGTGCCGGCAATACCAGCGACTTCCCACTGGCGATTTTCCCGGTCGAACACCGATCCCCCCGGAGCCGCGGACGCGCGGTTCACAGATTCAATAGGCGGTCATTCCCATGACGACATCCCAGCAGCAATCGAGCTACTCGTTCACCGAGAAGAAGCGCATCCGCAAGAACTTCGGCAAGCAGAAGACCATCCTTGAGGTGCCGTTCCTGCTCGCCATCCAGGTGGATTCCTACCGGGAGTTCCTGCAGGCGGACCGGACGCCCGCCAAGCGCGCGGATCGCGGCCTGCACGCGGCCCTCAAGTCGGTGTTCCCGATCGTCAGCTACAACGGCTACGCCGCGCTGGAATACGTCAGCTACAAGCTGGGCGAGCCGGTGTTCGACGAGCGCGAGTGCCGCCAGCGCGGCATGAGCTACGGCGCACCGCTGCGCGTGACCGTGCGCCTGGTGATCTACGACCGTGAGTCTTCCTCCAAGGCCATCAAGTACGTGAAGGAGCAGGAGGTCTACATGGGCGAGATCCCGCTCATGACCGACAACGGCACCTTCATCGTCAATGGCACCGAGCGGGTCATCGTGTCCCAGCTGCACCGCTCGCCGGGCGTGTTCTTCGACCACGACCGCGGCAAGACCCACAGCTCGGGCAAGCTGCTGTACAGCGCCCGCATCATTCCCTACCGCGGCTCCTGGCTGGACTTCGAGTTCGACCCGAAGGACGCGTTGTTCACCCGTATCGACCGTCGCCGCAAGCTGCCGGTGACGATCCTGCTGCGTGCGCTGGGCTACACGAGCGAAGAGATCCTCAACGAATTCTTCGAGGTCAACACCTTCCATATCGATCCGAAGGAAGGCGTACAGGTTGAGCTGGTGCCCGAGCGCCTGCGCGGCGAGACGCTTGATTTCGACCTGGCCGATGGCGACACCGTCATCGTCGAGGCTGGCCGCCGGATCACCGCGCGCCACATCCGCCAGCTGGAGCAGTCCGGTATCGAAGCCCTGGCCGTGCCCGACGAATACCTGCTTGGGCGGGTGCTGTCGCACGACGTGGTTGACGCCGAAACCGGCGAGCTGCTGGCTGCTGCCAACGATGAGCTGACCGAAGAGCACCTGGTTGCACTGCGCAAGGCCGGTGTGGAAGCCGTGGGCACCATCTGGACCAACGACCTGGATCGTGGCCCGTACATCTCCAACACCCTGCGCATCGACCCGACCAAGACCCAGCTTGAAGCCCTGGTCGAGATCTACCGGATGATGCGCCCGGGCGAGCCGCCGACCAAGGAAGCTGCCCAGAACCTGTTCCACAACCTGTTCTTCACCTTCGAGCGCTACGACCTGTCGGCCGTTGGCCGGATGAAGTTCAACCGCCGCCTGGGTCGCAAGGAGACCGAAGGCGCGCCGGTGCTGTACGACGAGCGCTACTTCTCCGAGCGCAAGGACGCCGATTCGGTCAAGCTGCGCGAAGAGTGCGGCGAGAGCTCGGACATCCTGGACGTGATCAAGGTGCTGACCGAGATCCGCAACGGTCGCGGCATCGTTGACGACATCGACCACCTGGGCAACCGCCGCGTGCGTTCGGTGGGCGAGATGGCCGAGAACACCTTCCGCGTGGGTCTGGTGCGCGTTGAGCGCGCGGTGCGCGAGCGCCTGACCATGGCCGAGGCCGATGGCCTGACCCCGCAGGAGCTGATCAACGCCAAGCCGGTTGCCGCAGCGGTGAAGGAGTTCTTCGGCTCCTCGCAGCTGTCGCAGTTCATGGATCAGAACAACCCGCTGTCCGAGGTCACCCATAAGCGCCGCGTGTCGGCCCTTGGGCCGGGCGGCCTGACCCGCGAGCGTGCAGGCTTCGAGGTGCGCGACGTGCACCCGACCCATTACGGCCGCGTGTGCACCATCGAAACCCCTGAAGGCCCGAACATCGGCCTGATCAACTCGCTGGCCGTGTTCGCACGCACCAATCGCTACGGCTTCCTGGAGACGCCGTACCGCAAGGTGGTGGACGGCTCGGTGACCGACGAGATCGAGTTCCTCTCGGCAATCGAGGAAAACGAATACGTCATCGCCCAGGCCAACGCGCCGCTGAACGACGCCAACAGCTTCACCGAGCAGTTCGTCGACGTGCGCTACCAGGGCGAGAACATGCTCAAGCCGCCGGTGGAGGTCCACTTCATGGACGTCTCGCCGATGCAGACCGTCTCGGTCGCCGCGGCGTTGGTTCCGTTCCTGGAGCATGACGACGCCAACCGTGCACTGATGGGCGCCAACATGCAGCGCCAGGCAGTGCCGACCCTGCGTGCCGAGAAGCCGCTGGTGGGTACGGGCATCGAACGCGCCGTGGCCCGCGACTCCGGCGTGACCGTGAACGCCCGTCGTGGCGGCGTGGTCGAGCAGGTGGACGCAGGCCGCATCGTGGTCAAGGCGAACGAAGACGAGATCGCCGGTGAGACCGATGCCGGCGTCGATATCTACAGCCTGATCAAGTACACCCGTTCCAACCAGAACACCTGCATCAACCAGCGTCCGCTGGTGAACGTGGGTGACGTGGTGGCGCGCGGCGATGTGCTGGCCGACGGTCCTTCGACCGACATCGGCGAGCTGGCCCTGGGCCAGAACATGCTGGTCGCGTTCATGCCGTGGAACGGCTACAACTTCGAGGACTCGATCCTGCTCTCCGAGCGGGTCGTGACCGAGGACCGCTACACCACCATCCACATCGAAGAGCTGACCGCGGTCGCGCGTGACACCAAGCTGGGGCCGGAGGAGATTTCCGCCGATATCCCGAACGTGTCCGAGCAGGCGCTGAACCGTCTCGACGAGTCGGGCGTGGTGTACATCGGTGCGGAAGTGCGTGCCGGCGACATCATGGTGGGCAAGGTCACGCCGAAGGGCGAGAGCCAGCTGACCCCGGAAGAGAAGCTGCTGCGCGCGATCTTCGGCGAGAAGGCGTCCGACGTGAAGGACAGCTCGCTGCGCGTGCCCCCGGGCATGGACGGCACCGTCATCGACGTGCAGGTCTTCACCCGCGACGGCATCGAGAAGGACAAGCGTGCCCAGCAGATCGAGGAATCCGAGATCAAGCGGGTCAAGAAGGACTTCGACGACCAGTTCCGCATCCTCGAGGCGGCGATCTACGCGCGTCTGCGCAGCCAGCTGATCGGCAAGAATGCCAACGGCGGTGCCGGCCTGAAGAAGGGCGAGACGGTGACCAGCCTGGTGCTGGACGGCATGAAGCGCTCCGACTGGTTCAACATCCGCATGAAGGACGCCGACGCGGTCGAAGCGATCGAGCGTGCCCAGATGCAGATCGACACCCACCGCAAGGAGTTCGACAAGCGGTTCGAGGACAAGCGCGCCAAGATCACCCAGGGCGACGATCTTGCCCCGGGCGTGCTGAAGATGGTCAAGGTGTTCCTGGCGGTGAAGCGTCGCATCCAGCCGGGTGACAAGATGGCCGGCCGCCACGGCAACAAGGGTGTGGTGTCCTCGATCGTTCCGGTTGAAGACATGCCGCACCTGGCCGATGGCGAGACCGTGGACATCGTGCTCAACCCGCTGGGCGTGCCGAGCCGCATGAACATCGGGCAGATCCTGGAAACCCATCTGGGCTGGGCCGCAAAGGGCCTGGGCCGGAAGATCCAGGGCATGCTCGAAGCCCAGGCCAAGGTGGCTGAGCTGCGCAAGTTCCTGGACGAGATCTACAACCACGACAGCGAGATCACCGCTCAGCAGGTGGACCTGAAGCAGTTCAGTGACGAGGAGCTGATCACCCTGGCGCGCAACCTGACCGGCGGCGTGCCGATGGCCACCCCGGTGTTCGACGGCGCGGCCGAGTCCGAGATCAAGAAGATGCTCGAACTCGCCGACCTGCCGGCCAGCGGTCAGACCCGTCTGTTCGATGGTCGCACCGGCGAGCAGTTCGAGCGCGAGGTGACCGTGGGCTACATGCACATGCTCAAGCTCAATCACCTGGTGGACGACAAGATGCACGCGCGTTCAACCGGCCCGTACTCGCTCGTTACCCAGCAGCCGCTGGGCGGCAAGGCGCAGTTCGGTGGCCAGCGCTTCGGTGAGATGGAAGTCTGGGCGCTGGAGGCTTACGGCGCGGCGTACACCCTGCAGGAAATGCTGACTGTGAAGTCGGACGACGTGCAGGGCCGCAACCAGATGTACAAGAACATCGTCGACGGTGAGCACGAAATGGTTGCCGGCATGCCGGAGTCGTTCAACGTGCTGGTCAAGGAAATCCGCTCGCTGGCCATCAACATGGAGCTCGAGGAGAACTGAGATCCGGTGAACGGGGGCTTCGGCCCCCGCTGCGACACATCCCGAATCTCCATTCCCGAATCCCGGAGTCAAACATGAAAGACCTGCTCAACCTCTTCAACCAGCAGCGCCCGACGCTGGACTTTGACGCGATCAAGATCGCGCTCGCTTCGCCGGACATGATCCGTTCGTGGTCCTTTGGCGAGGTGAAGAAGCCAGAGACCATCAACTACCGCACGTTCCGTCCGGAACGCGACGGCCTGTTCTGCTCGGCCATCTTTGGACCGACCAAGGACTACGAGTGCCTGTGCGGCAAGTACAAGCGCATGAAGCACCGCGGCGTGGTCTGCGAAAAGTGCGGCACCGAAGTCACTCTGGCCAAGGTGCGCCGCGAGCGCATGGGCCATATCGACCTGGCCAGCCCGACCGCGCACATCTGGTTCCTCAAGTCGCTGCCGTCCCGCATCGGCCTGATGCTGGACATGACGCTGCGCGACATCGAACGCATCCTGTACTTCGAAGCATTCGTGGTCACCGAGCCGGGCCTGACCCCGCTCGAGCGCGGCCAGCTGCTCAACGAAGAGCAGTACATGCAGATGCGCCAGGAGCACGGCGATGACTTCGATGCCCTGATGGGCGCCGAGGCGGTGTACGACCTGCTGCGCACCATCGACCTGCAGGCCGAAATGGTCAGCCTGAAGGAAGAAATCGCCAGCACGGGCTCGGTCACCAAGCTCACCCGCCTGACCAAGCGCATCAAGCTGGTCGAGGCGTTCATCGACTCGGGCAACCGTCCCGAGTGGATGATCATGACGGTGCTGCCGGTGCTGCCGCCGGACCTGCGTCCGCTGGTGCCGCTGGACGGTGGCCGCTTCGCGACCTCTGACCTGAATGACCTGTACCGCCGCGTCATCAACCGCAACAACCGTCTGCGTCGCCTGCTCGAGCTCAACGCGCCGGACATCATCGTGCGCAACGAGAAGCGCATGCTGCAGGAATCGGTGGATGCGCTGCTGGACAACGGCCGTCGCGGCCGTGCCATCACCGGTACCAACAAGCGCCCGCTCAAGTCGCTGGCCGACATGATCAAGGGCAAGCAGGGCCGGTTCCGCCAGAACCTGCTCGGCAAGCGCGTGGACTACTCGGGCCGTTCGGTCATCGTGGTCGGCCCGACCCTGCGCCTGCACGAATGCGGCCTGCCCAAGAAGATGGCGCTGGAGCTGTTCAAGCCGTTCATCTTCTCCAAGCTGCAGCGCCGCGGCCTGGCCACCACCATCAAGGCGGCCAAGAAGCTGGTTGAGCGCGAAGAGGCGGAAGTCTGGGACATCCTGGAAGAAGTCATCCGCGAGCACCCGGTGCTGCTCAACCGCGCCCCGACCCTGCACCGCCTGGGCATCCAGGCCTTCGAGCCGGTGCTGATCGAGGGCAAGGCGATCCAGCTGCATCCGCTGGTCTGCACCGCGTTCAACGCCGACTTCGACGGTGACCAGATGGCCGTGCACGTGCCGCTGAGCCTGGAAGCCCAGCTGGAAGCGCGTGCGCTGATGATGTCGTCCAACAACATCCTCAGCCCGGCCAACGGCGAGCCGATCATCGTGCCGTCGCAGGACGTCGTGCTTGGCCTGTACTACATGTCGCGTGCGCTGGTGAACCAGCAGGGCGAGGGCATGGTGTTCGCCAACGTGGCCGAGGTGAAGCGCGCGTATGACAACAAGGTTGTCGGCCTGCACGCCAAGGTGAAGGTGCGCATCACCGAAACCGTGATTGACGAAGAGGGCAACCGCGAAAGCCGGACCTCGATCGTGGACACCACGGTCGGCCGCGCCCTGCTGGCTGAAATCCTTCCCGACGGCCTGCCGTACGAGCTGGCCAACGTGGAGCTGAGCAAGAAGAACATCAGCCGCCTGATCAACTCCTGCTACCGCCGCCTGGGCCTGAAGGACACCGTGGTGTTCGCCGACAAGCTGATGTACACCGGCTTCGGCTACGCCACCCGCGCCGGCGTGTCGATCGGTATCGACGACATGACCATTCCGGACGAGAAGGCCGGCATCCTTGAGGAAGCCGAGGCCGAGGTGCTGGAAATCCAGCAGCAGTACCAGTCGGGCCTGGTCACCGCCGGCGAGCGTTACAACAAGGTCGTGGACATCTGGTCGCGTACCAACGAGCGCGTGGCCAAGGCGATGATGGACACCATCGGTACCGAAATCGTGACCGACGCCGAGGGCAAGCAGGTCGAACAGAAGTCGATGAACTCGATCTTCATCATGGCCGACTCCGGTGCCCGTGGTTCGCAGGCGCAGATCCGTCAGCTGGCCGGCATGCGTGGCCTGATGGCCAAGCCGGACGGCTCGATCATCGAGACCCCGATCACCTCGAACTTCCGCGAGGGCCTGAACGTCCAGCAGTACTTCATCTCCACCCACGGTGCCCGAAAGGGTCTGGCCGATACGGCGCTGAAGACCGCGAACTCCGGTTACCTCACCCGCCGCCTGGTCGACGTGGCGCAGGATGTGGTGATCACCGAGGACGACTGCGGTACCACCGCTGGCCTGAGCATGACCCCGATCGTCGAAGGCGGCGATGTGGTTGAGCCGCTGAAGGATCGCGTGCTGGGCCGCGTCGTGGCCGAGGACGTGTTCCTGCCGGGCGACGACGAGGACCCCATCGTCACCCGCAACACCCTGCTCGACGAGCAGTGGGTGCAGAAGCTGGAAGAGGCGAGCGTGCAGCTGATCCAGGTGCGTTCCACCATCACCTGTGAGAGCAGCTTCGGCGTGTGCGCCATGTGCTACGGCCGCGACCTGGCCCGTGGTCATCTGGTCAACCACGGCGAGGCGGTCGGTGTCGTGGCCGCACAGTCGATCGGCGAGCCGGGCACCCAGCTGACCATGCGTACGTTCCACATCGGTGGTGCGGCTTCGCGTGCGGCGGCCATCGATAACGTGACGGTCAAGACCACCGGTTCGGTGAAGTTCAACAACATCAAGTCGGTCGGCCATGCCAGCGGCGGCCTGGTTGCGGTGTCGCGTTCGGGCGAGCTGTCGGTGCTTGACGCCCATGGTCGCGAGCGTGAGCGCTACAAGCTGCCTTACGGCGCCCTGATCAGCCTGAAGGACGGCGGCGAAGTGAAGGCCGGCCAGACGGTGGCCACCTGGGATCCGCATAACCATGCGATCGTTTCGGAAGTCGCCGGTTTCGTGCGCTTCATCGACTTTGTCGATGGCGTGACCGTGATCGAGAAGACCGACGAATTGACCGGCCTGGCGTCGCGTGAAATCACCGACCCCAAGCGTCGTGGTTCGCAGGCCAAGGAGCTGCGTCCGATCGTGCGCATCGTCGACAAGAACGGCGAAGACCTCAGCATCCCGGGGACCGACCTGCCGGCGCAGTACCTGCTGCCGCCGCGTTCGGTGGTCAACCTGCAGGATGGTGACGCCGTGAACGTGGGCGACGTGGTGGCCAAGATTCCGCAGGAGGCTTCCAAGACCCGTGACATCACCGGTGGTCTGCCGCGCGTTGCCGACCTGTTCGAAGCGCGCAAGCCGAAGGACCCGGCGATCCTGGCCGAGAAGTCCGGCATCGTCAGCTTCGGCAAGGAAACCAAGGGCAAGCAGCGCCTGGTGATCAAGGGGCTGGACGGGGACGATTACGAGGAGCTGATCCACAAGTATCGCCAGGTCATCGTGTTCGAAGGCGAGCACGTGGAGAAGGGCGAGACCGTGGTGGACGGCGAGCCGACCCCGCAGGACATCCTGCGCCTGAAGGGCGTGGAGGAACTCGCTTCCTACCTGAGCAAGGAAATCCAGGACGTCTACCGCCTGCAGGGTGTGAAGATCAACGACAAGCACATCGAAGTGATCGTGCGCCAGATGCTGCGCAAGGTGGAAATCACCGACGCCGGCGACAGCCGTTACCTGGCGGGCGAGCAGGTCGAGCGCCAGCGCGTGATCGAGGAAAATGCGCGTCTGGAAGCCAAGGGCGAGCTGCCCGCGAAGTGGGATCCGGTGCTGCTGGGTATCACCAAGGCTTCGCTGGCGACCGAGTCGTTCATCTCTGCGGCGTCCTTCCAGGAAACCACCCGGGTGCTCACCGAGGCGGCCGTGCGTGGAACGCGCGACAACCTGCGCGGGTTGAAGGAAAACGTGATCGTCGGGCGTCTGATTCCGGCCGGTACCGGCCTGGCGTATCACGCCCAGCGCCAGCGCGGGTCCACGGGGCTGACCGATTCGGAGATGGAAGCCCTGTCCGGCAGTGCTGCCAGGGCCGAAGCGGCGCCTGTCGTTGAAGCCGCGCAGGTAGAGCAGGAGACCCCGGAAGCCACGGACGACAAGGAGTAATCCGCGTCCGTTGCGGCAATGTGCCGGGGGTTTGGCCCCCGGCACTTGCCAAAAGCGGCGCGAGCCGCTGTAATAGGGAAATACAAGTGGCGGATGCAAGTCCGTCCCAGATCACGAAATGAGGTTGCACGGATTGCGCCTCGTGTTCGGCCCAGGATGGGCGGGATCAGCTGGAGTGCTGTCCGGATCCGTTGCCATGCGCGCGGGCTGGATATGAAAGTGAGGTTGAGCGTTGACGCCATGCGTCCGCGCCAGCTATACTTTTCCGTCTGGGTAGGCCGGGTAGATCCGGTCTGCCTTCGTTTTCACGCATGGGCTACGGCCCCGAACCGACAGAAACCATACGATGGCAACAATCAACCAGCTGGTGCGCAAGCCGCGCAAGCTCGTCACCTACAAGAGCCACTCACCCGCGTTGGAGGACTGCCCCCAGCGCCGCGGTGTGTGCACTCGTGTCTACACCACCACCCCGAAGAAGCCGAACTCGGCGTTGCGCAAGGTCGCCAAGGTGCGCCTGACCAACGGTTACGAGGTCATCTCCTACATCGGCGGTGAGGGCCACAACCTGCAGGAGCACTCTGTTGTGCTGCTGCGCGGTGGCCGCGTCAAGGACCTTCCGGGCGTGCGCTACCACATGGTGCGCGGCGCGCTCGACGCTGCCGGCGTTGCCAAGCGCAGGCAGGGTCGGTCCAAGTACGGCGCCAAGCGCCCGAAGTCCTGATCCGTGGGGCGGGCCTGAAGGTCCGCCATCCGTACAACCCGGCAGGCCAAGGTCTGCCCTACGAGAAACAATCCAATGTCGCGTAAAGGCAATACTCCGCAGCGTTCGGTGCTGCCCGACCCCAAGCACGGCAGCGAGACGATCGCCCGGTTCATCAACATGGTCATGAAGAGCGGCAAGAAGTCCGTCGCCGAAAAGATCGTCTATGGCGCAATGGACGTCATCAGCGAAAAGGGTGGCGAAGCCAATGCCCTGGAGCTGGTGGAGAAGGCGCTCGGCAACGTGTCGCCGGCGGTGGAAGTCAAATCCCGCCGCGTCGGTGGTGCGACCTACCAGGTGCCGGTTGAAGTCCGCGCTTCGCGCCGCATGGCGCTGGCCATGCGCTGGCTGATCGAAGCTGCGCGCAAGCGCGGTGAGAACAGCATGCCGCGCAAGCTCGCCGCCGAGCTGATCGAAGCATCTGAAAACCGTGGTGGTGCGATCCGCAAGCGCGAGGATATCCATCGCATGGCGGATGCCAACAAGGCGTTCGCGCACTACCGCTGGTGATTCCAGGGCCGCCCTGAGGGCGGCCTTGCTCCAGGACACGGACGCCGCCGCAAGGCGGCATCCGCCATTCAAGTCCGGCTTGCCGGGCACAGACACGAGAGACGACCGTGGCTCGCACCACTCCTATCGAACGTTATCGCAATTTCGGCATCATGGCCCACATCGATGCCGGCAAGACCACCACGTCCGAACGCATCCTGTTCTACACCGGTATCAACCATAAGCTGGGCGAAACCCACGATGGTTCGGCCACCATGGACTGGATGGAACAGGAGCAGGAGCGCGGCATCACCATCCAGTCCGCAGCTACCACTGCGTTCTGGAGCGGGATGGACAAGACGCTGGACGAACACCGCTTCAACATCATCGACACCCCCGGGCACGTTGACTTCACCATCGAAGTCGAGCGTTCGCTGCGCGTGCTCGACGGCGCGGTGTTCGTGCTGTGCGCGGTCGGCGGTGTGCAGCCGCAGTCGGAGACTGTCTGGCGCCAGGCCAACAAGTACAAGGTGCCGCGCCTCGCGTTCGTCAACAAGATGGACCGCACCGGCGCCAACTTCACCAACGTGGTCGCCCAGCTGAAGAGCCGCCTGGGTGCCTACCCGGTGCCGATGCAGATCCCGGTCGGTGCCGAAGAAGGCTTCGATGGCGTGATCGACCTGGTCAAGATGAAGGCGATCCACTGGGACAGCGAATCGCACGGCACCGTGTTCGAGTACGGCGATATTCCTGCTGACCTGGTGGATACCTGCACCGAGGCGCGTTCGTTCATGGTCGAGGCTGCTGCCGAAGCCAACGAAGCGCTGATGGACAAGTACCTGGAAGAGGGCGACCTTACCGAGGAAGAGATCTACCAGGGGCTGCGCGAGCGCACCCTCAAGGTCGAAATCGTCCCCGTGTACTGCGGCACCGCGTTCAAGAACAAGGGCGTGCAGGCCATGCTTGACGGCGTGGTCCAGCTGCTGCCTTCGCCGGTGGACGTGCCGCCAGTGGTGGGCATCGGCGAGAACGACACCGAAGTCACCCGCAAGGCGGATGACAGCGAGCCGTTCTCCGCGCTGGCATTCAAGGTCATGACCGACCCGTTCGTTGGCTCGCTGACCTTCTTCCGCGTCTATTCGGGCACGCTGAACTCCGGTGATCAGGTGTACAACCCGATCAAGTCGAAGAAAGAGCGCATCGGTCGTCTGCTGCAGATGCATTCCAACGATCGTGCCGAGATCAAGGAAGTGCGCGCTGGTGACATCGCCGCCGGCGTGGGCCTGAAGGACGTCACCACCGGTGACACCCTGTGCGCCCAGAACGCAATCATCACTCTGGAACAGATGATCTTCCCGGAGCCGGTCATCTCGATGGCCGTCGAGCCGAAGACCAAGTCCGACCAGGAAAAGATGGGCGTGGCACTGGGTCGCCTTGCGCAGGAGGATCCGTCCTTCCGCGTGCGCACCGACGAAGAGTCCGGCCAGACCATCATCTCCGGCATGGGCGAGCTGCACCTGGACATCCTGGTGGATCGCATGCGGCGCGAGTTCAACGTGGAAGCCAACGTCGGCAAGCCGCAGGTTGCTTACCGCGAGACCATCCGCAAGACGGTCAAGGCGGAAGGCAAGTTCGTGCGCCAGTCCGGTGGTAAGGGTCAGTTCGGCCACGTGTGGCTGGAAATCTCGCCGCAGGAGCCGGGTGCCGGCTACGAGTTCGACAACTCGATCGTTGGTGGTGTCGTGCCGAAGGAATACATCCCGGCGGTCGACAAGGGCATCCAGGAAGCGATGGTCAGCGGCCTGCTTGCCGGCTACCCGATCGTGGACGTCAAGGTGAAGCTGTACGACGGCTCCTACCACGAAGTCGACTCGTCGGAAATGGCGTTCAAGATCGCCGGCTCCATGGGCTTCAAGGAAGGCTTCCACAAGGCCAGCCCGGTCCTGCTGGAGCCGATCATGAAGGTCGAGATCGTTACCCCGGAGGATTACCTGGGTGACGTGATGGGCGACGTCAGCCGCCGTCGCGGCATCCTGCAGGGTCAGGAAGACAGCCCCTCGGGCAAGATCATCAACGCGATGGTGCCGCTGGGCGAGATGTTCGGCTACGCCACTTCGCTGCGTTCGATGTCGCAGGGTCGCGCCACCTACACGATGGAATTCGACCATTACGCCGAGGCTCCGGCCAACATCGCCGAAACCGTCACCAAGAAATAATCTTCACGAAATCAATCAGGTAGAAAGACATGGCAAAGGACAAGTTCGAGCGCACCAAGCCCCACGTGAACGTGGGCACGATCGGTCACGTTGACCACGGCAAGACGACGCTGACGGCGGCGCTGACCAAGGTGGGTGCGGAACGTTTCGGCGGTGACTTCAGCGCGTACGACGCGATTGACCGCGCGCCGGAAGAAAAGGCCCGTGGCATCACGATCTCGACCTCGCACGTCGAGTACGAGTCGGAAAGCCGCCACTACGCCCACGTGGACTGCCCGGGACACGCGGACTACGTGAAGAACATGATCACCGGTGCCGCGCAGATGGACGGCGCGATCCTGGTGTGCTCGGCCGCTGACGGCCCGATGCCGCAGACCCGCGAGCACATCCTGCTGGCGCGTCAGGTTGGTGTTCCGTACATCGTCGTGTTCCTGAACAAGGCCGACATGGTGGACGACGCCGAGCTGATGGAGCTGGTGGAGATGGAAGTCCGCGAGCTGCTGAGCAAGTACGATTTCCCGGGCGACGACACGCCGGTGATCATGGGTTCGGCGCTGAAGGCGCTGGAAGGCGATCAGTCCGAGATCGGCGTTCCCGCGATCCTGAAGCTGGTGGACGCGCTGGACTCCTGGATTCCGGAGCCGGAGCGTGACATCGACAAGACCTTCCTGATGCCGGTGGAAGACGTGTTCTCGATCTCCGGCCGCGGCACCGTGGTGACCGGTCGTATCGAGCGCGGCATCATCAAGGTGGGCGAGGAAGTCGAAATCGTCGGCATCCGTGCGACCACCAAGACCACCGTGACCGGCGTCGAGATGTTCCGCAAGCTGCTGGACGAGGGTCGTGCCGGTGACAATGCGGGTATCCTGCTGCGCGGCACCAAGCGTGACGACGTCGAGCGTGGCCAGGTGCTGGCCAAGCCGGGTTCGATCCAGCCGCACACCAACTTCGAAGCCGAGGTTTACGTGCTGTCGAAGGACGAAGGTGGTCGTCACACGCCGTTCTTCAAGGGCTACCGCCCGCAGTTCTACTTCCGTACCACCGATATCACCGGTGCCGTGACCCTGCCGGAAGGCGTGGAAATGGTGATGCCGGGCGACAACATCAAGATGGATGTTGAGCTGATCAACCCGGTGGCGATGGACGAAGGCCTGCGCTTTGCAATCCGCGAAGGTGGTCGCACCGTCGGCGCCGGCGTGGTGGCGAAGATCAACAAGTAATGGTCCGGCCCGTGCGCTTTGGCGCACGGGTTTCCGGGTATGGCGGGTAGGTCTTCGGGCCAAACCGCCGACCTGGGGGCAAAAAAGGAAAAGGGGCTTGCGCTCCAATTCCCGTTGCCCCATAATGGTCAGCTTGCTCACGGACTCAGCTTCATCGGGTGCGTGATACAGCGAAAGGAGGGGCAGGAAGCACCTCGTTTTCGCCAGACATGGAAATGTCGCGCGGCAGGGCCCCGGTCGTTCCGAAGGATTTTCGGAACATTACGGCAGGGGCGCGTTGTCACGCTTGTTTTTCCGTGTTGTGGCGGGGCGGGTAACTGGCCCGCATTTGTTTCTCCGAAGTGTGCTTCCGGGCTGGCTGTATCGGCTTGGCAAGTTCTGATTTTAACGGGGCTCTGCGCACCCAGCCGCAGAGCCCGACGCTCTTTCAACCAAGGAATTTCGTCTCATGGCGGACCAAAAGATCCGGATCCGGCTCAAGGCTTTCGATCATCGTCTGATCGATCGCTCGGCCAGCGAGATCGTGGAAACGGCGCGGCGTACCGGCGCCCAGGTGCGCGGGCCCATCCCGCTGCCGACCAGGATCGAGCGCTACACCATTCTGACCTCGCCGCACGTCAACAAGGACGCGCGCGACCAGTATGAAACCCGCACGCACAAGCGCGTGCTCGACATCGTCGACCCCAATGACAAGACCGTGGACGCGCTGATGAAGCTCGAACTCGCGGCTGGCGTCGACGTCCAGATCAAGCTGACCTGAGGCTAACGAAATGACTGCGAAGAAATATTCGCTGGGAATCGTCGGTCGCAAGGCGGGCATGAGCCGGGTGTTCACCGAAGATGGCCAGTCCATCCCGGTCACCCTGATCGAAGCCACCCCGAACCGCATTACCCAGGTCAAGACCGTCGAAGCTGACGGCTACACCGCGGTGCAGGTCACCGCCGGGCACAAGCGTGCTTCCCTGATCAACAAGCCGGAATCCGGCCACCTGGCCAAGGCCAAGGTCGAGGCAGGTCGCGGCCTGTGGGAGCTGCGCGTTGACGACCTGGGCGAACTGTCCGTCGGCGGCGAGATCAAGGCAGACATCTTCGAGGTCGGCCAGAAGGTCGACGTCCAGGGTGTCACCAAGGGCAAGGGCTTCCAGGGCACGATCAAGCGCTGGAACTTCAGCATGGGTGACGCCACCCACGGTAACTCGCTGTCGCACCGGACCCCGGGTTCGCTGGGTCAGCGCCAGTCGCCGGGTCGCGTGTTCCCGGGCAAGAAGATGTCCGGTCACATGGGCGACGTGCGCCAGAGCACGCAGGGCCTGGAAGTGGTCAGGGTCGACGCCGAGCGCGGCCTGATCGCTGTCAAGGGCGCGGTACCAGGTGCGCCGGGCGGTGACGTGGTCGTACGTCCCACCACGAAGGGTCAAGGAGCAGCATGATGGAACTTGCCATCGACAACAGCAGCCAGACGCTGTCGGTCTCCGACGCCGTTTTCGGTCGTGAATTCAGCGAAGACCTGGTTCATCAGGTCGTTGTTGCCTACCGCAACGCCGGTCGTGCCGGCACCAAGGCGCAGAAGACGCGCTCGGAAGTGGCAGGCACCACCAAGAAGTCCAAGAAGCAGAAGGGTGGCGGCGCCCGTCACGGCGCACTGACCGCTCCGATCTTCCGCGGTGGTGGCGCGACGTTTGCAGCCAAGCCGCGCAGCTTCGAGCAGAAGGTCAACCGCAAGATGTACCGCGCGGCCATGGCCGCCATCCTGAGCGAGCTCAACCGCCAGGGTCGTCTGCGGGTGGTCGAGTCGTTCGAGATCGAAGCGCCCAAGAGCAGCGGCCTGGTTGCCAAGCTGAAGGACGCCGAGGTGGGCAAGCGCCCGCTGATCGTGACCGAAGAGGCTTCGGAAAATCTGTACCTGTCGGCCCGCAACCTTCCCTACGTGGAAGTGCGCGACGTGCAGGGCCTGGACCCGGTTGCACTGGTGTCCGCCGATACCGTGCTGATCACCACCGACGCGGTGAAGAAGATCGAGGAGTGGCTGGCATGAACGAAGCGAAACTCTACGAAGTCATCCGCGCGCCGCGCGTGTCTGAAAAGACCGCACGCCTGCAGGAAGTCTCCAACCAGTACGCGTTCGAAGTCGCGAAGGACGCGACCAAGGCCGACATCAAGACCGCCGTCGAGAAGCTTTTCGACGTCAAGGTCGAAGCGGTGAACGTGGTCAACGTGAAGGGCAAGAACAAGTCCTTCCGCTTTCGTACCGGCCGCCGCGGCGACTGGCGCAAAGCGTACGTGAAGCTGGCCGATGGCCAGTCGATCGACGTGATGACGGCCAAGGTCTGACGGAGCCCTGATCCAGTCAGGACTCCATACAAACAGGATTCAGTCCCATGCCATTGATGAAATTCAAGCCCACTTCCCCCGGTCGCCGCTCTGCGGTCCGCGTGGTCTCGCCCGAGCTGCACAAGGGTGACCCCTATGCGCCGCTGGTGGAAAAGCAGAGCCGTACCGGTGGTCGCAACCACCACGGCCGCACCACCACGCGCCACATGGGCGGCGGGCACAAGCAGCACTACCGCATCATCGACTTCAAGCGCAACAAGGAAGGCATTCCGGCACGCGTGGAGCGGATCGAATACGATCCGAACCGCACCGCCCACATTGCCCTGCTGTGCTACGTCGACGGTGAGCGCCGTTACATCATCGCCCCCAAGGGCCTGAAGGCAGGCGACCAGGTCATCGCGGGCTCCGATGCCCCGATCAAGACCGGCAACTGCCTGCCGCTGCGCAACATCCCGGTTGGCTCCACGGTGCATTGCATCGAGATGAAGCCGGGCAAGGGTGCGCAGATGGCCCGCGCCGCTGGTGCCGGGGTCCAGCTGGTTGCCCGCGAAGGCACCTACGCCACCCTGCGCCTGCGTTCGGGTGAGACCCGCCGCGTGCCGTCCGAATGCCGGGCGACCATCGGTGAAGTCGGCAACGTCGAACACAACCTGCAGAAGCTGGGCAAGGCCGGTGCGAAGCGCTGGCTCGGCATCAAGCCGACCGTCCGCGGCGCGGCCATGAACCCGGTCGACCACCCGCACGGTGGTGGTGAGGGCAAGGCCGGGCAGGGTAACCCGCATCCGGTCACGCCATGGGGCGTGCCCACGAAGGGTTACAAGACGCGTCACAACAAGCGCACCCAGAAGTTCATCGTGCGCGACCGCAGGAGCTGATCGATCATGGCACGTTCACTTAAGAAAGGTCCTTTCGTCGACCACCACCTCGTCAAGAAGGTGGAGACCGCAGGTACCACCAAGCGCCCGATCAAGACCTGGTCGCGCCGTTCGATGATCCTTCCGGAAATGGTCGGATACACGATTGCCGTGCACAACGGACGCAATCACATCCCGGTGCTGATCAACGAAAACATGGTTGGCCACAAGCTCGGTGAGTTCGCTTTGACCCGTACGTTCAAGGGTCACGGCGGCGACCGGAAGTCCAGGTAAGGAGATGACGATGGAAGCCAAAGCTGTACTGCGCACCGTGCGCATCTCCGCGCAGAAAGCCCGTCTGGTCGCTGACCAGGTGCGCGGTCTGCCCGCCGAGCGGGCCGTTGGCCTGCTGCGTTTCTCCGACAAGAAGGCCGCCCACCTGATCCGCAAGGTGGTGGAGTCCGCGATCGCCAACGCAGAGAACAACCTGGGTGCAGACGTCGACGAACTCTCGGTCACCTCGATCATGGTGGATGAGGGCCCCACGCTGAAGCGCTTCATGGCGCGCGCCAAGGGCCGCGGCACCCGCATCCTCAAGCGCACCAGCCACATCACCGTGGTGGTGGGCGACGCGAACGGAAAGGGCAAGTAAACATGGGTAATAAGGTACATCCGACCGGCTTTCGCCTCGGGGTTTCCAAGGACTGGAACTCCAAGTGGTACGCCGACAAGAAGGATTTCGCAGGCTATCTGACCGCCGACCTCAAGGTTCGCGAGATGCTGCGCAAGAAACTCTCCCAGGCCGGTATCAGCAAGATCCTGATCGAGCGCCCGGCCAAGACCGCCCGCGTCACCATCCACACCGCCCGTCCGGGCGTGGTGATTGGCAAGCGCGGTGAGGACATCGACCGTCTGCGCAAGGAAGTGAGCGACATGATGGGCGTTCCGGCGCACATCAACGTCACCGAAGTGCGCAAGCCCGAGTTGGACGCACAGCTGGTGGCCGAGTCGATCGCACAGCAGCTCGAGCGTCGCATCATGTTCCGTCGCGCCATGCGCCGGGCCGTGGGCAACGCGATGCGCCTGGGCGCCCTGGGTATCCGGATCAACGTTGCCGGCCGCCTCAACGGCGCCGAAATCGCGCGTTCGGAGTGGTACCGCGAAGGTCGCGTGCCGCTGCACACCCTGCGTGCGGACATCGACTACGGGGTTGCCGAAGCCAGCACCACTTACGGAATCATCGGCATCAAGGTGTGGGTCTACAAGGGCGAGATCTTCGATTTCAGCCAGGTGGGCCAGGAAAAGCAGGACGATTCGCCGCGCAGCGATCGTGGCGATCGCAACGAGCGCCCGCGCGGTCCGCGTCGTGATCGGCAGGCGAGGGACTAATCATGCTGCAACCCAAGCGAACCAAATACCGCAAGATGCACAAGGGCCGCAACGACGGTCTGTCGTGGAACGGCAACCTCGTGAGCTTTGGCGAATTCGGCCTCAAGGCCACCCAGACCGGTCAGATCACCGCGCGCCAGATTGAAGCCGGCCGCCGTTCGATCAGCCGCCATGTGAAGCGCGGCGGAAAGATGTGGATCCGGGTGTTCCCCGACAAGCCGATCACCAAGAAGCCGATCGAAGTGCGCATGGGATCGGGCAAGGGCAACGTGGAGTACTGGGTAGCCCAGATCCAGCCCGGCCGCATGATCTACGAGATCGAAGGCGTTGATGAGGCAACCGCGCGCGAGGCGTTCCGCCTGGCCGCTGCCAAGCTTTCGGTCACCACTCAATTCGTGACCCGGACGGTACGCTGATATGGCAACCATCAACGAACTTCGCGAAAAGTCGGCTGAGGACCTGCAGACCCACCTGGTGGACCTGCACAAGGAACAGTTCTCGCTGCGTATGCAGAAGGCCACCGGCCAGCTCGACAAGACCCACGAGGCCCGCCGGGTGCGCCGCGACATCGCGCGCGTCAACACCCTTCTTGGCCAGATCAAATCTGGCTCACAGAAGTAAGGAAGGCCGACGATGAACGAGAACGTTACCGATATGAAGCAGGCCGAAAAAAAGCTGCGCACGGTTGAAGGCCGGGTGGTCAGCAACAAGATGGACAAGACCGTGACGGTCCTGGTCGAACGCCAGGTCAAGCACGCGCTGTACGGCAAGTACATCCGCCGCTCGACCAAGCTGCACGCCCACGACGCCGAGAACTCCTGCAACGAGGGCGATACCGTCCGCGTGGTGGAGATCGCGCCGATGTCCAAGACCAAGAACTGGCGCGTGGTCGAGATCGTCTCGCGCGCGGCCGAGTAAGGAAGGAGCGCTGACATGATCCAGACAGAAAGCCGCCTCGACGTGGCCGACAACTCCGGCGCCAAGGAAGTGATGTGCATCAAGGTGCTCGGTGGCTCCAAGCGCCGCTACGCCGCGATCGGCGACATCATCAAGGTGTCGATCAAGGACGCCATCCCGCGTGGTCGCGTCAAGAAGGGCGAGGTGTACAACGCCGTCGTGGTGCGGACCCGCAAGGGCGTGCGCCGTGCAGACGGTTCGCTGATCCGCTTCGATGGCAATGCCGCGGTGCTGCTGAACGCCAAGCACGAGCCGATTGGCACCCGCATCTTCGGACCGGTGACGCGCGAGCTGCGCTCCGAGAAGTTCATGAAGATCGTCTCGCTCGCGCCTGAAGTGCTGTGAGCGGAGGACAGGAATAATGGCTATCAACCGTATCAAGAAGGGCGACCACGTCATCGTGACCGCCGGCAAGGACAAGGGTAAGCGCGGCGACGTTGTGCGCGTGGACGGCGATCGGGTAACCGTGTCGAACATCAACATCGTCAAGCGCCACACCAAGCCCAACCCCCAGGCTGGACAGCCCGGCGGAATCATCGAGCGCGAAGCGCCGATCAACGTGTCCAATGTGATGCCGTTCAACCCTGCTACCGGCAAGGGCGAGCGCATTGGTATCAAAGTGCTGGAGGATGGACGCCGGATTCGGGTGTTCCGCTCCAGTGGTGAAGCGCTCGACGCTTGAGGAATGAAGAAATGAGCCGTCTGGAAAAGTTCTACAAGGAAGAGGTGATGCCGAAGCTCATGGAGCAGTTCGGTTACACCAATCCCATGCAGGTGCCGAAGGTATCCAAGATCACGCTGAACATGGGCGTGGGTGAGGCTGCCACCAACAAGAAGGTGCTGGAAAACGCAACCGCCGACATGGCCAAGGTGTCCGGCCAGAAGCCGATCGTGACCAAGTCGCGCGTGTCCGTGGCCTCGTTCAAGATCCGTGATGGCTGGCCGATCGGCTGCAAGGTGACCCTGCGTCGCCAGCGGATGTACGAGTTCCTGGATCGCCTGATCAACGTCTCGCTGCCGCGCGTGCGCGACTTCCGCGGTGTGTCGGCGCGTTCGTTCGACGGACGCGGCAACTTCAACATGGGTGTGAAGGAGCAGATCATCTTCCCGGAGATCGACTTCGACCAGGTTGATGCGGTCCGCGGCATGGATATCGCCATCACCACCACCGCGAAGACCAACGAGGAGGCCAAGGCCCTGCTCGAGGCCTTCCGCTTCCCGTTCCGCTGAGGAAGAGATTCAACTATGGCAAAGAAATCAATGGTCAACCGCGAAGTCAAGCGGGCGAAGCTGGCGGAGAAGTATGCCGCCAAGCGCGAAGAGCTGAAGAAGATCATCTCCAGCCCGACCGCCGACTACGACGAGAAGATGGACGCCGTGGCCAAGCTGCAGAAGCTGCCGCGTGACTCCTCTCCGTCCCGCCAGACCAGCCGCTGCGCCCTGACCGGCCGGCCGCGTTCGGTGTACAGCAAGTTCGGCCTCGGCCGTAACAAGCTGCGCGAGGCCACCATGCGTGGCGACGTACCAGGTCTGCGTAAAGCGTCCTGGTAAACAATCAAAATCCTTACGGATATCGATGCAGGTAAACTGATATGAGCATGACTGATCCCATCGCCGACATGCTGACGCGCATGCGCAATGCGGCAGCGGTTGGCAAGCCGGCGGTGAAGATGCCCTCATCCAAGATGAAGGTTTCGATCGCCAAGGTCCTCAAAGACGAGGGCTACATCACCGATTGGCGCGTGATCGAGAACGGTGCGAAGGCCGACCTCGAAGTCGAACTGAAGTATTACGAAGGCCTCCCGGTCATCGAGAAGATGCAGCGTTTCTCGCGGTCCGGCCTGCGCCAGTACCGCGGCAAGGACGACCTGCCGAAGGTGCTCAACGGGCTGGGTATCGCCATCATTTCAACCTCCAGGGGCATCATGACCGATGCGCAGGCGCGCCAGCAGGGCGTCGGCGGTGAAGTCCTGTGCTTCGTGGCCTGACGGAGAAAAAAGAATGTCCCGTATTGCCAAGAAGCCGATTCCCCTGCCCAAGGGCGTAGACCTGACCATCCAGGACGCGTCGCTGAGCGTGAAGGGCCCGAAGGGCTCGCTGTCCATGGCCCGTCCGGAAGGCATCGATATCAAGGTCGAGGACGGCAACGTCGTACTCGCTCCGGTCGAGCCGCACCATATGGCCATTACCGGCACCGTTCGCTCGATCCTGGGCAACATGGTGCACGGCGTGTCGGAAGGTTTTGAGCGCAAGCTCGAGCTGGTCGGCGTTGGTTACCGTGCCGCTGTGCAGGGCAAGGACCTGAACCTGACCCTGGGCTTTTCCCACCCGGTGCTGTTCCCGATCCCGGAAGGGATCACGATCACCACGCCAACCCAGACCGAGATCCTGGTTGTCGGTGCTGACAAGCAGCAGGTAGGGCAGGTTGCCGCCAAGATCCGTGGATACCGTCCGCCAGAGCCCTACAAGGGCAAGGGCGTGAAGTACGCCGGTGAACAAATCATCCGCAAGGAAGCCAAGAAGGCTTAAGCGGTCACCATCCGCGCCGATCCGCTTCCAACTGAGAAGACACAGCTATGGACAAGAATAAAGCTCGCCTGCGTCGCGCCCGTTCCACGCGCTCGCGCATCCGCGAACGCGAGGTGCCGCGCCTGTCGGTGCTGCGCACCGGCCAGCACCTGTATGCACAGGTGTTCACTTCCGACGGCTCGAAGGTTCTGGCTGCTGCCAGCACCACCCAGGCCGACGTGCGTGAGGGCCTGAAGGGCCTGAACAACATCGAAGCCGCTATCAAAGTGGGCAAGGCCATCGCCGAAAAGGCGAAGGCTGCCGGTATCGAGAAGGTCGCTTTTGACCGCTCTGGCTACCGCTACCACGGCCGCGTCAAGGCCCTGGCAGATGCCGCACGCGAAGGTGGTTTGCAGTTCTGATCCGTGAAGTGCGCGGGCGGAAGTACGCTTCCGCCACTTGAGGGCTGTTACACCGGCTCTCGTTGGCGTAATATTGCGGGTTCGCTATTCCCCGGCCCGGGGCAACCGGGCCGGGTTTTTACCGGAAAAGCGCGGGCTTCCGCGCATCCCGGGCCTTGGTTCATCCGCCGGTGCGGTCAAGCACCGGACGTCCGTCGCCTTCTGTGTGGCGAGGCGGAACACGGCAACAGCACCCAACAACAAGCGGCACAAGCCGTACATTCCCGATACTGACAAAGGCAAACAGAAAGATGGCAGAAGAACGCTCACCGCGCGGCCGCGACCGTAATCGGCGCGATCGCGAGGAAATGGACGACGGGATGATCGAGAAGCTCATCACGGTCAATCGCGTCGCCAAGACCGTCAAGGGCGGTCGCCAGTTCACCTTCACCGCGCTGACGGTTGTCGGCGACGGCGAAGGCCGGATCGGCTTTGGCTACGGCAAGGCCCGTGAAGTCCCGCTCGCAATCCAGAAGTCGATGGAAGCCGCCCGCAAGGGCATGAGCACCATCGAGCTCAATGGCGGCACCTTGTGGCACACGGTCAACGCCAATCACGGCGCGGCCCGCGTGTTCATGAAGCCCGCCTCCGAAGGTACCGGTGTGATCGCCGGTGGTGCCATGCGCGCCGTACTCGAGGCGGTTGGTGTGAAGGACGTGCTGGCCAAGGCCGTCGGCTCGCGTAACCCGATCAACCTGGTGCGCGCCACGATCAAGGGCCTGCAGTCGATGCATTCGCCCACCAAGATCGCGGCCAAGCGCGGCAAGAAGGTGGAGGAACTTCACCATGGCTAAGAACGAAACCGCCGGCGGCACCGTCAAGGTGCGCCTGGTCAAGGGCCTGCAGGGCACCCAGGGACGTCACCGCCTGTCGGTGCGCGCACTGGGCCTGCGGAAGATCAACGACGTCCGCGAACTGAAGGACAGCCCGCAGGTGCGGGGCCTGATCAACAAGGTCCAGTATCTGGTCCGGGTCGAGGAGTAATCGACAATGCGACTTAACACCATGAAGCCCGCAGAGGGCGCCCGTGCCGAGCGCAAGCGCGTCGGTCGCGGTATCGGCTCCGGCCTGGGCAAGACTGCCGGTCGTGGTCACAAGGGCACGTTCGCGCGCTCGGGCAAGGGCAAGATCAAGGCGGGCTTCGAAGGCGGCCAGATGCCGCTGCGCAAGCGTCTGCCGAAGGTCGGCTTCCGCTCGCGTACCGCCGGCGACACCGCCGAGGTCTTCCTGTACCAGCTGGACAAGCTGGAGGGTGACATCGACTTCAAGGCACTGCGTGCTGCGAAGCTGGTGTCGTCGACCGCCAAGCGCGCCAAGATTGTGGCGAAGGGCGAAGTGACGAAGAAGCTCGTGCTCAAGGGCGTGCTGGCCACGGCCGGTGCCCGCGCGGCGATCGAAGCCGCCGGCGGCAGCATTGAGGAAGCCTGATGTCGCGTAGCGCTGGCGCCATGGGTGGCCTGGGTTCAGGCCTGGGCAAGTTCACCGAGCTGCGGCAGCGTTTGCTGTTCGTGGCCGGTGCGCTGCTGGTGTACCGCATCGGGTGCTATATCCCGGTGCCGGGCGTCAACCCGGACGCGATGCTGCGCCTGATGGAGCAGCAGCAGGGCACCATCGTGGACATGTTCAACATGTTCTCCGGTGGTGCGCTGGAGCGCTTCAGCCTGTTCGCGCTGAACGTGATCCCCTACATCTCGGCCTCGATCGTCATGCAGCTGATGGTGCAGATCGTGCCCAGCCTGAAGGCGATCCAGCGTGAGGGCGAGTCCGGCCGTCGCAAGATCACCCAGTGGTCGCGCCTCGGTGCGATTCCGCTGGCGATCTTCCAGTCAGCCGGTATCGCTGTGGCGCTGCAGAGTTCGGGTGCCGGCGCGGGCCTGAACGTGGTCTACGCCCCGGGTATGGGCTTCGTGCTGACCGCCATCGTGGCGCTCACTGCCGGCACCATGTTCCTGGTGTGGCTGGGTGAGCAGGTGACCGAGCGGGGCATCGGCAACGGTGTGTCGCTGATCATCTTCGCCGGTATCGTGGCGGGGCTGCCTGGCGCGATCTTCACTACGCTGGAGCAGGCGCGCAACGGCGACATGAGCCCGATCGCGGTGATCATGATCGCGGTGATCGTGATGGCCTTCACCTTCTTCGTGGTGTTTATCGAGCGTGGCCAGCGCAGGATCACGGTCAACTACGCGCGTCGTCAGGGTGGGCGGAACGCCTACCAGAACCAGACATCGTTCCTTCCGCTGAAGCTCAACATGGCGGGTGTGATCCCGGCGATTTTCGCTTCGTCGATGATCATGTTCCCGGCCACCGTTTCCACCTGGTTCGGCCAGGCGGGTTCGGCACTGTGGCTGCAGCGGGCGGCGCAGGCGCTGTCTCCGGGGCAGCCGCTGTACATCCTGCTTTACGGCGGGCTGATTGCCGGCTTCACCTTCTTCTACACGGCGCTGGTGTTCAACAGCCAGGAAACCGCCGACAACCTGAAGAAGTCCGGTGCCCTGATTCCCGGTATTCGTCCGGGCAAGGCAACGGCGGAGTATGTGGACGGCGTGCTGACGCGGCTGACCGCGGCGGGCGCGACCTATCTGGTCATCGTCTGTCTGCTGCCCGAGTTCATGCGTACCGAACTCAATGCGTCGTTCTACTTCGGCGGCACTTCGCTGCTGATCGTGGTGATCGTGGTGATGGACTTCATTTCCCAGATCCAGGCGCACCTGATGTCGCACCAGTACGAAAGCCTGCTCAAGAAGGCCAACCTCAAGGGCGGCAAGCGCTGAGGCGAAACTGAAACAAAAGCGGCCTCGCAGGGCCGCGTGGATCCCGGGACGTAGCGCCCGGATCCTGATGGGCGACCCGGGCGGCGATCTCGCGCACGGGTGGGCCGGTGCCAGTCCTCACTGGGTGGGTGGGGCGGCCAGGGCGGAATCCGATTCCGTTCCGGCACAGCGCAGGTCCTTCGCCGGAGCATGGGCACACTCCCCATGCCGGAGTCCACGGGATTTTTATCCCGGGGGCTTCCTGAAGAGCCGAGATCCTGATACAATTTCTTGTTCACTCTGCCCGATGCGTGCCGTTTTGGTGTCGTCCCGGTCAGACTAACCAGTTTGGAGACCGCGTAATGGCGCGTATTGCTGGCGTCAACCTGCCCGCCCAGAAGCATGTCTGGGTTGGGCTCCAGAGCATCTACGGCATTGGCCGTACCCGTTCCCGGCAGGTCTGTAATGCGGCTGGCGTCGATGAGACGACCCGCATTGTTGACCTGTCCGAGCCTGAAGTCGAACGTCTGCGCGCCGAAATCGGCAAGTTCGTGGTGGAGGGTGACCTTCGCCGTGAAGTAGGCATGTCAATCAAGCGTCTGATGGACCTGGGCAGCTATCGCGGCCTGCGTCATCGTCGCGGTCTTCCCCTCCGCGGCCAGCGCACCCGCACCAACGCTCGTACCCGCAAGGGCCCGCGCAAGCCGATCAGGAAGTAAGGAATAGCCATGGCAAAGCCGGCAGCCAAGACCCGGAAGAAGATCAAGCGCGTCGTCACCGACGGCGTCGCCCACGTCCACGCATCGTTCAACAACACGATCGTGACCATCACCGACCGCCAGGGCAATGCACTGTCCTGGGCGACTTCGGGAGGCTCGGGTTTCCGTGGCTCGCGCAAGTCGACCCCGTTTGCGGCACAGGTAGCAGCAGAGAGGGCCGGCAAGGCCGCTCTGGACTACGGCCTGAAGTCGCTGGAAGTGCGCATCAAGGGCCCAGGTCCGGGCCGTGAATCCGCCGTGCGTTCGCTGAACAACGTCGGGTACAAGATCACCAACATCATCGACGTGACGCCGATCCCGCACAACGGGTGCCGTCCGCCGAAAAAGCGCCGCGTCTGAGGGAGCGATAAGAAATGGCACGTTACATCGGTCCTACCTGTAAGCTCGCCCGTCGCGAAGGCGTCGATCTGGGCCTGAAGAGCCCCACCCGCGCGCTTGATTCCAAGTGCAAGCTGGATCAGAAGCCTGGCCAGCACGGTGCCGGTACCGGCGCCCGTCGCAGCAAGCTGTCCGACTACGCCAACCAGCTGCGCGAAAAGCAGAAGGTCAAGCGTATCTACGGCCTGCTGGAGCGTCAGTTCCGCAACTACTACAAGAAGGCTTCGACCAAGAAGGGCAACACCGGCGAGAACCTGCTGCAGGCGCTGGAAACCCGTCTGGACAACGTCGTCTACCGCATGGGCTTTGCGGTGACCCGTCCGTCGGCCCGCCAGCTGGTGTCGCACCGCGGCGTGACCGTAAACGGTCAGATCGTCAACCTGCCGTCCTTCCAGGTGAAGGCTGGCGACGCAATTGCCCTGACCGAGAAGGCCCAGAAGCAGATGCGCGTGCAGGAAGCGCTTGACGTTTCCGCGCAGATGGATCTCTCGCCGGGCTGGGTCGAAGTTGACGCCAAGAAGTTCAGCGGTGTGTTCAAGGCGGTGCCGGATCGCGGCGATCTGCCGCCCGACATCAACGAAGCATTGATCGTCGAGCTGTACTCGAAGTAAGGGCCGCCTGATCTGCGGAGCCTTCGCGCTCCGTGGAACATGCAGATGCCCACACCACCAGGCCGGTGCGCTACGCGCATCGGCCGCCCTCTTGAAAAAAGGGGGCCCCAAATGCAAACGCCAAGGCAATCAACTACCGGTTCCCGCCGGTGAGCCATTGCAGGAGAAGCCAATAACATGACGGTTACCGCCAACCAGGTCCTGCGCCCCCGCGCCCCGCAGATCGAGCGCCTGAACGGCAATCGCGCCAAGGTCGTGATCGAGCCGTTGGAGCGTGGATACGGGCATACGCTTGGCAACGCGCTGCGCCGCGTGCTGCTTTCGTCCATCCCCGGCTTTGCGATCACCGAGGTCGAGATCGACGGCGTCCTGCACGAATACAGTGCCATCGAAGGCCTGCAGGAAGACGTGCTTGAAGTCCTGCTGAACCTGAAGGATGTCGCCATCCGGATGGGCACGGGTGAGTCTTCCACGCTGGCCCTCAGCAAGTCTGGTCCGGGCGTTGTGACCGCCGGTGACATCAAGCTCGACCACAACGTCGAGGTGCTCAACCCCGACCACGTGATCTGCAACCTGACCAAGGATGCGTCGATCAACATGCAGCTGAAAGTCGAGCGCGGCTTCGGTTACCAGCCGGCAGCGGCCCGCCGCCACCCGGACGAAGAGACCCGCACGATCGGTCGTCTGATGCTGGATGCGTCGTTCTCCCCGGTGCGCCGCGTGGCGTACGAGGTTGAAGCGGCACGCGTCGAGCAGCGCACCGACCTGGACAAGCTGGTTCTGGATATTGAAACCAACGGCACGATCGATGCCGAGGAAGCCGTGCGCACCGCCGCCGACATCCTCACCGATCAGCTGTCGGTGTTCGGCGACTTCACCAACCGTGACCGCGGCGCAAGCAAGCCGCAGCCGGCCGGTGTGGATCCGCTGCTGCTGCGTCCGATCGATGATCTGGAGCTGACCGTGCGTTCGGCCAACTGCCTGAAGGCGGAGAGCATCTACTACATCGGTGATCTGATCCAGAAGACCGAGGTGGAGCTGCTCAAGACCCCGAACCTGGGCAAGAAGTCGCTCACCGAGATCAAGGAAGTGCTGGCGCAGCGTGGCCTGTCGCTCGGCATGAAGCTTGAGAACTGGCCGCCGCCGGGCCTCAACAGCCACGGCATGCTGGGCTGAGAAAGCGGTTGCGAGCCACGTGGCTCGCGCGCTCGAAACGCCCGGTCAGCATGGCCGGGCGGGGCTCTCCGGAGCCATTCAGTTGCAACAGTACACAGCGTCGACGGCCCAAGGCCGCGACCAACGCCGGCGAAGGACGCCGGTCAGGACCATCCGCAGTCCATGTTCCAACGCCAGGAAGGCGACAGCGAAATCCAGCGTTTCAACACTCACTAAGGAAGCACACACATGCGCCATCAGAAATCCGGCCGCAAGTTCAGCCGCACCAGCGCCCATCGCCAGGCGATGTTCAAGAACATGGCCGCGTCCCTGTTCAAGCACGAACTGATCAAGACCACCCTGCCCAAGGCCAAGGAACTGCGCCGCGTCGCCGAGCCGCTGATCACCCTGGCCAAGGTCGACAGCGTTGCCAACCGTCGTCTGGCGTTTGCGCGTCTGCGCGACAAGGAAGCCGTGGGCAATCTGTTCACCACCCTTGGCCCGCGCTACCAGGCGCGTCCGGGCGGCTACCTGCGCATCCTCAAGTGCGGCTTCCGTGCGGGTGACAATGCGCCGATGGCCTACGTTGAGCTGGTTGACCGTCCGCAGGCTGATGTTGCCGGCGACGACGACTGATCTAGTGCTCGTTACCTGATCGAATCCAGAAACCCCGACCCACGTGTCGGGGTTTTTGCTATCTTGCGCTGCCTCAGCAACGGTCCTGCCAATGAGCAAGAACACACCCCGCTCCCGTTTCCGGATCCAGATGCTGGTCGCCGCCGCGATTTGTTTCGCGCTGGTCGGATTCGCGATCTTTTCGCAGCTGCAGTGGGGGCTGGATCCGTGTCCGCTGTGCATCTTCCAGCGGTTGGCGTTTGTCGGCCTGGGTGTGGTTCTGCTGGCTGCCGGGGTTTTCGCACCACGGGCGCCCTGGGGCCGGCGCGTCTGGTCATTGCTCGCTGCGATCGCGGCGGGTTCAGGCGTTGCGATTTCCGCTCGTCATGTGTGGCTGCAGCTGTTTCCTCCGCCGATTCCCGCCTGTGGTCCGCCACTGGATTTCCTGCGCGACACTCTGTCTACCGGCCACCTGATTCGTCGGGTTCTCACCGGGACTGGTGACTGCGGCACGATGGATTGGAGCTTTCTTGGCCTTTCCATGCCGATGTGGGCGTTGGCCTGGTTTGTGCTGCTCGGAGCATGGGCGTTGTACGCGGGTTTCAGCCGCAGCCGATAGGCGTCGCTGCAAATTGACGCGTTGCAACAATCTGTCATGATGGCGGACCGCTACAGGTAGTTGCCAATGACCCAGCCAGAACGCTCCCTCCGTGCCGTGAACATGCCCGCCGAATGGGGGCCGGACAGCTGGCGCGGTCGACCGGCCCTGCAGCTGCCGACGTATCCTGATGCGGATGAGCTGGCCGACGTGCAGGGGGAGCTGGCCGCGCTGCCGCCGCTGGTGACTTCCTGGGAAATCCTCAGCCTCAAGCAGCAGCTTGCCGAAGCCCAGGAAGGGCGGCGGTTCCTGCTTCAGGGCGGCGATTGTGCCGAGAATTTCAGCGACTGCAGCTCGGAAGTGATTTCAAACCGGCTCAAGGTGCTGCTGCAGATGAGCCTGGTGCTGGTGCACGGCATGCGCATGCCGGTGGTGAGGGTAGGGCGCTTCGCCGGCCAGTACGCCAAGCCGCGCTCCACCGATACCGAGACCCGCGATGGCGTGGTGCTGCCGAGCTACCGCGGCGACATCGTCAACGGGCCGGACTTCACCGCGGCCGCGCGCACGCCGGATCCGCGGCGCATGGTCAAGGCGCATGCACGCTCGGCCATGACCATGAACTTCATCCGCTCGCTGATCGACGGTGGCTTTGCCGATCTGCACCACCCCGAATACTGGGGTCTGGAGTGGGTGGGCGATTCGCCGCTGGCCGAGGAATACCAGCGCATGGTCAATGGCCTGGGCGATTCGGTGCGTTTCATGGAAACGCTGGTGGGAACCCAGGTGCACGAGCTGAAGCGGGTGGATTTCTATACCTCGCACGAGGCTTTGCTGCTGCCCTACGAGGAGGCACAAACCCGTCAGGTGCCGCGCCAATGGGGCTGGTTCAACCTCAGCACCCACTACCCCTGGATCGGCATGCGCACCTGCGCGTTGGAGGGTGCGCATGTCGAGTACTTGCGTGGGATCCGCAATCCGATTGCGGTGAAGGTGGGGCCATCAGTGACCCCCGACCAGCTGCGCAAGCTGATCGACGTGCTCAATCCCGATGACGAGCCCGGGCGCCTGAGCCTGATCCACCGGATGGGCGCCGCGCACATCGGTGAGAAGCTGCCGCCGTTGCTGGACGCGATCCGCCGTGACGGTCGCCGCGTGCTGTGGGTGTGTGACCCCATGCACGGCAATACCGAAGCCAGCAGCAACGGCTACAAGACCCGGCGTTTCCATAACATCCGCAGCGAGATCGAGCAGTCGTTCGACATCCACGCGGCTGCAGGTACGCGCCTGGGCGGCGTGCATCTGGAACTGACCGGCGAAGACGTTACCGAATGCACGGGCGGTGCCCGCGAGCTGACCGATATGGATCTCAGCCGGGCTTATCGCTCATCGGTCGATCCGCGGCTGAACTACGAGCAGGCGCTGGAAACAGCGATGCTGATCGGTCGCAAGCAGGCCTCGCTGGGAGCGCCGGCAACGGCGTGACTCCCAGCCGGCAGAAGCCGGCTGGGTCACAAGTCAGGTCAGGTCAGTTCAGGACGAGCGGCTGGCGCGCTTGCGGTCCACTTCGGTGCGGTGCTTCTTGCGCAGCCGGATCTGGTTCGGGGTGACTTCGACCAGTTCATCGTCATCGATGAACTCCAGCGCCTGCTCCAGCGAGAACTTGACCGGCGGCACCAGGCCTTCGTCATCATCCTTGCCGGTGGCGCGGAAGTTGGTCAGCTGCTTGCCGCGCAGCGCGTTGACGGTCAGATCGTTGTCCTTGGAGTGGATGCCGATCACCTGACCCTCGTAGATCTCTTCGCCGGGCTCGATGAACAGCCGTCCGCGCTCCTGCATCGCCATCTGTGCGTAGGCCGGAGACGGGCCGGTGCCATTGGAGATCAGCACGCCGTTGCTACGCTGGCCGATATCCGCATCGGACCTCGGTCCGTAGTGATCGAACACGTGGAACAGCATGCCGGTGCCCGAGGTGATGGTCTTGAACTCGGTCTGGAAGCCGATGAGCCCACGTGCGGGAATGATGAACTCAAGCCGCACGCGGCCCTTACCGTCGGGTTCCAGGTTCTGCAGCACGGCCTTGCGCTCGCCCAGACGACCCATCACGTTGCCCTGGTGCTCCTCGTCCACGTCGGCGACCAGCGCCTCGTAAGGCTCTTCGGTCACGCCATCGACTTCGCGCAGGATCACTTCCGGACGCGACACCGCCAGCTCGTATCCTTCGCGGCGCATGGTTTCGATCAGGATGGACAGGTGCAGCTCGCCGCGGCCGGAGACCGTGAACCGGTCGGCGTCGGCGGTATCTTCAACCCGCAGCGCCACGTTGTGGCGGGTTTCGCGGATCAGGCGGTCGCGCAGCTGGCGCGAAGTCAGGAACTTTCCGCCGGAACGGTCCTTGACCCCCGCGAACGGCGAATCGTTGACCTGGAAGGTCATGGAGATGGTGGGCTCATCCACCGCCAGTACCGGCAGCTGCTCCACTGCCGACGGATCGCACAGCGTGTCGGAGATGCCGAGGTTGTCGATGCCGGAGAAGGCGATGATGTCGCCGGCGCTGGCTTCCTGCACCTCGACCCGCTCCAGTCCCATGAAGCCCAGCACCTGCATCACCTTGGCGTTGCGGGTGATGCCATCGGCGGCGATCACGGTCACCTGCTGGTTGGTCTTGACCTTGCCGCGCTGGATCCGGCCCACGCCGATCACGCCCACGTAGCTGTTGTAGTCCAGCGTGGTCACGCGCATCTGGAACGGGCCTTCCGGATCCACCGGCGGCGGCGGAACATGGCGGGTGATCGCCTCGAACAGCGGGGTCATGTCGCCGCTGCGTACGGTGTCTTCCAGGCCCGCATAGCCCTGCAGGCCGGAGGCGTAGATCACCGGAAAGTCCAGCTGCTCATCGGTGGCGCCCAGGCGATCGAACAGGTCGAAGGTCTGGTCGAGCACCCAGCTCGGACGCGCGCCCGGCCGATCCACCTTGTTGACCACCACGATCGGCTTGAAGCCCATCGCGAAGGCCTTCTGGGTGACGAAGCGGGTCTGCGGCATCGGCCCGTCCATCGCGTCCACCAGCACCAGCACCGAGTCGACCATTGACAGCACGCGCTCGACTTCGCCGCCGAAGTCGGCGTGTCCGGGGGTGTCGACGATGTTGATGCGCCAGACTTCACCGGTTTCCGGATGGGTCCAGCGGATCGCGGTGTTTTTGGCGAGGATGGTGATCCCGCGCTCTTTTTCGATATCGCCGCTGTCCATCACCCGGTCGGGGACGATGGTGCGTTCGTCGAACGTGCCCGACTTGCGCAGAAGCTGGTCGACAAGGGTGGTTTTTCCATGGTCGACGTGGGCGACGATGGCAATATTGCGGAGGCGTTCGACTGACATGGATTTGGGCATCGGGCAGGCCGCACCCTGGTGCCATGGCAGGCAGGCGCGGGAAAGGACAGGGGTTAGCCGGGTATTATAGCGCGCTTGACCCCTCCTCACCTGTCCAGAAGGAAAATCCACATGTCCCTGCACGCCCTGTTCGATACCGACCGCGGCCAGATCAAGATCGAGCTGCTGGCCGACAAGGCCCCGCTGACCGTCGCCAACTTCGTCAACCTGGCGAAGAAAGGCTTCTACGACGGCCTGAACTTCCATCGCGTGATTGCCGATTTCATGGTCCAGGGCGGTTGCCCCCAGGGCACCGGTACCGGTGGCCCGGGCTACCGGTTCGAGGATGAAACCGATAACGGCGTGCCGCACGAGCGCGGCGTGCTGTCGATGGCCAACGCCGGGCCGAGCACCAACGGCAGCCAGTTCTTCATCACCCATATCAAGACCGACTGGCTGGATGGCAAGCACACCGTATTCGGCAAGGTCGTTGAAGGCCTGGATGTGGTGGATGCGATCAAGCAGGGCGACGCCATCACCTCGGTCAAGATCGAAGGCGATGCGGATGCCGTGCTGGCCGCCAAGGCCGACCGTGTCGCTGAGTGGAACAAGGTCCTGGCAGCCTGAGCCAGGTTCGACAGCGCCGGCCTGTTCGGGCCGGCGCGCTCCTGCGGCCTGGGGGCTCCTGCGGGTTGGACGCTCCTACGGCCTCGGTCCTGCGGTGATAAAATCGGCGGTTTCCACCAGGTCAGGAGCGCTTACAAAGTGTCAGCAATGCCCACGCTTGCCAGGCGCATCAGTCGCGCCCGCCCCAGCGCCATCATGCAGGTGGCCCAGAAGGCCAACCGGCTGAAGGCGGAAGGCCGCGATGTCATCAATTTCTCCATCGGTGTTCCCAACTTCCTGCCCGGCGAACATGTGTACGCCGCCGCCCACGCCGCGATCGACAACGACTCCGGCCAGTACGGCAGCAACCGCGGCTCCGATGCGCTGCTCGATGCGTTCCTCGGTCATATCGAAGCGCTGGGCCTGACCGGCTACACCCGCGCCAACTGCGCGACCGGCATCGGCGCCAAGCACCTCATCCACAACCTGGCCGAGGCACTGCTGGATGAAGGCGACGGCATTGCCTTCCCGACCCCGTACTGGACCAGCTACCTGGACATTGCCGAGATCGTCAATGCGAAGGTGCAGCTGCTGCCGTGCCCGCCCGAACAGGATTACAAGCTCACGCCGGCCCA
Source organism: Luteimonas qiangzhengi (assembly GCF_039548515.1). NCBI lineage: Bacteria > Pseudomonadati > Pseudomonadota > Gammaproteobacteria > Lysobacterales > Lysobacteraceae > Luteimonas > Luteimonas qiangzhengi. Next base: position 202,520 of record NZ_JBCLVE010000009.1, on the reverse strand, counting down.
GCTGGATGAGGCGCTGGCGCAGAAGCCGAAGGTGTTCCTGTTCAACAACCCTTCCAACCCGACCGGCATGGTCTATACCCGGGAGGAGATCTCGGCGCTTGCCGACGTGCTCGTCAAGCACCCGGAAACCTGGATCATCACCGACGACATCTACAATCGGATGGTGTTTGACGGCGTCGGCTACCACAACTTCGTCCAGGCACGACCGGAGCTGCGCGACCGGGTGATTTTCCTCGATTCGCTGTCCAAGACCTGGGGCATGCCCGGCTGGCGCGTGGGCCTGATGGCCGGTCCGGAAGTGGTGGCCCAGGCCGTGGCCACGCTCAACTCCAACCACATCACCGGCCTGCCCGAGGTGGCCGCCGCCGCCGCGATCGCGGCGCTGTCCGGCCCGCAGGACGTGCCGGACGCCAAGCGCGAGGAGTTCCAGGCCAAGCGCGACCAGGTGTTGGACGCGCTGGCCGCGATCCCCGGCGTGGTCTGCCCGCGGCCGCAGGGCGCGTTCTACGTGTTCCCTGATATCAGCGTGGCGTTCGGCAAATCGCACAACGGCACGCGGATCGAAAACGACGTTGATTTCTGCACCGCGCTGCTCGAGTCCAAGGCCGTCGCCTGCGTGCCGGGCTCGGCGTTTGGCGAGCCGCGCAGCATGCGGATCAGCTATACCTGCCCGACGCCTCAGCTGGCATCGGGACTGGAACGGATCGGCGAATTTTTCGCCGAGCTGGCTTGAGGCAGGCAGGTTGATGCGCGCGCTGTGGATCCTGGCCGTGGTCGCGCTCATCGGCGGCATCCTGCACTTTCGCAATGGGTCCGGAGCGGCGGAGCTGCATCCGGACGATCCGCGCCACGGTACCGGCAATGACCGGATCGTGATGCTGGCGGCCGACTGGTGCGGCTACTGCCGCAAACAGCAGGCCGAGTTTTCCAGCGCCAACGTGCGCTACCGCATCCTGGATGTGGATACCGAAGAGGGCGGCCGGGCCATGCGCGCGGTCGGCGCCCGGACCGTGCCAGTGACGATCATCGGCCAGGACCTGGTGCGCGGCTACAACGTGGCTGCCCTGGATGAAAAGCTGTCCCCGTTGGGTTACCGCGTTTACTGAGCGATGCCCGCAACCCCACGCACGAACATGCATGAAGAGGAACTACCCATGAAAACGCCCGTCCGAGTTGCCGTTACCGGCGCCGCTGGCCAGATCGGCTACGCCCTGCTGTTCCGCATCGCTTCCGGCGAAATGCTGGGCAAGGACCAGCCGGTGATCCTGCAGATGCTGGAGCTGCCGATCGACAAGGCCCAGGCCGCGCTGAAGGGCGTGATGATGGAACTGGAAGACTGCGCCTTCCCGCTGCTGGCCGGCATGGTTGGCACCGATGATCCGGAAGTCGCGTTCAAGGACGCCGACATCGCCCTGCTGGTCGGCGCGCGTCCGCGCGGCCCGGGCATGGAGCGCAAGGACCTGCTGCTGGAGAACGCGAAGATCTTCACCGCCCAGGGCGCGGCGCTGAACAAGGTCGCCAGCCGCGACGTCAAGGTGCTGGTGGTCGGCAACCCGGCCAACACCAACGCCTACATCGCGATGAAGTCGGCGCCGGACCTGAAGGCGAAGAACTTCACCGCCATGCTGCGCCTGGATCATAACCGCGCGCTGAGCCAGCTGGCCACCAAGCTGGACAGGCCGGTGGGCGGCATCGAAAAGCTGATCGTGTGGGGCAACCACAGCCCGACCATGTACCCGGACTACCGCTTCGCCACCGCTGAGGGTGCTTCGATTGCCGACGCCATCAACGACCAGCAGTGGAACGCCGATACCTTCATCCCTACCGTGGGCAAGCGCGGCGCAGCGATCATCGAGGCGCGCGGCCTGTCTTCTGCCGCTTCGGCCGCCAACGCCGCCATCGACCACGTGCGCGACTGGGTGCTGGGTTCGAACGGCAAGTGGGTGACCATGGGCGTGCCGTCCGACGGCAGCTACGGCATCCCCGAGGGTGTGATCTTCGGTTTCCCGGTGACCACTGAAAACGGCGAGTACACGATGGTGAAGGACCTGCCGATCGACGACTTCAGCCAGAAGTACATCGACAAGACCCTGGCCGAGCTGGAGGAAGAGCGCGCCGGCGTGGAGCACCTGCTGGGCTGATCCGTCCTGACCCGGTGCCGCGCCCGGCTGGCGCGGCACCGCGGTAAGACCAATGTCTTAGCGCCCTCGCGCGTCCGCGGCCCTAGCCTTGGGGGAAACCGCTCGGGAGGGCAGGCTGGCATGCGCTACGAAGACGTTTACCGGCGTTCGGTAGAGGAGCCGGAGGCATTCTGGGCCGAGCAGGCCAAGGCCATCCACTGGCACAAGGCGCCGGAGAAGATCCTCGATTACTCCAATCCGCCGTTCCGCAAATGGTTCGTCGGCGGCGAGACCAACCTCTGTTACAACGCGGTCGACCGGCATCTCGACGAGCGCGGCGACCAGCTGGCGCTGGTGGGCTACTCGACGGAGATCGACAGCATCCGCGAGCTGAGCTACCGCGAGCTGCATCGCGAGGTGAACGTGTTCGCCGCGGTGCTGGGCTCGCTGGGCGTGGGCAACGGCGACCGGGTGGTGATCTACATGCCACATACAGTTGACGCAATCGTCGCGATGCTGGCCTGCGCGCGCATCGGCGCGATCCACTCGGTGGTGTTCGGCGGCTTCGCCTCGAAGAACCTGGCGCTGCGGATCGACGACGCCGAGCCGAAGGTGCTGGTCTGCGCCGATGCCGGCAGCCGCGGCGGCAAGGTCATCCCCTTCAAGCCGCTGGTGGACGAAGCGCTGGCCCGCTCGAAGCACCCGCCAGCGCACGTGCTGGTGTTCAGTCGCGGGCTGGCCGGCGAGGTGCCGATGCAGGAGGGCCGCGACCTCGACTACGCGGCGCTGCGACGCGATCACGAGGACGCGCAGGTGCCGGTGCAGTGGCTGGAGTCCAACGAGCCCAGTTACATCCTCTATACCTCCGGGACCACCGGCACGCCCAAGGGCGTGCAGCGCGACGTCGGGGGATACGCGGTGGCCCTGGCGCTGTCGATGTGGGCGGTCTACGACATCCGGCCCGGCCAGGTGATGTTCTCCACCTCCGACATCGGCTGGGTGGTGGGGCACTCCTACAACGTCTACGGGCCGCTGATCGCTGGCGCCACCTCGATCATCTACGAAGGGCTGCCGATCCGGCCGGACCCCGGGATCTGGTGGAAGCTGTGCGAACAGTACGGCGTGCGCACGATGTTCTCCGCGCCCACCGCGCTGCGGGTGCTGAAGAAGTTCGACACGTCGTACATCACCGATCGCGACCTGTCGAAGCTGGAGCACCTGTTCCTGGCTGGCGAGCCGCTGGACGAGCCGACCGCGCGCTGGATCTCCGATGTGCTCGGCAAGCCGGTGATCGACAACTACTGGCAGACGGAGACCGGCTGGCCGGTGCTCACCTTGATGCCTGGGCTGGACATGAAGCCGGTCAAGCTCGGCTCGCCAGGCCTGCCGAACCTTGGCTACAGACTGCGGGTGATCAACGAGGCCACCGGCGAAGATGCGCCGGCCGGCGAGAAGGGCGTGCTGGTGATCCAGCCGCCCCTGCCACCGGGCTGCATGAGCACGGTGTGGCGCAACGACGAGCGCTTCATCGCCAGCTATTTCAGCCATTTCAACGAGCTGCTCTACAGCTCGCTGGACTGGGCGATCCGCGACGAGGACGGCTACGCTTTCATCCTCGGCCGCACCGACGATGTGATCAACGTGGCCGGGCACCGGCTGGGCACGCGCGAGATCGAGGAGGCGGTGTCGAGCCATCCGGCGGTGGCCGAGGCGGCGGTAATCGGCGTGCATGACGAGCTCAAGGGGCAGGTGCCGGTGGTGTTTACCACGTTCAAGCAGCAGGGCGACGGTCACTCCAACGCAGAGATCGCCGAACAGATGCTGCAGGCGGTGACCAGGCAGCTGGGCGCGGTGGCGCGGCCGGCCAAGGTGTACGTGGTCAACGCGCTGCCCAAGACCCGCTCGGGCAAGCTGCTGCGCCGCTCGCTGCAGGCGCTGGCGGAGAACCGCGATCCGGGCGACCTGTCGACGCTGGATGATCCGGGCGCGCTGGAGGATGCGCGCCGGGCGATTGCCGAGGGACGCGAGCCCGAAGGCTGAGCCTTGGGCCAGTCTTTCTGTAGGAGCGCGCCATGCGCGCGAAGCCGCGTGACATCGATTCACGCTCCGTGGTTCCGGCCGCGACACCGCATCCGACGCTTCGCCACAAACCAGAATTCACGCGGCTTCGCGCGCATGGCGCGCTCCTACTGCTTCCGGTCAGGGGTGGGGATGGGCGGGGTCGATGTCCTCGTCCAGGGTCCAGACCACGTCGCTGCCTTCGGGGTCACGGCTGAGTACGAAGCGCGCCGGGGAGCGGGCGCTCATCGCGGCTGGCTTTCCCTTGGCGGAGTCGGTTAGCGGGATGATGTACAGCCCGCTGGCGTCGATCAGGCTGCGCGCGCTGACGTCGGCCAGGTCGCCCACATCGTTGATGGTGCCACCACGTCCGGCCAGCGAGTGCTCGAAGTTGACCAGCACGTCCGCACGCGCCGGTTCCGTGCCGGGAAGAACGAGCGTGGCGCCGGAGACCAGCATGTCCGGCCACACGCGGCCGTTTTCCGGCAGATCGCTGTAGAACTCTGTCGGTGTGCCGGCGTATTCGCCGCTGGCAATGGAATCCAGCGCCGCGGCCAGGCCCAGGAAGTTCAGCCGCCGCACCGCCTGCTTCTCCGGGTCGCCTTCGATTCCGCCAGATTCGACCAGCACCGTGCTGGTGCCCCAGGCAGTCATCATGTCGCCGAAGGCGCGTGGGTTGAAGGTGTCGTCCCATCGGCCCATGTGGCCGGCGATCCGCGGCTCCAGCGCCACCCGCATCACCGCCGCGACTTCCATCGCGCGCTGGCGCACCGGGTTGATGCCGCGTGCATGGTCGAAAGGCGGGGCCAGCAGGGCGATCGCCACGCCGCGGTCGCTGTCGCCAGCGCGGTAGCCGGGGCGCTGGTCGTGCAGGTTGAAGCCGAACTTCGGCTCGATCCGATCGCGCAGCGCCTTCAAAGCCCGACCCTCCGGCGTCGCCAGGGCGCGTGCGTCGCGATTGATATCGATGCCATGCGCGTTGCGTCGCTGGAAGCGCGCCGCGCCGTCTGGATTGACCAGCGGAAAGAAGTGCAGGGTGGTGCCTTCGCGCAGCCTTTCGACCAGCGGATGCTCCGGGTGTGCGCCAAGGAACTGGAACAGGTCCGCCAACGCCATGGTGGCGGTGCTTTCGTCGCCGTGCATCTGCGACCACAGCAGCACCCGGGTATCGCCTTCGCCCCACTGCACGTGGCGCAGCGGACGGCCTTCGGCGCTTGTGCCGATCCGCTCGACCTGGAAGCCGGCTTCCGCCGACAGCAGCGGGTCCGCCACCTGCCACCAGTGCTCCGGCGCGAAGGTCCGCTGTTCAAGGCCGGCAACGCGGATCGCATCCGGATACGTGCGCTCCAGCGCGTCCAGCCACGTGGGAGGCGAGGGCATCGGGGACGGCGCAGTCGTGGACTGTGTAGCGGTGCCGGGCACGTGCGCAGGCGTCGTGGCACAAGCGGCAAGGGCCGGCACGCACAGTGCAAACAGGCCGACAATCAGGAAACGGGAAAGGCGCATGCTGCAGTCCGGTCGGGCGGGGATGACCGAGCCTCGCGGTCGACTGGCGGCATGTCAATCGATCGCGGCGCCGCCCTGCTCCGTGGAAGTGCCGTCGCCTGCCGCAGGCTGCTCGCCGACATAGCGGGCGCGCGGGCGGATCAGCATGTCCGACGCCTGCTGCTCCAGCGCGTGGGCAAGCCATCCGGCCAGGCGCCCGGCGGCAAACATCACCAGCGCCGGCGCGGCCGGCAATCCGTGCGCATGGCACAGCGCTGCCAGCAGCAGGTCGATGTTCGGACGCTGGCCGCTGGCGTCTTCGGCAGCGCTGATGACCTGTTCCAGCCCCCGCATCGCCGGACTCCGCCCGCGTGCGTCGCGCAGCATTTCCAGCAGCGCCGCCGCGCGCGGGTCCCCGTCCGGGTACAGCGCATGGCCGAAGCCGGGCAGATCGTCGCCGCGCCCCCAGCGCGCCGCGACGTGGGCGCCGGGGGAGGGCGCGGCAAGCGCCTCGCCGATCAGCGCGTGGGCGCGCGCGGTGGCGCCGCCGTGGCGCGGTCCGGACAGGGCCGACAGCCCGGTGCACACGGTGGCGTGCAGGTGGGCACCGGTGGAGGCCACCACCCGAGCGGCGAACGCTGACACGTTGAGTTCGTGGTCGGCGCACAGCACCAGCGCCGCGCGCACCATTTCAGCGAAGCGCGGATCACGTGGCTTCCAGTGGCGGGCCAGCAGCAGGTGTACCGGCGCGTTGGCCGGGGCCACGCCGGCCACCAGCGCCGCGTTCTGACGCAGCAGGGTGGCGGCGATTTCGCGCCGCACCGTGCCCGATGAGCTGAACGAGTGACGGACTTCGAGCGCCAGCAGCGGGATCGCCGCCATCGCCCGCTCCAGCGGTGGCAGGCGGGCATCGCCGGCCACGGCGCGCACGGTGCCCGGCCACTCGGGTTCCAGTCGGCGTGCGAAGGGATCCTCGTTGCCGCACTCCCACAGCAGCCGCGCCGTGTCCTCGAGCGTGGCCCCTCCGCCGGCCAGCGCCACCGCCGAACGCCCGCGGTAGTAGGGGCCGTCCGCGCGGATCAGCGAAATGCGCGTTTCCATCACCGGCAGGCCTCGATCCAGGCTTTGCGCGGCCCCTCGCGCCGCGCCGCGGCCTGCGCGCTTGCGCTGCAGCAGCTTGTCCACGTCGCTGCGGCGATATGCCCGACTGCGGTGATCGGCGCCGGGCCGCGACTGCACCAGTCCGCGGCTGACGTAGGCGTACAGCGTGGCGGGGGTGATGCCCAGCAGTTCGCAGGCCTGGGCGGCAGGAATGAATTCGTCGTCCATGGCGACATATTGATTCAAGTGGTCAAGATTGATCAACAGGTTGATTGGTGAGAGCCTGTTCCCCGTCGCGCAAGGCCCTGCCCGGGTGCCTCCCGCGATCCGCATCCGCTGGAGTATCCGAGATGAGCAAAGTTTCCCCCGGCGCACGCTTCCGCGCCGCCCTTGCCGAAGAATCCCCGCTGCAGGTCATCGGCGCGATCAACGCCAACCACGCCCTGCTGGCCGAGCGCGCCGGCTTCCGCGCGATCTACCTGTCCGGCGGCGGCGTCGCCGCGGGTTCGCTGGGCATGCCGGATCTGGGCATCAACACGCTGGAAGACGTGCTGATCGACACCCGCCGCATCACCGACGTGTGTGATCTGCCGCTGATGGTGGATATCGACACCGGATTTGGTCCCAGCGCCTTCAACATCGAGCGCACCGTGCGCTCGCTGATCAAGGCCGGCGCCGCCGCCTGCCATATCGAGGACCAGGTGGGCGCCAAGCGCTGCGGTCACCGGCCGGGCAAGGAGATCGTGTCGCAGGGCGAGATGGTGGACCGGATCAAGGCCGCCGCGGATGCGAAGACGGATCCGGATTTCTTCCTGATCGCGCGCACCGATGCGATCCAGGTGGAAGGTGTGGACGCGGCGATCGAGCGCGCGCTGGCCTGCGTTGAGGCCGGCGCTGACGGCATCTTCGCCGAGGCCGCGCATGACCTGGACACCTACCGCAAATTCGTTGATGCGGTGAAGGTGCCGGTACTGGCCAACATCACCGAGTTCGGCGCTACCCCGCTGTTTTCGCGCGACGAGCTGGCTTCGGCCGGCGTGGCGATCCAGCTGTTCCCGCTGTCCGCGTTCCGCGCCGCCAACAAGGCCGCCGAATCCGTGTACACCGCCGTGCGCCGCGACGGCCACCAGAAGGCCGTGGTGGACGACATGCAGACCCGCGAAGAGCTGTACGACCGCATCGGTTACCACGCCTTCGAACAGCGCCTCGACGCTCTCTACAAGTAGGTCGGGGCTACGCCCCCGACACATTCGATTCCGGAGACCCGAAATGACCGAAACCACCCAAGCCCCCGCCTTCAAGCCGAAGAAGTCCGTCGCCCTGTCCGGTACCGCCGCCGGCAACACCGCGCTGTGCACGGTCGGCCGTACCGGCAACGATCTGCACTATCGCGGCTACGACATCCTGGACCTGGCCCGGACCAGCGAGTTCGAGGAAATCGCCCACCTGCTGGTACACGGCAAGCTGCCCAACGCCGCCGAACTGCGTGCCTACAAGGCCAAGCTGAAGTCGCTGCGCGGCATCCCCGCCGCAGTGAAGGCCGTGCTGGAGGAAATGCCGCCTTCCGCCCATCCGATGGATGTGATGCGCACCGCCGTGTCGGCTCTGGGCTGCGTGCAGCCGGAAAAGGACGACCACAACCACCCGGGCGCGCGCGACATTGCCGACAAGCTGATGGCAAGCCTGGGCTCGATGCTGCTGTACTGGTACCACTACAGCCACAACGGCAAGGTCATTGATGTCGAGACCGACGACGACTCGATCGGTGGCCACTTCCTGCAGCTGCTGCACGGTGAGCCGGCGCCGGAGTCCTGGGTCAAGGCGATGCACACCTCGCTGATCCTCTACGCCGAGCACGAGTTCAACGCCAGCACCTTCACCTGCCGGGTCATTGCCGGCACCGGTAGCGACATGCACTCGTGCATTGCCGGCGGCATCGGCGCGCTGCGCGGGCCCAAGCACGGCGGCGCCAATGAGGTCGCGTTCGAGGTGCAGAAGCGCTACGAAACTCCGGACGAGGCCGAGGCCGACATCCGCGAGCGGGTGGGGCGCAAGGAAGTGGTCATCGGCTTTGGCCACCCGGTCTATACGGTGAGCGATCCGCGCAATGAGGTGATCAAGACTGTTGCGCGCGAGCTGTCGGAAGAGCAGGGCAGCATGAAGATGTACGACATCGCCGAGCGTCTGGAATCGACCATGCTGGACGCCAAGAAGATGTTCCCGAACCTGGATTGGTTCAGTGCGGTGAGCTACCACATGATGGGCGTGCCCACGGCCATGTTCACCCCGCTGTTCGTGATTGCCCGCACCGCCGGCTGGAGCGCGCACGTGATCGAGCAGCGCATCGACGGCAAGATCATCCGCCCCAGCGCCAACTACACCGGGCCGGAAGATCTGGATTTCGTGCCGATCGACCAGCGTTCGTAACGCGCGCCACGCCCCACAGCAACAGCCAGCGAGCAACGATGAACACCCAATACCGCAAGCCCCTCCCCGGAACCGATCTGCAGTGGTACGACGCCCGCGAGGCGGTGGAAGCCGTCCGTGCCGGTGCGTGGGCCACGCTGCCGTACACCGCCCGCGTGCACGCCGAGAACATCGTGCGCCGCGCTGACCCGGAGATGCGGGATGCGTTCCTGGAGCAGCTGATCGAACGCCGCCGCGACCTGGATTTCCCCTGGTTTCCGGCACGCGTGGTCTGCCACGACATCCTTGGCCAGACCGCGCTGGTGGACCTGGCCGGCCTGCGCGATGCGATCGCCGATGCCGGTGGCGACCCGGCCAAGGTCAATCCGGTGGTGCCGGTGCAGCTGATCGTTGACCACTCGCTGGCGGTTGAATGCGGCGGCTTCGATCCGAATGCGTTCACCACCAATCGCGAGATCGAAGACCGGCGCAACGCCGATCGTTTCCACTTCATCGACTGGACCAAGCTGGCGTTCAAGAACGTGGATGTGATCCCGCCGGGCAACGGGATCATGCACCAGATCAATCTGGAGAAGATGTCGCCGGTGATCTACGTGGACGACGGGGTCGCGTTCCCCGATACCTGCGTGGGCACCGACAGCCACACCCCGCACGTGGATGCGCTGGGCGTGGTGGCGATCGGCGTGGGTGGGCTGGAGGCCGAGAGCGTGATGCTTGGGCGTGCCTCGTGGATGCGCACGCCGGAGATGGTTGCCGTGGAGCTGAGCGGCAAGCCGCAGCCGGGCATCACCGCGACCGATATCGTGCTGGCCCTGACTGAATTCCTGCGCCAGCAGAAGGTGGTCGGTGCGTACCTTGAGTTCCGTGGCGAGGGTGCAGCGGCGCTGACCATTGGTGACCGCGCCACCATTTCCAACATGGCGCCCGAGTACGGCGCCACCGCGGCGATGTTCTTCATCGACGACAACACCCTCGACTACCTGCGCCTGACCGGGCGTACCGAGGAACAGATTTCACTGGTGGAGAACTACGCGAAGACCGCCGGCCTGTGGGTTTCGGACCTGGCTGATGCCGAGTACGCGCGCACGCTGCACTTTGACCTGTCCAGCGTGGTGCGCAACATGGCGGGGCCGTCCAACCCGCACCGCCGCCTGCCGGTCAGTGACCTGGCCGAGCGCGGCATCGCCACCGACCTCACCACCGTTCGCGAGCAGGAAGCACAGGGCCTGCTACCCGATGGCGCGGTGATCATCGCCGCCATCACCAGCTGCACCAATACCTCCAACCCGCGCAACGTGATTGCCGCTGCGCTGCTGGCGCGCAACGCCAACGCCCGCGGCCTGACCCGCAAGCCGTGGGTGAAGACCTCGCTGGCGCCGGGTTCGCGCGCTGTGCAGCTGTACCTGGAAGAAGCAGGGCTGCTGCCCGAACTGGAGCAGCTGGGCTTTGGCATCGTTGGTTTCGCCTGCACCACCTGCAACGGCATGTCCGGCGCCCTGGATCCCGCGATCCAGCAGGAAGTGATCGACCGCGACCTGTACGCAGTCGCAGTGCTGTCGGGCAACCGCAATTTCGACGGGCGCATCCATCCTTACGCCAAGCAGGCCTTCCTGGCCTCGCCGCCGCTGGTGATCGCCTACGCCATCGCCGGCACGGTGCGTTTTGACATCGAGAAGGACGTGCTGGGCGTGGATGCCGATGGCAACGAGGTGCGACTGAAGGACCTCTGGCCGAGCGACGAGGAGATCGACGCGGTGGTCAAGGCCAGCGTCAAGCCCGAGCAGTTCCGCCGCGTCTACGAGCCCATGTTCCGCCTGGCCGTGGATGATGGCACCCGCGTGGAGCCGCTGTACGACTGGCGCCCGATGAGCACCTACATCCGCCGCCCGCCTTACTGGGAAGGCGCGCTGGCCGGCGATCGCACGATGACCGGCATGCGCGCGCTTGCGGTGCTGGGCGACAACATCACCACCGACCACCTCTCGCCATCCAACGCGATCATGGCCAGCAGCGCCGCCGGCGAATACCTGGCCAAGATGGGCGTGCCCGAGGAGGACTTCAATTCCTACGCCACTCATCGCGGCGATCACCTGACCGCGCAGCGCGCCACCTTCGCCAATCCGAAACTGCTCAACGAGATGGTGCGCGATGAGAGTGGCGAAGTCCGCCAGGGTTCGCTGGCCCGGATCGAGCCGGAAGGCGAGGTCACGCGCATGTGGGAGGCGATCGAAACCTACATGGAGCGCAAGCAGCCGCTGGTCATCATTGCCGGCGCCGACTACGGTCAGGGTTCCAGCCGCGACTGGGCCGCCAAGGGCGTGCGCCTGGCCGGGGTGGAAGTAATCGTGGCCGAGGGCTTCGAACGCATCCACCGCACCAACCTGGTGGGCATGGGTGTGCTGCCGCTGGAGTTCCAGCCGGGCACCACGCGCCTGACCCTTGGCATTGCTGGCACGGAAACCTTCGACGTGCTCGGCGAACCTGCTCCCGGCGCCACCCTGACCCTGGTGATCAACCGCCGCGACGGCGAGCGGGTGGAAGTGCCGGTCACCTGCCGCCTGGATTCCGACGAGGACGCGCAGGTGTACAGCGCCGGTGGCGTGCTGCAGCGGTTTGCGCAGGATTTCCTGGCGGGCAACGCCTGATGTTTGAACGGCTGCCAGGCGGATCGGAGGCCCAGACGGCCTCGGACGAAGCCTGGTGGCCCGGCCGTGGCCCGCGGCTGCTTTTTCTTGTGCGGCTGGCGCGCGGCGTGGCCTCCACGCTGGACGGAATCATTGAGGAAGCCGGGCTCAAAGCCAAGCTGGGCGGAACCCTGTTCCCCCAAGAGCTGTGGCACCAGTCGGTGTCGGATCGCTATGCCGATCTGCCGTGGGTGCGGGAACGGCTGATGGCCGCCGGCGGGCAGGTGCAAGTCCCCGGCTTCACCCTGACGCTTGACCAGATCAGGACTGCGCGCAACCAGCGCGGAAGCTTCAATGCCGAAGTGCGCCAGCGGGGCCGGTGTTCCGAGTTCGCCCAACTGGTAGAGGCAATCAACGCCGCCGTCGCCGCTGAGGGTCTGCCGCAGGGCGGGGGACATTCACCGCACGCCACGTTGAGCTACGGCTTTGACGGCACCATGCCGTCAACCCAGTCCATCCCGCCATTGGACTGGCGGGTGGACGCCTTTGAACTGGTTTGGGGAGGCGGCCACCCGTATCGCTATGACACGCTGGGGCGCTGGCAGCTCGGCCCGCCGGTGATGACTGCCAGCCAGCCCAGCCTGTTCTGAGGGTCGCGCCACCGCTGGTGGTGGGTGCTAGGCTATGCGCTGCATATGCAATGCACTGGAGAGCCCCATGAAAACCGCCAGCCTGCCGTCTCTTCGGGTTACCCCCGAGCTGCGCCAAGCCGCCGAGTCCGTGCTCCACGAGGACGAGAGCCTGTCGAGCTTCATGGAGAAGACGCTGCGTGAGGAAGTGAACCGACGCCGCATGCAGGCCGAATTCATCGCCCGCGGTCTGGCCGCGCGTGAAGAGGGCAAGCGCACTGGGGTCTACTTCACCGCGCAGGAGTCGCTGGCGGCGCTGGATGACATCCTGGCCAAGCACAAGCCCGGCAGCCAGTGAGTTTCCACGTCCGGATCAGTGAAGGCGCGCAGCAGGACCTCGAGCACCTGCTGGATCATCTCGCACCCGTGGACTACGCCTCGGCCTTGCGCGCACAGGCGGCGATCGAGCGCGGCTACGCGTTCCTGACCGAGATGCCGTTTGCCTGCCGCAAGCTGGACGACGCCAACCCGTTTCTGCGCGAAATGCTCATCCCGTTTGGGGACTCCGGCTATATCGCCCTGTTCGAAATCGAAGACAGCACCACCGTTACCATCCTTGCCGTGCGCCACCAGCGCGAAGACGATTACCACTGAGTCCATGAAGCCATGAGCCACTTTCCCCAGCTCCGCATCCCCGCCACCTACCTGCGTGGCGGCACCTCCAAGGGCGTGTTCTTCCGCCTTGAAGACCTGCCCGAAGCCGCACGCCTGCCGGGCCCGGCGCGCGACGCGCTGCTGATGCGGGTGATCGGCTCGCCCGATCCCTACGGCAAGCACACCGACGGCATGGGCGGGGCGACCTCGTCGACCAGCAAGTGCGTGATCATTTCGAAGTCCACCCGTCCGGATCACGACGTGGACTATCTATATGGTCAGGTATCGATCGATACCGCCTTCGTCGACTGGTCGGGCAATTGCGGCAACCTCAGCACCGCGGTGGGACCGTTCGCGATTGCCAACGGCTTCATCGACCCGGCGCGCCTGCCGGAGAACGGCAGTTTCGCGGTGCGGGTATGGCAGGCCAATATCGGCAAGACCATCGTCTGCCACGTGCCAATTGTGCGCGGGCAGGTACAGGAAACCGGCGATTTCGACCTGGACGGGGTGACCTTCCCGGCCGCCGAGATCGTGCTGGAGTTCATGGATCCGTCCGACGATGACGGTGACGGCGGGTCGATGTTCCCGACCGGAAACCTGGTGGACACGCTGGAAGTGCCGGGCGTGGGCCCCTTGCAGGTCACCATGATCAGCGCGGGCATCCCGACGGTGTTCGTCAACGCCGCCGACATCGGCTACACGGGCACCGAGCTGCAGCCGGCCATCAATGAACATCCGGCGGCGCTGACCAAGCTGGAGGCGATCCGCGTGGCCGGTGCGCTGCGCATGGGACTGATCAGCCGGCCTGAAGAAGCCGCTACCCGCCAGCACACGCCAAAGGTGGCCTTTGTGGCTCCGCCGGCCGATTACCTGGCCAGCAGCGGCAAGGCCATCGCCGGCACCGATATCGACCTCAACGTGCGGGCGATGTCGATGGGCAAGCTGCACCACGCCATGATGGGTACCTGCGCGGTGGCCATTGCTACTGCCGCCGCAGTGCCCGGAACGCTGGTGAACCTGGCCGCCGGCGGCGGGGAGCGCACTGCGGTCCGGTTCGGGCATCCCTCGGGCGCGCTGGGGGTCGGTGCTGAAGTGTGCCAGCAGGACGGCCAGTGGGGCGTCACCAAGGCGGTGATGAGCCGCAGCGCACGGGTGCTGATGGAAGGCATGGTGCGGGTGCCGGCGGACACGCTGGAAGCTTGATTCGTGGCGTCGGGGGCGTAGCCCCGACCTACGGGTAAGCCTGTCGGTTCGGCTTATGTCCGCGGTGCGAGGTTCTGCACCTTGAGGAAGGTGTGATCGTCGATCACCGCCACCTGCGGCGCATTGCGCCAGTTGGGCGATGCGATGTTGTGGGCGAGGAAGTGGCTGGCGCCGGGCACCAGTTCTTCGCGCCGACCCGGGGGCAGGGCCCAGTTGCGTTCGGATTCGATGGCCAGGTTCAGCGAATGTGCCCACGCCTGCGGATTGGTCAGGCGCATGCCCGGGGAAACAATGCCCGGGGCGAACTGCTTGCGTGCGGTGACCACTTCACACATCGAATCACCCCACAGACCGCTGTCCTGGCGGCGCAGGGCCACCTCGGCGACGGCCTGCTGGCCGAGCACGGACTGATTGCGGGCTTCCAGGTACACGGTGGTGCCAAGACAGAGCGAGTCGGCCGCAGGCTGCGGGAGCAGCGTGGCGAACCAGAGGATCCAGCCCAGTGTCATTCGTTGTATCTCCTTGCTTCGTTGCGCTGGCGATCGCGGCTGCTGCCCTGATGGGCGGTGGCAACCGATGACCGGATCCGGCATGGCGAATGGGCGCACCCGGATCTGACCGGACGCTCGCGAACGATTCGCGACAAGGGCAGCGGCTCTATGGCGCTTTTGTTGCCCCGATCCGGCGCATCCCGTATTCAGGATCGCGGCGGATCGACCGTGGAGGCAGGGGCCCCCTCCGGACTGCGCGAACCTTAATGGGCGTTTCCCGAACTCAACCTGAACGCGAAAACTTGACTTACAGCCTTGCAGCGAGCCGACAGCCCTGGTCGATTGCCCGCTTGGCATCCAGTTCGGCGGCCACATCGGCGCCACCGATCAGGTGCGGTTGGATGTCGGCGGAGCGCAGCGCACCCACCAGATCGCGGCGAGGTTCCTGGCCGGCGCAGATCACCACGTGGTCCACCTCCAACACCTGGGTCGTGCCGTCCACGCGGATGTGCAGGCCTTTATTGTCCACGTGCAGATATTCCACCCCGCCCAGCATTTCGACCTGCTTGTTGCGCAATGTGGCGCGGTGGATCCAGCCGGTGGTCTTGCCCAGCCGGGTGCCGAGGCGGCCGGGACTGCGCTGCAGCAGCCACACCTGCCGTGCCGGCGGCACGGGCTGCGGTTCAACCAGCGCACCGGTACTGGCGAAATCCGGATCCACACCCCATTCGCGCATCCACAGGGTGGGGTCCAGGGTGGGCGAGGGGCCTGCGTGGACAAGATACTCAGCCACGTCGAATCCGATCCCCCCGGCGCCAATGATCGCCACCCTCGGCCCGGGAACGACCCGCTGCTCCAATACATCGAGGTAGCTGAGAACTTTGTCGTGCCCGCTGCCCGGCAACTCCACCTGCCGCGGCTCCACGCCGGTGGCCAGTACCACCTCGTCGAAGTGGGCGAGGGCATCGGCATCCGCGCGGGTGGACAGTCGCACCTGTACGCCGGTCTCTTCCAGTCGATGACGGAACCAGCGCAGCGTTTCGGTGAACTCTTCCTTGCCGGGGATCCGCATGGCCAGCTTGAACTGTCCGCCGATGTCGGCCGCCGCTTCAAACAGCGTGACCTGGTGACCGCGCTCCGCCGCCACCGTGGCGCAGGCCAGGCCGGCCGGTCCGGCGCCGACCACCGCAATCCGGCGCGGCGCAGCGGTGGGTGCGTACACCAGCTCCGTCTCGGCGCAGGCGCGCGGATTGACCAGGCAACTGGCGGTGCGGTTCTGGAAAATATGGTCCAGGCAGGCCTGGTTGCAGGCAATGCAGGTGTTGATGGCCTGGGGCTTTCCTGCGCGCGCCTTGTTGACCCATTCCGGATCGGCCAGCAGCGGGCGGGCCATGGACACCAGGTCGGCGCTACCGGAAGAGAGCACGGTTTCGGCCACGTCGGGCATGTTGATGCGGTTGCTGGCCACCAGCGGTAGGCGCACGTAGGCGCGCATCTTTGCCGTGACTCCGGCGAAGACGGCGCGCGGTACCGAGGTGGCAATAGTGGGCACGCGCGATTCGTGCCAGCCGATGCCGGTATTGAGGATGGTCGCCCCGGCGGCTTCAACCGCCTGGGCCTGGGTCACGATCTCCTCCCAGTGCGAGCCATCCGGCACCAGCTCGGCCATCGACTGGCGGTAGATGAGGATGAAATCGTCCGCGCAGGCTTCACGCACCCTGGCCACGATCTCGGTGGCGAACCGCATGCGGTGTTCCAGCGGGCCGCCCCAGCGGTCGTCGCGCCGGTTGGTGCGCGCGCTGGCGAATTCGTTGATCAGATAGCCTTCCGAGCCCATGATTTCCACGCCGTCATAGCCGGCCTCGCGGGCCAGCTTTGCGGCGGTAACGTAGGCGCTGATGGTGCGCTCCACGCCGCGACCGGAGAGGGCGCGCGGTGTAAAGGGCGTGATCGGTGATTTGAACCGCGAAGGCGCGACCGACAGCGGGTGATAGGCGTAGCGGCCGGCGTGCAGCAGCTGCAGGCAGATCTTTGCACCATTGTCATGGACCGCCCGGGTCACCTCACGGTGCTTGCCGGCGTGCCAGGGGCGGGACAGACGGCTGGCAAACGGCTTCAACCACCCTGACACGTTGGGCGAAAACCCACCGGTGACGATCAGTCCCACCCCGCCCGCGGCGCGCTCGGCGAAATACGCGGCCAGCTTGGGGAAATCTCCGCGCCGGTCTTCCAGCCCGGTGTGCATGGAGCCCATCAGCACCCGGTTGCGCAGGGTGGTGAACCCCAGGTCCAGCGGTTCGAACAGATGCGGGTAGCTTGGGGAGGTAGCAGCGGGCAGGGCAGCAGCAGGCGACATGGCGGATACGCAGGCGTATGGAGCCAGCAGGGTGCCGGGGAAGCGGCGGGCAGGCAAGCCGCCGGGAAGCTAGTCGGCGGGGGGAGCGCCTTCACCGGGGCAGGCGGCGCGGACCGGCAGCGTCATCGCAAACATCGGCAGGAACATGCCGCACAGCGGGCCCACCAGACAAGCGAACGCCAGGGTTCCCCAGCCTACCGTGCCGCCCAGCCACCAGCCTGTCACCAGTACAGTGGCTTCGATCAGGGTGCGCACCATCCAGATGGGCCGGCCGGTGCGGCGGTGCAGGCCGGTCATCAGGCCATCGCGGGGACCAGAGCCGAAGCCGGCGCCGATATACAGTCCGGTTGCGGCGGCCAGCAGTACCAGGCCCGCGGCAAACAGTGCGATCTGTGCCACCAGCCCCTGCGCATTGGGAATCGCCCACAGGCCCAGCTGGGCGCTGGGACCGATCAGCAGCGCATTGAGCACCGTGCCGATCCCGAACCTTTCCCGCAGTGGCAGCCACAGGGCCAGCACCCCGACCCCGATCAGCACCGTGGCCAGCCCGAACGGAATATCCGCACGGATCGAAATGCCCTGGCTCAATACGTCCCACGGAGCCAGGCCAATGCCGGCGCGCACCATCATGCTGATGCCGATGCCATACAGAAACAGGCCCAGCAACAGACGGGTCGCGCGTTCGGGGAGCAGGGGAGACATGGCGGCGATTTTAGCCTGTGAGCATGGCGGTGACGCCGCGTATGGGAGCATCGGACCGAATCCGTATTGGAGTCGGCCATGGCCCTGCCAGATGCCCGTTCCGCAGCGCGACCCGCGCCCGACCGTCCGCTGGTCGAGGTGGCGGACTATGTGATCGATACCCGCATCGATTCCGAACTGGCCTATGACACCGCCCGCTGGATGCTGCTTGATTCGCTGGCCTGCGCAATGCTTGCGCTTGAGTTCGATCAGTGCAGGCGACACCTGGGTCCGCTGGTGCCGGGAGGTGAAATCCTTGGCGGTGCACGCGTGCCCGGGACCGGGTTCGAGCTGGATCCGGCCCAGGCCGCGTTCAATATCGGCACCCTGGTGCGCTGGCTGGATTTCAACGACACCTGGCTGGCAGCAGAGTGGGGACATCCGTCCGACAATCTCGGCACCATCCTGGCCGTGGCCGATTGGCAGGCGCGCAAGGAAGGCAAGCACATCACGGTGCGCGATGTGCTGGGCTGGGCGATCAAGGCGCATGAGATCCAGGGCGTGCATGCGCTGCGCAACGCCTTCAATCGGGTGGGCCTGGACCATGTGATCCTGGTGCGGGTGGCGTCGACGGCAGTCGCCACTGCAATGCTGGGCGGGGGCAGGCAGGAGGTGATCAACGCGTTGTCGCACGCCTGGATCGATGGGGGAGCGCTGCGGACCTATCGCCACGCGCCCAACACCGGTCCACGCAAGAGCTGGGCGGCCGGCGATGCCTGTCGTCGCGCCGTGGTGCATGCCCTCAATGCGGTGCGTAAAGGGACTGATGGCTACCCTTCAGCGCTGTCGGCACCGACCTGGGGCTTCTATGACGTGCTGTTCAAGGGGCGGGAATTCGAGTTTGAACGACCGTTTGGCAGCTATGTGATGGAAAACGTGCTGTTCAAGATCAGCTGGCCGGCGGAATTCCACGCTCAGACCGCGGTCGGGTGCGCGATGCAGCTGCACGACCAGGTGCGCGAGCGCCTGGATGAGATCGAGCGGGTGGAGATCCACACCCAGGAAGCAGCGGTGCGAATCATCGACAAGACCGGACCGCTGGACAACTACGCCGACCGTGACCACTGCCTGCAATACATGGTGGCGGTGCCGTTGGTTTTCGGGCGGCTGGAGGCGCAGGACTATGCCGATGACGTGGCGGCCGATCCGCGGATTGACGCCCTTCGCGCCCGCATGCTGGTGAAGGAAGAACCGCGCTTTACCCGCGAGTATTTCGACGCTGACAAGCGTGCCATCGGCAACTCGGTCCAGGTGTTTTTCACCGACGGGTCGTCCACCGAGAAGGTGGTCATCGATTATCCTGTGGGCCATCGCAGGCGGCGGGAGGAGGGGATTCCATTGCTGGTGGCGAAGTGCGACCACGCATTCCGCACCCGTTTGCCGGCTGACCGGGTGGATGCGCTCATGGCGCTGGCGAAGGATCCAAAGCGCATGGACGACATGCCGCTGTCCGACCTGTTGGACCTCTACGCAAGCTGAACGGCAGGGGGGTGAAGCAGGTGTGATGGGGTTAACTGTTATGTTACTGTTAACGTCGTCTTCACGCGGCTGACCCTAGGCTGTGTCGCGAAGGTTTTGGGCCTGCGCGGCCTGAAAGCTGGACCAAGTTACAAAACATTTTAAAAAGAGCTTTATCCCCCTTGATCAAGGAGCATTACGGATGAAAATGAAACTCCTCTGCGCCGCGCTCGCCGGCGGCCTGGGCCTGGCCTCAGTTGCCAATGCCCAAGAGTTCGATGATCGCTGGTACCTGACCGCAGGCGCCGGCTACAACTTCCAGGATGGTGACCGTCGCACTGACGAGACCCCCGCCGTGTCGTTGGGCATTGGCAAGTTTGTCAGCCCGGTTTGGTCTATTGACGCCGAGTTGAACTACCAGAACCCGCAGTTTGATGGCAGCGTGCAGGGCGCCAACCCGGACCTGAACTGGTCGCAGTACGGCGTTTCGTTCGACTTCCGCCGCCACTTCATTGTCGACGGCCGCAGCTGGAATCCTTACGTGCTGTTCGGCGTTGGTTACCAGCGTGCGGAAGAGGAGTTTGACAACTTCCCGAGCCCGGATTCGCCGGGCAAGCGGAAGGACGGCAACCTCTCTGCCAAGGTCGGCGGCGGTGTGCAGAGTACGTTCAGCAGCCGCGTTGCGGTCCGTGCTGAAATCTTCATGCGCGGTGATTTTGACGACAACAGCTACGCTGCCAACGGTGGTCAGGATTGGGGCGGCTACCCGCACAATCAGGAAGACAGCCAGTTCACCGACATCGTGGCCCAGGTTGGCCTGGTGATTCCGCTGGGTCCGGAACCGACCGCTCCGGTTGCTCCGCCGCCGCCGCCGCCGCCGGCTCCGGCACCTGCACCTGCTGCACCGCCGCCGCCCGCGCCGATCACCATCGACCTGACTGGCGTGAACTTCGACTTTGACCGTTCGACCCTGCGTCCGGATGCTGTGCAGATCCTGAACGAAGCCGTCGAAATCCTGCGTCGTTACCCCGACCTGGGTGTTGAAGTGGCCGGTCACACCGACTCCGTTGGTGCCGAGCAGTACAACCAGGGCCTGTCCGAGCGTCGCGCCCAGGCTGTGTACGACTACCTGACCAGCAACGGCATTGCTGCAAGCCGCCTGCAGGGTCCGATCGGTTACGGCGAGAGCCGCCCGATTGCGCCGAACACCAACCCGGATGGTTCCGACAATCCGGAAGGTCGCGCACGCAACCGTCGTACCGAGCTGAACGTCCAGAACTGATCGGACGCAAGCTCCAGTAACACCAGAAAGCCCGGCCCAGTGCCGGGCTTTCTGTTTTTCGGTCGGTGATGCAAGATGGGATGCTCTGGTCGCGACGGGAAGCAGTTGAGCGACCTCGGGTTTGGGTCGGCGCGGCCCTTGTGGAACAATGGTTTGCGGCACCTTCTTCAAGGGATTACACTCTCCTTCGCCTCTATCGGGATCAATGCCATGTTCAAGCCTGTTGTTGCCCTCGCGCTGCTAGCCGCGGCCCCCTTCCTGGCCAATGCGTCGGAGTGTTCGCGCGCTGCGCCGCAGGTTGCCGCAGCGGTCGCTGTGCCGGCCATGCTGGCGCCGGTGGCACCGGAGCTGGCTGCCCCTGATTTCCGCCTTGGCGGACACGGTGGTGTGCTGGCACGGCCCTATGGTGAAGAGCAGTCGCTCGACCAGGTGCTCCAGCGGCTGCGCGTGGAAGCTTGCAGCGGCGCGGCGCTGGGCGCGCAGCAGGCGGGCGCGATGGCGGCGGCGGATCCGGCTGCGTACGTGAAGCAGACCGAGTTCGACAATACGCCGTACCGGTTCAACATGACCCAGAGCGGCAAGCGGATGACCGCCGATGACTTCGATGCGTGGTTGCAGGCCAATGGCTACAGCGCCGGTCGTCGCGTGGATCCCAATGCGCCCGCGACCCCGGCACTGACCGATGTGCTGCCGGTGACCGAGGTCACCAGCGAGCAATGATCCCGTCGACGCCGCTCAGGCGCCGATGACGCCCAGTTCGCGACCGACGCGGGTGAATGCGTCGATAGCCTGGTCCAGCTGTTCCCGGGTATGCGACGCACTGATCTGGGTGCGGATGCGGGCTTGGCCCTGGGGCACAACCGGGAAGAAGAAGCCGATCACGTAGATCCCTTCCTCCAGCAGGCGCTCTGCGAAACGCTGGGCCAGCGGGGCGTCATACAGCATCACCGGCACGATGGGATGGTCGCCGGCCTTGAGGTCGAAACCAGCCGCCGTCATGCGTTCGCGGAACCAGGCGGTGTTGGCGGCCAACTGTTCGCGCAGTTCGCCAGCGGCATCCAGCATCTGGAAGGCCTTGGTGCCTGCTGCCACCACGTGCGGAGGCAGCGAGTTGGAGAACAGGTAAGGGCGCGAGCGCTGACGCAGCATTTCGATCACCGCGGCGCTGGCGGTGGTGAAACCGCCGATCGCACCGCCCATGGCCTTGCCGAGTGTGCCGGTGATGATGTCGATTTTCTCCAGCACACCCTTGACCTCGGCCGAGCCGCGGCCGGTGGCGCCGATGAAGCCGGTGGCGTGACACTCGTCGATATGGACCAGCGCGTCGTACTTCTCGGCCAGTGCAGTGATGTCATCGAGCGGGGCGACGAAGCCGTCCATCGAGAACACGCCGTCGGTGGTGATCATGATGGTGCGCGCGCCGTCGGCACGGGCCTGCTTGAGCTGGGCTTCCAGGTCGGCCATATCGCAGTTGGCGTAGCGGTAGCGCTTGGCCTTGCACAGGCGCACGCCGTCGATGATCGAAGCGTGGTTGAGCGAATCGGACACAATCGCGTCCTCCGGCCCCAGCAGCGGTTCGAACAACCCGCCGTTGGCGTCGAAGCAGGCGGCATAGAGGATGGTGTCGTCCTTGCCGAAGAAGTCGGAGATGGTCTTCTCCAGCTCCTTGTGCAGGTCCTGGGTGCCGCAGATGAAGCGCACCGATGCCAGCCCGAAGCCGTGGGTATCCAGCGCATCCTTGGCCGCCTGGATCAGGTCGGGATGATCGGCCAGGCCGAGGTAGTTGTTGGCGCAGAAGTTCAGCACCTTGCACCCGTCTTCGAGCTCGATCTCGGCCGACTGCGGCCCGGTGATGATGCGCTCGGCCTTGAACAGGCCGGCCTCGCGGATCTCTTCCAGGGTTTCGTTGTAGCGGGAGGTCAGGGACATGATGCGGTTCCTGTGAAATGAAGGGGCGGCCGGGTTACCAGCCCAGTACGACCTTGCCGCACTTGCCTGATTCCATCAGGTCGAAGCCCTGCTGGAATTCGGAGGCGGGGAGTTCGTGGCTCAGGATCTTGTCCAGCGGGAAACCGCCCAGCACCAGCTGGGTCATCTTGTACCAGGTCTCGTACATGCGCCGGCCGTAGATGCCCTGTACGGTCAGGCCCTTGAAGATGATGCGGTCCCAGTCGATGCCGGCGCCCTTGGGCAGGATGCCGAGCAGGGCCACCTTGCCGCCGTGGTACATGCCGTCGAGCATGTCGTTGAAGGCGTGCGGGTTGCCGCTCATTTCCAGGCCCACGTCGAAGCCTTCCAGGCCCAGCTCGGCCATCACGTCGCGCAGCGATTCGTTGGCCACGTTGACCACGCGGGTGGCACCCATTTCGGTGGCCAGCTGCAGGCGGTAGTCGTTGACGTCGGTCACCACCACGTTGCGCGCACCGATGTGTTTGCAGATCCCGGCGGCCATGACCCCGATCGGGCCCGCGCCGGTGATCAGCACGTCTTCACCGACCACGTCGAATTCCAGCGCGCAGTGCGCGGCGTTACCGTAGGGATCGAAGAAGGCGGCCAGGGCGCTGGGGATTTCATCGGGGATCGGCCACAGGTTGCTGGCCGGCATCACGATGTACTCGGCGAAGGCGCCGTCGCGGTTCACGCCGATACCCACCGTGTTGGGGCACAGGTGCTGCTGGCCGGCGCGGCAGTTGCGGCAGTTGCCGCACACCAGGTGGCCCTCGGCGGAAACCCGCTGGCCGATCTCGTAGCCGCTCACCCCCGGGCCGATCTGCGCGATGTGGCCGACGAATTCATGGCCCACCACCAGGCCGGGCTTGATCGTGCGCTGGCTCCATTCGTCCCACAGGTAGATGTGCAGGTCCGTGCCGCAGATCGCGGTTTTCTCGACCCGGATCAGCACCTCGTTCGGACCCGGGGTGGGCACGGGAACCTGTTCCATCCACATGCCCTTGGCAGCTTCGCGCTTGACCAGCGCGCGCATGGTGGTCGGGATCTGGGCGGGTTGGGACATCGGGTGGCATTCCATCTGTGATCGGGCCGCTGATTATACGCCGCGGACCCGGACGGCCCCGGCATGGGGCGATCCTGTAGCGCCTTCGCGGCGGTAGACTTGAGGGCTGTGCCCATCAGAGACCGCCGCATGCGCCTTGCACCGATCACTCTCCTTGCCGCCCTGTCGCTGGCCTCCGTTTCCATCTCAGCTCCCGCCTCCGCGGGCGAAGGCATGTGGGTTCCGCAACAGCTTCCTGAAATCGCCGGGCCGCTGCAGCAGGCCGGGTTGCGCCTGGCGCCGGAGCAGCTGGCCGACCTGACCGCCGACCCGATGGGCGCGGTGGTGTCGCTGGGCGGTTGCACGGCGAGCTTTGTTTCCCCGGGCGGTTTGGTCGCCACCAACCATCACTGTGCCTACGGCGCGATCCAGCTCAATTCCACGCCCGAGAACAACCTGATGGATGCCGGCTTCTATGCGCCGGCAGCGGATGCGGAGCTCAGCGCCGGGCCCAACGCGCGGATCTTCGTGCTCGACTCGATCCGCGACGTGACCGCCCAGGTGCATGGCGCCATCAACGCCGCGCCTGATGACATCGGCCGCGCGCGCGCGCTGGAATTCATTGAAAAGCGCCTGATCGCCGACTGCGAGCACGAAGGCGGGTATCGCTGCCGCCTGTACGCCTTCCACGGCGGCAACGAGTACCGGCTGTTCCGCAACGTGGAAATCCGCGACGTGCGCCTGGTGTATGCGCCGCCGGGCGGGATCGGCAACTTCGGTGGTGAGGTCGACAACTGGATGTGGCCGCGCCACACGGGTGACTTCGCCTTCTACCGCGCCTACGTGGGGCCGGATGGCAAGCCGGCCGATCATGCCGAAGACAACGTTCCCTATGAGCCGCAGCACTGGCTGCGCTTCTCCGACAAGCCGCTGCGTGATGGCGACTTCGTGATGGCTGCCGGCTATCCGGGCAGCACCAACCGCTATGCGCTGGTGGCCGAGTTCGAGCAGACCGAACAGTGGACCTATCCGATCATCAGCCGCCACTACAAGGCGCTGATTGACCTGGTGGAAGCCGAGGGGCGCGACAACCCGGAAATCGCGGTCCGCTATGCGGCCACCATGGGTGGCTGGCGCAACACTTCCAAGAACTACGACGGCCAGCTCGAAGGCTTTGCCCGCGTGGATGCGGCGGCGCGCAAGCGCGGCGAGGAAACCGCGGTGCTGGAGTGGTTGCGCGAGCAGGGCGAAACGGGTGAGCCGGCGCTTGCCGCTTATTCCGAACTGGTGGAACTGGCCGGGGAGGCCGGCAATACCCGCGAGCGCGACCTGATCCTGGGCCAGCTGCACCGCCAGGGCACGGTGGGACTGGCGATGCGCCTGTACCGCAATTCCATTGAGCGCACCCGTCCGGACGGTGACCGCGAGCCGGGCTATCAGCAGCGCGACCAGCCGCAGATCGAAGGTGCGGTGGCGCAGATGGACCGGCGTTACCACCCCGATATGGACCGGATTCTGCAGCGCTACTGGCTGGAGCAATACGTGGCCCTGCCGGAGGACCAGCGCGTCGCAGTGGTGGATGAATGGCTCGGGGGCAGCGACGAAGCAGCGATTGAAGCGGCGCTGGATCGTCTGGCCACCACCGGCCTCAACGATCCGGACCAGCGCATGACCTGGCTGCATTCCGATCGCAGCGCATTTGAGCGCAGCGATGATCCGGTGATCAGCTACGCGGTGGCAGTAACCGCGGTCACGATGGAGCAGGAGATGGAGCGCAAGGCGCGCGCGGGGCGGATCCTGCAGGCGCGGCCGGTGTACATGCAGGCGGTGGTGGATTACCGCCGCAGCCAGGGTGAGCACGTGTACCCGGATGCCAACTCTTCGCTGCGTATCACCTTTGGCAACGTGATGGGCTACCGCAAGCTGGATGGCAGCCGCCAGCGTCCGTTTACCCGGCTGCAGGAAGTGGCGGAAAAGGCGACCGGCGAGGAGCCGTTCAACGCGCCCCAGCCGCTGCTGGACGCGATTGCCGAAAAGCGCGATGGCGGCCTGGCCGACCGGCGCCTGCGTTCGGTGCCGGTGAACTTCCTGTCCAACCTGGATGTGACCGGCGGCAACTCCGGTTCGCCGGTGCTGGACGCCGACGGCCGGCTGGTGGGGCTGCTGTTCGACATGAACTGGGAGTCGGTCAGTTCCAACTGGGTGTTTGACGCGGATATGACCCGCACCATTTCCGTTGACCAGCGCTACATGCGCTGGGTGATGCAGGAGGCGTTCCCGGCACCTGAGCTGCTTGAGGAACTGGACCTGCCGCAGATGCGGCGCTGAGTGACAAGGACAACAAACCGATGAGGATCCTGCTTGCCCGTCACGGCGAAACTCCGTGGAACGCCGAAGGCCGCTATCAGGGCCAGGAAGACATCGCGCTGTCGCCGGTGGGCGAAGCCCAGGCTGTTTCGCTGGGCCGGCGCCTGGAAAGCCTGGTGATCGACCGCGCGGTTGCTTCGCCGCTGCAACGCGCCCGGCGCACCGCGGAGCTGACCCTGGGTGCTGACCGGGCTTCACTGCTGCAGTTTGACGAGGGGCTGCAGGAGATCGCCCACGGCAGCTGGGAAGGCCTGCTGGCCAGTGAGATCCACGCCCGGGATCCGGAGCGTCTGCAGGCCTGGCGCGAGGCCCCGGATACGGTGCTGATGCCGGGCGGCGGTGAGTCGCTGCAGCAGGTGTTTGATCGCGCCTGGCCTGCATTCGTGCGTGCCGCGGAGAACATGGGCCGCGGCGACACCCTGCTGGTGGTAGCCCATGACGCGGTCAACCGGGTGATCCTGTGCCACGTCCTGGGCATCCCGTTCTCGCGCCTGTGGACCTTCCGCCAGGCGCCCACCACCCTCAACCTGCTGGAAGGCGACAGCGTGGATGCACTGGAAGTGGTTCGCCTGAACGACTGCGCTCACCACACCCCCCTGTTTGGCGAGGCGGTCCACCGCGCGCTGTGAAACCGACTGCCGTGAAGCGGGATCTTGACCAGTGGCTGGCCTGGATTGAAGGCCAGCATCCCCGGGCCATCGACATGGGCCTGGAGCGGGTGCGCGAAGTCGCTGCGCGCATGGGCCTGCAGCACCCGGCCCGGCACGTGATCACGGTGGCCGGAACCAACGGGAAGGGCTCCACGGTGGCCTTTCTGGAAGCGATTGGCCGCGAGCAGGGCTGGCGGGTCGGCGCCTATACCTCGCCGCACCTGTTCGCCTACAACGAGCGCGTGCGCATCGACGGGCGCGTCGCCGATGACGTGGCGCTGGTCGAGGCGTTCGAAGCGGTGGAGGCGGCGAGGACAGTCGGCACGCCGGTGTCGCTGACCTATTTCGAATTCGGCACCCTGGCGGCGCTGTGGCTTTTCGCGCGCGAACGTCTGGATCTCGTGGTCCTTGAAGTGGGCCTGGGTGGACGCCTGGATGCCACCAACATCGTTGACCCGGACGTGGCGGTGATCACCGCGGTGGATCTGGATCACGCCGATTGGCTGGGCGATGACCGCGAAACCATCGGGCTGGAGAAGGCCGGTATCGCGCGTGGCTGGAAGCCGCTGGTGCTGGGCGAGGATGATCCGCCTGCAAGCGTGCTTCGTCACGCTTACCGGATAGGTGCCGCTGCGCTGCGTGCCAACTGCGACTTCCTGTTTGCACCGGTCGATGGCACCCACTGGCGCTGGCGCGAAGTGGGCTACCGGATTGATCTGCCCTATCCCGCGCTGCGCGCTCCGGTGCAGATGCGCAACGCCGCCAGCGCCATCGCCGCGCTGCGGGCGCTGGACGCAGGGATATCAGACGAGGCAATCGTGCGCGGCGTGGCGGCCGCACGGGTGCCGGGGCGGCTGCAGTCGTTCGATGTCGATGGTGTTGAGATCGTTGTCGACGTGGCCCATAACCCGCACGCAGCCGCGGGCCTGGCGGACTGGCTGCGCGCGGAGCCGGCTGCCGGCCGGGTGCACGCTGTCTACGCGGCGCTGGAAGACAAGGATGTGGCCGGCGTGGTCGCGGCCCTGGCGACGGAAGTGTCCAGCTGGCAGCTGGCCGGTCTGGCGGGCGTACCGCGAGGGCTGGAGGCACAGGCGCTTTCAGCGCGCCTGGCTGGCACTGCGGCGGCTGCGGCTCCGATGCATGCCAGCGTGGCAGGGGCTGTCGCTGCGGCCAGGGCAACGGCGGTGCCGGGCGATCGCATCCTCGTGCTGGGCTCGTTCCACACCGCTGCCGCAGCGCTGCAGCTGCTCCAGGGCGGACATTAAGAATGTCATGCGGGTACGGTGCGTATAATCATCACGCCCCCGCCGCTAGACAACGCCGATGGATTCCGGATTGAAACAACGCCTGATCGGCGCGGCCGTGCTGGTCGCGCTGGCGGTGATTTTCCTGCCCATGCTGGTCAAAGGCCCCGCGCCGGACAGCGGCGTGTCGGACCTGTCGCTGGACATGCCCGATCGCCCGCAGTCGGACATGGTGACCCGCGAACTGCCGCTGGTTGCTCCCCGCCCGCAGCCGGATGATGGCGCACTGGGCCTGGGCGCTCGCGAGCGCGAGGGCATGAGTCCTGATGGCACGCTGCCGACCGTGGATACTGCGCGCGAACCGCATCCTGATGCCGCGCTGCCGGCGGATGGACCGGCCGTGCCGGAGCCGGATGCCGTTGCCGGATCGGGCGAGCCTGCCGAGGCCCCGGCCAGCGAGCCGGCACCCGCGGCTGAGCCGGCGGAAACCGCACTGCCGGCCGCGGTTGCAGGTGGCGATTATGCGGTGCGGTTTGGCAGCTATGGCAACAGCGTCAACGCCGATACCGTGGTCAACCGTCTCAAGCAGGCCAACCTGCCGGCCAGCAGCGTCCGGGTGGAAGTGGCCGGCCAGACCGTGTGGCGGGTCCACATCGGTCCCTATGCGAGTCGTGCCCAGGCCGAAGCGGTGCGCGTGCGTGCCGCGACCATCGGCACCAATGACGCGCGCGTGGTCAGCCTTGATGCTGCGCCGGCCCAGCCGCGGCAGCAGCAAGCCGCGGCCGCAACCCCGCCGGCGACGCCAACGCCAACACCCGCGCCGGCAACGCCTGCAGCAGCCCCGGACGTCGGCTTCGTGGTGCAGCTGGGCGCATTTTCCAGCGCTGGCGATGCCAACGCACTGCGCGACCGGGTGCGTGCGCAGGGCTTCAATGCCTTCACCCAGACCGTGCAGACCGCCGATCGTGGCGTGCTGACCCGGGTCAACGCCGGCCCGGTGGTCAGTCGCGCCGAAGCCGAGCGGCTCAAGGCGCAGGTCCAGGACAAGGTGCAGGTGGAAGGCATGGTGCGTTCGCACCCCTGAGCCGCCACCGCACCGCAGGGATGCGGAACACCCCTTTTTTCTTCCAAGTCATCTGGATACACGCGCATGTGCGGCATTATCGGCATTGTTGGAACCTCTGAAGTTGCGCCCGCCCTCTACGACGGCCTCACCGTGCTCCAGCACCGGGGCCAGGATGCAGCGGGCATCGCCACGGCAGCGGGGACCGGCCTGCGGGTGCACAAGGGCAGCGGCCTGGTCAGCGACGTGTTCGACGAGCGCAGCATGCAGCTGCTGCAGGGGCAGGTGGGCATCGGCCATTGCCGCTACCCCACCGCGGGCAGCGAAGGCAGCGACGAGGCCCAGCCGTTCTACGTCAATTCTCCGTTCGGGATCGCCCTGGCCCACAACGGCAACCTGATCAATACCGAGGCGCTGCGGCGCGAGGTGTTTGAACAGGACAGGCGAAACATCAACACCCAGTCCGATTCGGAAGTGCTGCTGAACGTATTTGCGCACGAGCTGGACCGGGAGCGCGCGCTGGAGCCGGAATCAGCCTTCCGGGCCATTGAGAGCGTGCACCGTCGGGCCAAAGGTGGTTACGCCTCCGTGGCGGTGGTGCTGGGTCTGGGGCTGGTGGCCTTCCGCGATCCCAACGGCATCCGACCGCTGGTACTGGGCCGCAAGGTGACCGAGGCCGGTACCGAATACGCGATTGCCTCCGAGTCCGTCGCCCTGGATATCCTCGGCTTCGAGCGGCTGCGCGATGTCGCCCCGGGCGAGGGCATCGTGGTTACCGCCGACGGCACACTGCATCATCGCCAGTGCGTGGAGCCGGGCACGCTGGCACCGTGCATCTTCGAGTTCGTCTACTTCGCCCGCCCGGATTCGATGATCGACAACATCTCGGTGCACAAGGCGCGCATGCGGATGGGCGTGGCGCTGGGCGAGAAGATCCTGCGCGAGCGGCCCGATCACGATATCGACGTGGTGATCCCGATCCCCGATACCTCGCGCGATTCGGCGCTGGAACTGGCCCACGTGCTGGACGTGAAGTACCGCGAGGGCTTCATCAAGAACCGCTACATCGGCCGCACTTTCATCATGCCCGGCCAGAGCCAGCGCGCGAAGTCGGTCAAGCGCAAGCTCAACGCGATGCCGCTGGAATTCCGTAACCGGGTGGTGCTGCTGGTGGACGATTCGATCGTGCGCGGCACCACCTCGCAGCAGATCGTGCAGATGGCCCGTGATGCGGGCGCGCGCAAGGTATACCTGGCCTCGGCCGCGCCGCCGGTGCGCTATCCCAACATCTATGGCATCGACATGCCGACGCCGGAAGAGTTGATTGCGCACGAGCGGACCGAGGCCGAAATCGAGCGCATGATCGGCTGTGACTGGCTGGTGTATCAGGACCTGACCGATCTGGAAGCCGCGGTAGCCAGCCCCAAGTCGCCGGAGATGCGGTTTGATTCTTCGTGCTTCAGCGGTGAGTACATCACCGGGGTGGAGCCGGGCTATTTCGATGAGATCAAGCGGCTGCGATCGGACGAGGCCAAGCGCCAGCGCCGCCTCGCGCTGTGAGCGGCACGGCTGTGACCCTGTTCGACGCCGCGCGCGCTTGCCTGGACGCCGCCGATCTTGATGAAAAGATTCGCCTGACCCGGCACTACGCTGCCGAGTTCGCTGCCGGTCGGCTGCCGGTTCCGGACGAGGCGCCGCCGCCCGAGCCGATCCGCATGCCGGGCCGCCCGCCGCGGCCGAAGCTGGTGCACCCGCGCGACCTTCCGCGGCGCGGCTTTGGCAGCGACGAGGGCAGGGCGGCTTTCATCCACGCCATTGCCCATATCGAGCTCAACGCCGTGGACCTGGCCTGGGATGCCGCCTACCGCTACCGCGGCATGCCGGCCGATTTCTACGCTGACTGGGTGCGGATTGCCGACGACGAGGCCCGCCACTTCCTGATGCTGCGCGAGCGGCTGCAGGCGCTGGGCCACGACTACGGTGATTTCGATGCCCACAACGGTCTGTGGGAGATGTGCGAGAAGACCGCGCACGATGGCATGGCGCGGATGGCACTGGTGCCGCGGGTGCTGGAGGCGCGCGGCCTGGACGTGACGCCGGGCATGATCGTGAAGCTGCGGGCGGTGGGCGATGAGGACACGGTGGCGGTGCTGGAAGTGATCCTGTCCGAGGAGGTCAGCCATGTGGCTGCCGGTAGCCGCTGGTTCCGCTGGTACTGCGAGCGCGCCGGGATTGTCCCGGAGCCGAAGTTCCGCGAGCTGCTGGCCGAATATGCGCGCGCCGTGCTGCACGGGCCGTTCAACGTCGATGCGCGCGCCGCGGCCGGTTTCAGCGAAGAAGAACTCGCCGCCCTGCAGGAACTCTCCGCCAGCTAAGGCCTCGCGTGTGATCTCCATCTGTGGGAGCGCGCCATGCGCGCGAAGCCGCGTGACCTCTGTTGTGGTCCCGCTGGATCGTCCGGGAATCCGTTCCGGAGCTCGCGCGCGGGCCGACGGGGCGCACCCAAACGGGACACGCCGTGAATACGTCCATGTAGGCTTGGCCGCGCCATCCATGGCGCGGACAGTCCCGCTTGGGTGCGCCCCGTCGGCCTTTCAGGCGGCGCAGCAGCAGAAAGCGGGTGGGAGTGCGGGCGTCACGCGGCTTCGCGCGCATGGCGCGCTCCTACAGAAGCGGGCGGCGGGCCGGGGGGCGGAAGGTGGCGGGCAGCGGGCGGTGCGCGGCGGCGTACTGCGCGTCAGCGCGGGAGGGTGGCCAGGTCGTATTGGCCGTCGGTGTGGACGCGCAGGACGGAGCCCTGTTCGTACCAGTCGCCGAGCACGATGCGCCGACACTGGCGGTCACCAACGGTGAGCTCATGGATCGCCGGGCGGTGGGTGTGGCCGTGGATCAGGGTGTCGATGCCGAAGCGGCGCAGGGTGTCTTCGACGGTGACCGGCGAAGCGTCGGTGATCGATTCCATGGTGCCGGCGTGCTTCATTTCCCCCTGGCGGGCAAGGCTGGCGACACGCGCCTGCTGGGCGAAGGCCAGCCGGGCCTGCAGCGGCTGCGACAGCATGTGGGCCCGCCAGTCCGGATTGCGGATCTGGGCGCGGACTTTCTGGTATTCCACGTCGTCGGTGCACAGCAGGTCGCCGTGCATCAGCAGCACGGGCTTGCCATACAGTTCGATCACCGTGGGGTCCGGCAGCAGGCGCATGCCAGCGCGGGCGGCGTAGTCCCGGCCGAGCATGAAGTCGCGATTGCCGTGCATGAAGAAGACCGGCACGCCATTGTCCGCAAGCGTCTTGAGCTTCGCGGCCACGAACGCGCCGGCCTCGGACGGGTCGTCATCGCCCACCCAGGATTCGAACAGGTCGCCCAGGATGTACAGGGCGTCGGCCTGGCGGGCCTCGGCGTCGAGGAAGTCGCCAAACAGGCGGGTGATGTCCGGGCGTTCCGGATCCAGGTGCAGGTCGGCGATGAACAGCGTGGTCATCGCGACATGATAACGGGATGGCGACGCGGATCGGTTGGCGATGCGGCGGCAATCCGGGCCCCGTCCTACAATGGAGGGCCTTGCCCATCATTGCCTTGCCATGACCGTCCGTACCCGCTTCGCCCCCAGTCCCACCGGCTACCTGCATATTGGTGGCGCCCGCACCGCGCTGTACTGCTGGCTGGCCGCGCGCCGCGCCGGCGGCCAGTTCGTGCTGCGGATCGAGGATACCGACCGCGAGCGCAGCACTCAGGGGGCGATCGACGCGATCCTGGAGGCGATGGACTGGCTGGGCCTGGATTACGACGAAGGCCCCATTTTCCAGACCTCGCGCCTGGCGCGCTACCGCGAGATGGCCGAGCGCCTGGTGGCCGAAGGCAAGGCCTACTACGCCTATGAAACGAAGGAAGAGCTGGACGCGATGCGCGCGGCGGCGATGGAGAAGGGCGACAAGCCCCGCTACAGCGGTGCATGGCGCGAGCGCGGCGGCGAGACGGAGCTGCACGAAGCCCGCCGCGATGATCCCAACCGGGTGATCCGCCTGAAGAATCCGCAGGAAGGCAGCGTGGTGTGGGAGGACAAGGTCAAGGGCCGGATCGAGATCGCCAACAGCGAGCTCGACGACCTGGTGATCTTCCGCCCGGACGGCTATGCCACCTACAACTTCGCAGTGGTGGTGGACGATATAGACATGCGCATCACCGACGTGGTGCGCGGCGATGACCACGTCAACAACACGCCGCGCCAGATCAACATCTACGCGGCGCTGGGCGCGCCGGTGCCGGCGTTCTCGCACCTGCCGATGATCCTCGACGAGCAGGGCGCCAAGCTCAGCAAGCGCACCGGTGCCGCCGACGTGATGCAGTACCGCGACGCCGGCTACCTGCCGCACGCGCTGCTCAATTACCTGGTGCGTCTGGGCTGGTCCCACGGCGACCAGGAGGTGTTCTCGATCGAAGAGATGCAGGGCCTGTTCGACCTCAAGGACGTGAATGCCAAGGCTGCGCGGCTGGATCCCGCCAAGCTGGGCTGGCTCAACCAGCAGTACCTGAAGAGCGATGCCCCGGAAGCGGTCGCGGCGCATCTGCAGTGGCATCTGGAGCAGGCTGGACTGGACCTGTCACGCGGGCCGGCGCCGGCCGACGTGGTGGTGGCCCTGTGCGACCGGGTGCAGACCCTGGCCGAAATGGCCGAGCGCGCGGCGGTCTGGTACCAGCCGTTGACCACGTACGACGACAAGGCCGTGGCCAAGCATCTCAAGCCGGAAACCGGTGCCGTGCTGGCCGATGTGCGTGATCGCCTGGCTGCGCTTGGCGAGTGGAATGCAGAGGCCATCAGCGCCGAACTCAAGCAGGTATCCGAGGCCCAGGACGTGGGCATGGGCAAGGTGGCCCAGCCGATGCGGGTGGCGATTACCGGCACCCAGGTCAGTCCGGATATCGGCCATACGGTGTACCTGGCGGGGCGCGACGAGGCGCTGGCCCGGATCGACGCGGCGATCGCGAAGATTCCCGCAGCTTGAGAGAGGGGTGGTTCGCCACCATCATCAAGTCATGGTCAACGCCTGCACCGATCCCAAGCACCATGTCCACGATGCCGTCGGCTTCGTGGCCGCGGTCAAGGCTGCCTGCAAGGAGCGCGGCCTGCGGCTGACGCCGATCCGCGCCTATGTGCTGGGGTTGATCGCCGAGGCCGACCGCCCGCTCAAGGCCTACGACCTGCTCGATCGGGTGCGTGATGGCGGGGGGCCGGGCGCTGCGGCGCCGCCGACCGTGTACCGGGCGCTGGATTTCCTGCTCGGCAACGGCTTCATCCACCGATTGGCTTCGATCAACGCATTCGTGGCCTGCCACCATCCCAGCAGCCGCCCGCACTCGGTGCCGTTCCTGATCTGCGATCAGTGCCACGAGGCGGTGGAGCTGGAAGACGAGCGGGTGGTCGAGTCGCTGGAGTCCCGCGCCCGCGCGCTGGGCTTCACCCCGCTGGCGCAGACCCTGGAAGTGCACGGCCTCTGCGCCGCCTGCGCAGAAAAAGCCCAGTTGTAGGAGCGCGCCATGCGCGCGAAGCCGCGTGACGATTGGCTTCGGGCAATGGCGTCGGCCGGTCCACCGGGACCGACGCCCCGCGGCAATGATCATATTCACGCGGCTTCGCGCGCATGGCGCGCTCCTACAGGTGGAAGGCGCAGGCGGTGATCAGAAGAACACGCGCACGCCGGCGGTGACGTTGCGGCCCGGGAGCGGCGCCAGGTCACTGAGGAACGAGGTGTGCGGCCGGGCTTCTTCATCCAGCAGGTTGTTGCCGTCGACGAACAGTTCCCAGGCCCGCCCGCTGGCGGTATCCAGGTGCCAGGTCAGGCCGGCATGGACCATGGTGTAGCCGGCCGAAGGATCCTCATGCTCGGCGGTGCGTTTCTGCGAGTCGTAGCGGATGGCGCCCAGGTTGGCGCGCAGTCCGTCGCCCGCCGAACGCCAGCGCAGCTCGGCGCCCAGGCGGGCCGGTGCGATGCGGGGCAGGTTGCCATCCAGTGCGATCTGCGCGGTGTAATCGTGGCTGTGGCTGCCGTGTGGAATGGAGAACGACACCTCGCGGGTGCCCGAGCCGTCCAGCCGCGCACGGACCACGTCGCCAAACGAGCGCAGGGTCCACTGCCCGCGCTCGTCATCGATGAAGGTCCACTGCACTTCCAGTTCGCCGCCGGTGAACCGGGTATCGGCCTGGTTCCAGACGCGCGCCGGTGCGCCGTCATCCACCACGCCGGTGTCGGCCTGGTAGATGAAATCGTCGTAGCGCACGTGGTACAGCGAGCCGCTGATCAGCAGGCCGTTGTGGTGCCAGTGCATGCCCAGCTCGGCGCGGTTGGCGGTTTCCATGTCCAGATCCGCGTTGCCGAACTCATGGCTGCGGGTAGCCACGTGCAGACCGTTGGAGTAGAGCTCTTCCGCGGTGGGTGCGCGCTGGGCACGGTCCAGTCCGAAGGACAGATGGAGCCGGTCGGTGAGATGCCAGCGCGCAGCGATCGAAGCGCTCAATGCGTCGAAATCGCGTGAGGGGCCGGAAACCAGGTCAAGCCGGTTCTGGTCGTAGCGGGCGCCGAGCTCGACATCCAGCCCATCGAAGCTGCGCTCACCGATCCAGAACACGCCCGTGTCCCGGGTGCGGGAATCGGGTACGAAGGCTTCGGCGCCCAGCGCTTCGAACTTGCGCCGCGATGCCTGCAGGCCGAAGGCGCCGTTCCAGCCCGCCAGCGGCTGATGCACCAATTCCAGCCGGCCTTCAACCGATTCGTTATCAAACACCGTGCCGGCGACGTTGTCCTCGTACTCGGTGTGGGTATAGACGTTGTGGGCGAGCTTGATGCGCAGGCTTTCAAACCCGTCCAGGTCGTCCAGCCCGCCGCGCAGTTCGCTGCGGCGCTGGTCCATCACGATGTGTACGCCGTGGTCTTCGTGATCGTCATGGGCGTGACCGTGACCGTGGCCGTGATCATCGTGCGCATGCCCGTGATCGTGATCGTGCCCGGGGTGCACGTGGCCCGGCACGCCATAGCGCGAGTTGAACAGGCTGTGGCCCACGCCCAGGAAGCCGCGATCGCCCACCCACGACATGCCCAGCGCAGCGCTGTCGGTCCTGAGAAAGCTGTCCGGCAGCCGGCCGTAGGCGGCGTCATCCCCCTCGGGCTCAAGCTCCGCGTAGCCCGGGATGCGGTAGTCGCCGGTCTCCCGGTGCAGGGCATCGAAGTGGAAGACCAGATTGCCCGAGGCCGAGGTGCCGTCCAGGCGCATCATGCCGCTGCGTTCGTCCGCCACGCTGCCTGCACGCAGTTCGGCGCGGCCCTCCAGGGGCTCGAAGGTGGTGGTTTCCGGAATGCGGCCGTCGATGACATTGACCGCACCACCGATCGCACCGCTCCCGTACAGCAGGGTGGCGGGGCCTTTGAGCACTTCGATCTGGTTGGCCATGAACGGCTCGATGCTGACCGCATGGTCGACGCTGACCGTGGAGACATCTCCGGAGGCCAGGCCGTCGCTGAGCACCTGCACCCGGGCGCCGTCCATGCCGCGGATGATCGGGCGGCCTACGCCCGGCCCGTGGTAGGACGACTGGATGCCGGGCAGGCGATTGACGGTCTCGCCGAGCGAGGAGGCCTTCATCTCGTCCAGGCGCTCACCGGCCAGCACTTCGATCGGCTGGGTCAGGTCTTCGGCCGATTTGGCCAGCGGGCTGGCGCGCACGATCACCGCGTCCAGATCGGCCGGTTCGGAGTGGCGGGGATCCTGCGCCCAGGCGGCCAGCGGGGTGGCGAGGGCGGCGGCGAGCAGGGCAATGCGGGGGGCGGGGAGGCGTTTCGGGGACATTTGGCAGATGGGTATCACGGGGAGACGGAATGTTATAATATTTCATCACTGTGCATCAGCGGCCGAAGGTCATGGGCATCACCGACTCCAATCTGCGCAAAGCCGATCGCGTTGGACTCGCGGCGTCGTTCCTGTGCGCCATCCACTGCGCGCTGCTGCCCCTGGCGCTTGCGGTGCTGCCGGCGCTGGGCCTCAACGTGGGCGGCTGGATCGATTTCGACCAGGCCTTCGTGGTGTTTGCCACCGTGCTCGGCTTGACCACGATGACCCTGGGCTACCGCCGCCATCGCGCCTTCCGGGCCTGGGCCCTGCTGGTGCCGGGGCTGGCGCTGGTGTGGGCGGGCTCGTTCACTTGGCTGCACGACCACGGCCCGGCCCACGTAGGAATCATGGTGACCGGTGGATTGCTGCTGGCGGCGGCGCATTTGCTGAATCTGCGCCTGACCCACGCCCGACCTGGCTGATTGCAGGCCTCGCGCATGCTAGCATTTGCAGGTTACGCGCCGGAAACCCGGCGTGCTGGCCTCATCTGCATATTCAGGAGCACACAATGGGCAAGGGCGATCGCAAGACCCTCAAGGGCAAGCGCTACAACTCCAGCTACGGCAACAGCCGGCTGCACCGCGTCAAGCAGGCAGCCGCTGCCACGGAATCCGCTTCCACCGCTGGCAAGCGCGTGGCCAAGCCGACCAAGAAGGTCGTGTCGAAGAAGACCGTTGTAAAGGAATAATCGTCCCTGAGGCGATTTGAAAAAGCCCGCTTCCAAGCGGGCTTTTTGGTTTCCGCGAGCCAGGCCCGGTGCCGCTGGCCCGGGGGCTTCTTTTCCTGTTGCGCGCACCCATGCGCGGATGGTATTTGCGGGGTGCAACCAAACAGGAAGGTCGTCATGAGAATCAATGGAAACCGTTTTCTGGTCATCTATTCCGGGCTGCTCACCGCAGTCATGTGCACGGTCGTGCTGACCGGGGCCACCTCCACCGGCAAGGCATCGTTCCAGGAGATTGATGTGCAGCGGCTCAACCTCCGCGAGCCCGATGGAACGCTGCGCTACGTGCTCTCCAGTTCCGCGCATTTTCCCGGAGCGATCATCCGGGGCGAAGAGTATCCGCACCCGCGACCACAGGCCGGCATGCTGTTCTACAACGACGAGGGCACCGAGGTTGGGGGACTGATCTTCGCCGGCGCTCGTGATGGGGAAGGCAACGTATCTTCGGGAGGTAGCCTGACTTTTGACCGCTATGAACAGGACCAGATCGTGCAGATCATGGGCTTGGACCGTCGCGGTCGGCAGCTGGCCGGGATGCAGGTGTCGGATCGGCCGGATCGGTCGATTGCCGAGGACTTCCAGGAAAATGCGCAGCTGGACAATCTGCCTGCGGATGAGCGCAGGGAGCTGATGCGCGAGCGCCATGCGGAAAGCTACTACGGCGCCAACCGTCTGTTTGTTGGCCGCAACGGTGGCGGTGACGCCACTCTGGTGCTCAACGATGCCGCGGGGAACCCGCGCATGGTCCTGAAGGTGGCACCGGAGGGGGAGGCTTCGATCGAGTTCCTGGACGATGCTGGCGAAGTGGCCCACCGCCTGGCACCGGAGGTTTCGGCGCAGTAGGCGGGCTGAACAGGGCATTGGCATCTGCATGCGGACGCCAATGCCCTTCAGTCAGTGCGATGGAGCTTCAGCGCCCGGCGGCGGCTTCGATCGCGGTCCAGGTCCGCAACATGTTTCCACCCAGGATCTTGCGGATGTCGTCATCGCTGTAGCCGCGCTGCTGCAGGCCGGCGACCAGGTGCGGGAAGTCGGCCACTGTGCGCAGGTTCTCCGGCAGGTCGCCGCCCACGCCATCAAAGTCCGAGCCCAGGCCGATGTGGTCGATGCCGACCAGCTTCACGCCGTGGTCGATCTGGTCGAGCACCGGCTCGATGGTGATGTCCGGCACGGGGTGGGTTTCTTCCCAGTTGCGTTCGAACGCGCTGCGGTCTTCGGTGGGCTCGCCGGCAGCCCGCAGCTCGGCGTTGCGGCGTTCAAACTCGTCGGCGGCTACGAAGTAGGCCTGGATGTCAGCGGCTGCCTGTCCATCCAGGAACATGGTGCCGAACGGAATCTGGATCACGCCGCCGGTTGCTGCGATCTCCTTGGCCAGTTCGTCATCCAGGTT
This sequence comes from Luteimonas qiangzhengi, assembly GCF_039548515.1. Classification (NCBI taxonomy): domain Bacteria; kingdom Pseudomonadati; phylum Pseudomonadota; class Gammaproteobacteria; order Lysobacterales; family Lysobacteraceae; genus Luteimonas; species Luteimonas qiangzhengi. The sequence continues at coordinate 163,580 of NZ_JBCLVE010000009.1, read as the reverse complement.
GCGCTCGAAGCCCGGGGTGAAGTGGCGGAAGCCCGAGTGGCTGGCGATGACCGGGGCGGTGCTGACCTCGATCACGTCGCGTGCGGTCTCGTCGGACACGTGCGACACGTCAACGATCATGCCCAGCCGGTTCATCTCTGCAATCACTTCGCGGCCGAACGGGCTCAGTCCGTTCCACTTGCGCTCAAGCGTGTAGGACGAATCACCAATGCGGTTGTTGCCGCTGTGGGTCAGGCCGATGTAGCGCACGCCGCGATTGAAGAAAGCCTCCACCTGGGAGACGTCGTCGCCCAGCGGCCCGGCGTTCTCCATGCCCATGGACAGCAGCACGCGACCGCCTTCGCGCAATGTTTCCACATCGCCGGGCGAGGTGAGGATGGCGAACTTGTCCGGGTGCCGGCCTGCCAGCGCTTCCACCGCGTCGATCTGGTTGTGGGCATGCTGGCGCGCGGTGCCGGCCTCGTCGCGGCCATGCGAGGTGTAGATCGCCATGAAGCCCACGTCCAGGCCGCCGGCGCGTGCGCGTGGGTAGTCGAACTCGCGGTCCGGGGCGTCGACACCGAGATCGGCCCAGCGGCTGAGCAGCAGGCCGGGCGCGTCGATGTGGGTGTCGACGATGATCGCGTCCTGTGCGAGCTGGCGGGCCGCTTCGGGCGCATCCTGCGCGGTCACGGTGGAGGCGGCGAACATGACGGCGGCGGCAAGCAGCGAGCGACGAAGCATGGAATCTCCAGAGGTGCGAAAAGGCAGCCCCGAAAGATACGCCATCCACACTCGCGTGTAGAACGCGATCAGATGATGCGCTGGCCTGCGGCGTGCACGCTGCGGGCTAGCTGGCCGCCCAGCCAGTAGCAGAGCTCGGCGGGCTGGGCCACGTTCCAGTGCACGAAGTCCGCGCGCATGCCCGGGCGCAGCACGCCGCGGTCATCCATGCCCAGCGCCCGCGCCGCGTTGACGGTGGCCGCGCGCAGCGCTTCTTCAGGGGTCAGCCGGAACAGGGTGCAGCCCAGCTGCATGCCCTGGCGCAGGGACAGCAGAGGCGCGGTGCCGGGATTGCAGTCGGTGGCGAGCGCCATTGGCACGCCGTGGGCGCGGAAAGCATCGATGGGCGGCAGCCGGGTTTCCCGCAGCACATGGAAAGCGCCGGGCAGCAGCACGGCCACGGTGCCGGCCTGGGCCATCGCTTCCACGCCGGCCGTCGAGGTGTATTCCACGTGGTCGGCCGACAGGCCGTCGAACTGGGCCACCAGTCCGGCACCGCCGCCATCGCTGAGCTGGTCGGCGTGCAGCTTCACCGGCAGGCCGAGCGCACGTGCGGCTTCAAAGACGCGCCGGGTCTGTTCGATGCTGAAGCCGATGGTCTCGGCGAACGCATCCACCGCATCCACCAGGCCCTCGTCGTGCAGGCGCGGCAGCCATTCCACCACGGCGTCGATGTAGTCATCGGCGCGGTCGGAAAACTCGGGGGGCAGGGCGTGTGCGGCCAGGTAGGTGGTGCGGACCTCGACGCCAAGCTCTTCACCGATGCGTCTGGCCACGCGCAGCATGCGGCGTTCGCTGTCGAAATCCAGGCCGTAGCCGGACTTGATCTCCAGGGTGGTCACGCCATCGGCCACCAGTGCCTGCGCGCGCGGCAGTGACTCGGCCAGCAGCTGGTCCTCGCTGGCCGCACGCACGGCGCGCACCGAGGACACGATGCCGCCACCGGCGCGGGCGATGTCCTCGTAGCTGGCGCCCTGCAGGCGCTGCTCGAACTCGCCGGCGCGGTTGCCGGCAAACACCAGGTGGGTATGGCAATCAACCAGCCCCGGCGTGACCAGGCCACCGCCCAGGTCGATCACGTTGCCCGACAGCGTGTTGGGGTCGGCAGGCAGGGCGGTGCGCGGCCCGGCGTGGACGATCACACCATCGCGCCAGCCCAGCGCGCCGTCTTCCACCAGGCCGTAGCCGCTGTCGCCGTCCAGCGTGGCCAGCGTGGCGCCGAGGACCAGTCCATCCCAGGGAGTACGTTCGGATTCGCTCATGCGGCTGATTCTACGGGAGCGCCACGTAGGGTTCTGTGCAAGGCGTAGCTGCGCATGGCCACCGCACGGGCCACAATGTGGTCATGGACAATCCCGTGACCCGCACTGCCAGCGGCTGGCGCCTGCCCGCCATTCCCAACCTGCATTCGCATGCGTTCCAGCGCGCCATGGCCGGCATGGCCGAACGGCGCACCGACCCGGCCGATTCATTCTGGACCTGGCGCGAAACCATGTACCGCTTCGCCGGACGGATGACCCCCGACAGCATGCGCGCGGTGGCCGCGCAGCTGTACGTGGAAATGCTGGAAGCCGGTTACGGATCCGTGTGCGAGTTCCAGTACGTGCATCACCAGCCCGATGGTCGGCCCTATGACGATCCAGCGGAAATGTCGCTGGCGCTGGTGGAAGCGGCGCGCGACACCGGCATCCGCATGACCCTGCTGCCGGTGCTGTACATGAGCGGCGGGTTCGATGGCCGGCCGCTGACGGATCGGCAGGCGCGCTTCGGCCACGATGTGGACGCCTACCTGCATCTGCTGGATCGCCTGCAGAAACTCGAGGATTCACAGCTCAAGGTAGGCGCCTGTTTCCACAGCCTGCGCGCGGTGCCCGAAGACGCCATGCGCCGTACCCTCGCAGCGTTGCCGCAGGACATGCCGGTGCATATCCACATCGCGGAACAGACTGCCGAGGTGGAGGACAGCGTGGCCGTGCGCGGCGCGCGCCCGGTGGAGTGGCTGTATGACCACTTTGAAGTCGACGCGCGCTGGGCGCTGGTGCATGCCACGCACCTGACCGCGGACGAGACCCGCCGTGTTGCCGCCAGCGGCGCCACGGTGGTGCTGTGTCCGACCACGGAAGCCAACCTTGGCGACGGCCTGTTTCCGCTGCGTGCTTATCTGGATGCCGGCGGCCGCTGGGGGATCGGTTCGGACTCCCACATCTCGGTCTCGCCAGTGGAGGAATTGCGCTGGCTGGAATATGGCCAGCGGCTGGTGGCCCAGCGCCGCAACATCGCGGTGGAGCCTTCTGAGAGCGTGGGCGAAAGCCTGCTGCACGTCGCATTGCAGGGTGGCGTGCACGTGACCGGCTTCGGGCCGCTGGATGACTGGATCGAGCTGGACGCCGAAGCCCCGGTGCTGGTGGGCGCAACCGCAGGTGACGTGGCGGACCGCTGGGTATTCAGCGGCAACCGGCCGTTGGTGGAGACGGTGTGCATCGATGGCAGCACGCTGGTCAGCGACGGCCGGCATCGCGATCGTGACGCTATTGCCGCGCGGTATCGCAGGGCGATTGGGGAGCTTTCCGGGTCCTGACCGGGGCCTCCCGGCTACGGCGGGGCCCTTCAGTCCCCCGCGGCGAAGAAGGGGCCTTTTTCCCGGTCCATGAAAATTTCCGCGCCTGGCCGCGACCAATCTTCATGAGTCTCGGAAATAAGGAACTGATGCAGCAGATGGATACCCAAGCGGCGTTCACCGCCATGCTGGAGGAAAACCAGCCCGCGCTGGCGCGCCTTGCGCGGCGTTACGCCGGCCCGGATGACTGGCACGACCTGCTGCAGGACATGCACCTGCAGCTGTGGCGCAGCTTTGACAGCTTCGATGGCCGCGCGCAGCGCTCCACCTGGGTATACCGGGTAGCGCTCAATACCGCGCTCAGCCAGCTGCGCAAGCCGCGTCGCGATCACGTGCCACTGGACCAGGCGCCCGAGCGTGGCGACCTCGGCCATCCGCTTGATCCGCTGGACGTGCTGGACGCCTTCCTGGCCACACTCGATCCGGTCCCGCGAAGCCTGCTGCTGCTGGATCTGGAAGGACTGCCGCGCGAGCAGGTGGCCGAAGTGCTGGGACTCACCCCCAACGCCGTGGCGGTGCGCATGACGCGCCTGCGCCAGGCCTTCGAGCGCTTCGTGGAGGAATGACAATGGACAAAATGGACTGGGACAAAATGAAGCAGCAGTGGAGCGATCAAGCTCCGGTCGCCCCCGCCGCGTCTGTCGACAGCCTGCGGCGGCAGGATCAAAAGCTGCGCACGCGGGTGAAGTGGCGCGACCGTGTGGAGACCGCCGCGGCGGTACTGGTAGCAGTGTGGTTTGCATTGACGGCGATGGGTCTGGCCGTAGAGCAGGAGTGGGTGGGAGCTGGATTTGCTCTGTTGCTGGTGACGTGGGCGGTGCTGGTGCCACTTTGGCTGCGGCGCACGCGCCGACAGGTTCCGGAGCCAGAACCCCATTTGCCACTGATGGAAAACCTGGTGCGCCAGCGTGACGGGGCGCTGGCCCAGGCGCGGATGCTGGAGCAGGTGTGGCTGTGGTATCTCGCACCACCGCTGGTGGGCCTGGTGGGGCTGACGTTGGCCAAGAGCGGCCTGTCCACCTTTTCCTTCGTGTACCTGCCGGCGGTGGGGATGCTGTGCGCCGTCCTTGCCTGGGTCAACCGACGCACGGCGAAGCGGCAATTCCGCGCCCACGCCGAACGCCTGCAGCACCAGATTGATACAGTTTCCGGAGAGGGAGAAGAACCATGAATGGAATATTTTCTGCCGTGCTTGCCAGTACCCTGATCGCAGTTTCCGGAGTAGTGAGTGCCATGGACGACGCATCACTGGGCGACATCCTCGACCGACGCGTGCTGGGCGACAGCAGCGGTGTCTGTATCGCCGCCGCCGTGGTCGAGGGCGACCGCGTTAGCCGGGCGTGGCGCTGCGCCGACCCGGCGGATGCCGGACGGATCGGTCCTGACGTGGCCTTCGAGATCGGTTCGGTCACCAAGTCCATGGCCGGCATCCTGTTGGCTGATCTGGTGCTGAGCGGCGGCGTGTCGCTCGATGATCCGCTGGCAAACCACCTGCCCGAGGGCACGGTGGTGCCGGATTACGAGGGCCAGCCGATCCTGCTCCGGCACGTGGTCACGCACACCTCGGGGCTGCCGCGGCTTCCGTCCCGGCTGCAGGTCGAAGACGTCGGCGATCCCTATGCCGGCTTCACGCCCGTAGCCCTGCTGGCCTCGCTGCAGGACGTGGCCTTGGAACAGGTCCCGGGCGAAACGTTCGAATACTCGAATTTCGGCACGATGCTGCTGTCCCTGGTGCTGTCCCGCACGGGCGGCAGGGATTTCGAACAGCTGCTGGACGAGCGGCTATTTGCCCCATTGGGCATGGCGCACGCCCACGTGGCCGACCGGCCGGAAGGTGTGCAGGTTGCCGCGGGGCACACGCCGGACGGTCAGGAGACTCCGCCGTGGACTTTCGTGCCCGAGCTGGCTGGGGTGGGCGGCGTACGCGCCACGCTGGATGACATGGTGCGTTACGTCCGTGCCCAGCTCGGCGGCGCGGCCGGGTCGCTTGGTGAAGCGATCCAGCTGGCCCAGCAGCCGATTGAAACCGGCGCCGACCAGGCCATGGCGATGAACTGGCTGCTGATGCCGATCGGTGACCGGCTGGTCCATGCGCATGATGGCGGGACCGGCGGATTCTCTTCGATGGTGGCCTTTGATCTTGAACGCGACCGTGCGGTGGTGGTGCTGGCCGACACGGGGCTCGCCGCCTCGGGCGGTGTCAACGATATTGCCGGCCATCTTCTGGATCCGAGTATTCCGTTGAGCCAGCCGCGGCGCCCGGTGGATCGGCCGGCAGTGGCCCCCGTGCTTTCACCCGAGCAACTGCGTGATTACGCGGGCACCTGGGCGCTGATGCCGGGTTTCGATCTGGTGGTGCGCGAACATGAGGGTGTGCTGCACGCGCAGGCGACGGGGCAGGGCGAATTCCCACTGGATCCGGTCGCCGAAGACACGTTCGAGGCTGCGGCATACGGCATAGAGATCCGGTTTTCGCGTGATGCCTCGGGCGAAGTCATCCGGTTGGATCTGCACCAGGCTGGGGATGTGATGCGTGCCCAAAAACGCTGATGCGCGCATCCGGCCCGGCATCCGGATGGCCGATCGGCGAAAATGACCTGGATCAAGGCGCCGACCGCCTTGGGCGGTCACGCTGACTGGTTCCGGATCAGGAGTTGCAGGCATGAAGTTTGACGTGGTGGTGGTGGGTGCGGGACCGGCGGGGCTGTGCTTCGCCCGCTCGCTGCGTGGCAGCGGTCTGTCGGTTGCAGTGGTGGAAAAGCAGCCGATGGAGGCGATTGCCGATCCTGCCTTCGACGGCCGTGAAATCGCCCTGACCCACGCCTCACGCCGCATCCTGGAAGCGCTGGGGCTCTGGGAGGCATTTGATCCGGCGGATATCTCCGATCTGCGCGATGCCAGGATCAGCAATGCGGACTCTGCCCATGCGCTGCGGATCAGCGCCAGCGACGGTCGCAGCGAGCGGCTCGGCTGGCTGGTGCCCAACCACGTGATCCGGCGGATCGCCTACCAGGCGGTCAGTGCACAGGACGATGTGGAGCTGGTGGCAGGCTGCGGCGTGCAGGCGGTTGCCCACGTCGACGATGGCGTGGCCGTGACCCTTGAAGATGGTCGCCACATCCAGGCGCGATTGCTGGTGGCAGCCGACAGCCGGTTCTCACAGCTACGGCGGATGCTGGGCGTTGGTGCCCGGTCGCGCGATCACGGGGTGCGGATGATGGTGTGCCGGTTCAAACATACTCAGCCGCATCGCCACGTGGCCTGGGAATGGTTCGATTACGGCCACACGCTGGCCCTGCTGCCGCTGAACGGCAACCTGTCTTCCGCCGTGCTCACGCTCAGCCCCGCGCAGATGGAGAAGGTCCATGCGATGGACGATGCGGAGCTGGCGGCCGACCTGCAGCGGCGCATGCGTGACCGCCTGGGCGAAGTGACCATGACCGGCACCCGCCACGTGTACCCGCTGGTATCGGTCTACGCCGACAGCTTCGTTGCCCGGCGCGCGGCGCTGATTGGCGATGCGGCAGTGGGCATGCACCCGGTGACCGCGCATGGGTTCAACCTGGGACTGCAGGGCCAGGCGCGCTTGGCCGAAGCGGTGCTGGCCGCCCATCGGGCGGGCACGGATATCGGTTCCGATGCCGTGCTGGCGCGCTACCAGCGCAAACACCATGCAGCGGCATTGCCCATCTACGCCGCGACCCGCACGGTCCTGCGGCTGTACAACGATGAGCGGCCGGTGGCCCGGCTGTTACGCAGTGCCACCCTGCGGGTCGCAAACCGGCTGCCGCCGTTCCGGCGTGCGATCGCCGCGCACCTCACCCAGGCGTAGGCGCGGCTAAACCGGGCTGGCGGGCAGGGCGCCCTCAAGTTCCAGCAGGAACTGCTTGGTAGGCAGGCCGCCGCCAAAGCCGGTGAGCGCGCCGCTGGCGCCGATCACACGATGACAGGGCACCACGATCGGCAGCGGGTTGCGGCCGTTGGCAGCACCGACGGCGCGCGAGGCCGTAGGGCTGCCGAGGCTGGCGGCCAGCTGGCCGTAGCTGAGGGTCTGTCCGTAGCTGATTGTTTCCAGCGCCTGCCACACCCGGCGCTGGAACGGGGTGCCCTGCGGCGCCAGCGGCAGGTCGAAACTGCGCCGGGTTCCGGCAAAGTATTCCCGCAGCTGCTGCTCCGCGCGCTGCAGCAAAGGATGGTCACCTTCCTGCCAGCTGGAGTCCCGCTTCACCGGGTGCTTTGCATCGTGGAATTCGATGGCGCGCATGCCCGCGTCGGACGCGGCCAGCAGCAGCGGGCCGATGGGGCTGTCAATGCGGGTGTGGAAAATGATCATGGTTGCCTGACTTTGTGGGCGGGGTCGTTACTGATCGGCGTGCTGGTGCAGGGCCGGCAGCAGGGCGGCAGGGTCGCCGTCATGGTCCGCCGGTTCCACTCCTATCAAACGCGCCAGCAGCGGATAGACGTCCACGTTGTCGATCGCGGGGATGCGCTTGCCGCTGGCGAATGACGGGCCGTTGGCGATGAACAGCGCACGCATCGACGGCAGTGCCGGGTCATAGCCATGCGAACCGCGGGTGCCGGGCGGACGCCGCTCGATGAACCGGGCCGGCAGGGCATCCCAGCCTTCGTCCATCTGGCAGACGATGGCGGGGATGCGGCGGTGGGTGCCGTAGTGCCAGCGTGCGGGAAGCTCTTCCTTGCGCCAGCAGGCGTAGCGTTCATGCTCGCCCAGCAGTGCCGCAGCGGCAGCGGCCTCGCGTCCGGCGACGGGCTGGAAGCCGACCACCTGGCCGAAGCTGACCGGCTCGACATCGTCCGGATCCACCATGCTTTCAAAGGCCACCACGTTGCCTTCCGGCACTTCGGCCATGCCGTGATCGGACACGATCACCAGATCCACGCTGTCCTGCAGCCCGGCGGCGCGGATGCCTTCCACCAGCCTGCCGATCTGCGCGTCTACCGCACGCATGGCTTCGCGCATTTCCGTAGAGGTCGGGCCGTTGGCATGCGCGGCACTGTCGGGATGTTCGAAATACAGGGTGGCCAGGCGCGGGCGACTGTCCGCCGGTGCGCCCAGCCATTCCAGCACCGTGCCGACGCGGTCCGCCTTGGGCAGCTTGGCGTCGAACAGGTTCCAGTGCGTGGGACGCACGCCGCGCACTGCGGCCTCGCTTCCGGGCCAGAACATGGTGGCGGTGACCAGACCGGCGTTCTCTGCGGTCACCCACAGCGGCTCGGCGTCATTCCACCAGCGGGCATCGCCCACCGCGTCGCGGTCGCTGAGCATGAAGCGGCCGAGCTCCAAGCTGGACATGGAGTTGTGGACCACGCCGTGCCGGTCGGGCCGCAGGCCGGTGACCAGGGTGTAGTGGTTGGGGAATGTGAGGGTGGGGTACGAAGGGTTCATCCACTCCGCCTGCACGCCCGTGGCAGCCAACCGGGAAAGATGCGGTGTGTCCCCGCGCGTCAGGGCGTCAGGGTGCACGCCGTCCAGCGAGATCAACAGCAGGGTGTAGGGACTGGTTTGCGCCGGACCCTGAGTTGGGGCGGAGGGGGCTGAAGCACAGGCGGCCAACAGCAGCGTCAGCAGCAACGCGAGGGTGCGGTGTGGGAGGAGAATATTCATGGGTTGGAATGATAAGCGGCAAAGATGACTGCGGCTGGCGCCTGAGGCGGCGATGAACACTGGTATATGAATGGCGCCATCTCCACGCGCGCTTTTCAGCGCGGGTCGTATTCTGCCAAGTTCCACCGTGACGCCTGCGAGGTACCCCATGAACAAGTTGCTCATTGCCATGGCTGCGTCCACAGCCCTTGCGTTGGCCGGTGCAGGAGCCGGCGCCATCGCCCAGGAAATCGAGCCCGAGGAGCAGGGCCGCGAAGAGGCCAGGGAAGACCGGGCCGAGCGCGATCGGATCTCAGACCGCTTCTGTATCCAGCAGACCGGCTCGCGCATCATCGCCAACCGCAACGCCCGTTCGAAGGCGGAGCGCACAGAGTGCGTGGCTTCGGGTGGCCGGGTTTACACCCGTGAAGACATCGAGAGAACAGGCTCCACCGATCTGATGGACGCGTTGCGACGCCTGGATCCAGCCATCCGCTGATCGCCCACCGTCCGCAGTTGCTTTCGACGCCCGGCTCTGCCGGGCGCTTGCGTTTGCGCGGTGCGATAATCGGCGCGCCCGCCAGCGCGTGGGCATCGACCCACCTGCGTTATGGAGCCACCCATGCCCGACTCCCAGTCCGACCCCCGCCTTGATCCTTCCCGCACCATCCGCGCCCCGCGGGGAAGCGAGCTGTCCTGCCGCTCCTGGCTGACCGAGGCGGCCTACCGGATGATCCAGAACAATCTGGATCCGGAGGTGGCCGAACGGCCGGAAGAACTGGTGGTGTACGGCGGCATCGGCCGCGCCGCGCGCGACTGGAAAAGCTACGACGCCATCCTCGAATCGCTGCGCAATCTGGGCGACGACGAGACCCTGCTGGTGCAGTCCGGCAAGCCGGTCGGCATCTTCCGGACCCACCCGGACGCACCGCGGGTGCTGATCGCCAACTCCAACCTGGTGCCGGCCTGGGCCAACTGGGAGCACTTCAACGAGCTCGATCGGAAAGGCCTGATGATGTACGGCCAGATGACCGCCGGCTCGTGGATCTATATCGGCTCGCAGGGGATCGTGCAGGGCACCTACGAGACGTTCGTGGAAATGGGTCGCCAACATTTTGGCGGCAGTTTGAAGGGCAAGTGGATCCTGACCGCGGGCCTCGGCGGCATGGGCGGCGCACAGCCGCTGGCGGCGAGCCTGGCCGGCGCGTCGTCGCTGACCATCGAATGCCGGCAGAGCTGCATCGATTTCCGCCTGCGCACGCGCTACGTGGACGAGCAGGCGACCGATCTGGACGACGCGCTGGCGCGGATCGAAAAATACACCTCCGCCCGTGAAGCCAAGTCCATTGCGCTGCTGGGCAACGCCGCGGAGATCCTGCCGGAGCTGGTCAGGCGCGGCGTGCGCCCGGACTGCGTCACCGACCAGACCAGCGCCCATGATCCGGTGCACGGTTACCTGCCCATTGGCTGGACGGTTGAGCAGTGGCTGGCGCGGCAGAAATCGGACCCGGTGATGGTTCGCGATGAAGCGATGAAGTCGATGCGGGTACACGTGGAGGCGATGCTGGCCTTCCATGCGCAGGGAATTCCCACCGTCGATTACGGCAACAACATCCGCCAGATGGCTTTTGACCAAGGCTGTGCGAAGGCGTTTGATTTCCCCGGGTTCGTGCCGGCGTACGTGCGGCCGCTATTCTGCCGCGGCATCGGCCCGTTCCGCTGGGTGGCCCTGTCCGGCGACCCGGAGGACATCTACAAGACCGACGCCAAGGTCAAGGAACTGATCCCCGACGACGAACACCTGCACACCTGGCTGGACATGGCCCGTGAGCGGATCAGCTTCCAGGGCCTGCCCGCGCGGATCTGCTGGGTGGGGCTGGGCCAGCGCCACAGGCTGGGCCTGGCGTTCAACGAGATGGTCCGCAACGGGGAGCTGAAGGCGCCGGTGGTGATCGGTCGCGACCATCTGGATTCAGGCAGCGTGGCCAGTCCCAACCGTGAGACCGAATCCATGCTCGACGGCAGCGACGCGGTCAGCGACTGGCCCCTGCTCAACGCCATGCTCAACGTGGCCGGTGGCGCCACCTGGGTCAGCCTGCACCACGGCGGCGGCGTGGGGATGGGCTACAGCCAGCACAGCGGCGTGGTGATCGTATGCGATGGAACGGAAGAAGCCGACCGCCGTCTTGAACGCGTGCTGTGGAATGACCCCGGCACCGGCGTGATGCGCCACGCCGATGCCGGCTATGAGATCGCGCGCCAGTGCGCGAAGGAACAGGGGCTCAAGCTGCCGATGCTCTGAAAACCACGCAGGAGCGCGCATAGCACGCTCCTGCCGCCGGGGGTCAGCCGGCGTTCGGATCGTCGAACAGGGCCTCGTAGTTGGAGACGGCACCCTGCATGTCCTGCACGGGAGCGGTGTCCGAGGAGTCCGCCTGCAGCGCCTGGCTGCCGGCCATCAGGCGGGCAAGTATCGCGTGCAGGGCCACGTCGGGTTCGGTGGGCAGGCTGCAGTTTTCGAACATGTAGTCAATCGCAGCGTCGACCTCGGTGGCCTGTGACTGCACGGTGGCTGCGTCCGGATCGCTTGAAAGACTGGCGACGGCCCCACGCACCCGCGACATGCCTTCGATCAGCGGTGCATCGGGTTGCCACGGGGTGTGGTTGTCGGGCACCGGGAAATCGACGCCCACGGCGTGGGAAACATCGTGGTCATCGTGTGCGGCATGGGAATCATGATCGCCGAGCGGGTGCACTTCGCTGTCAGCCGCGGTCACCTGGGCGGAAGCCGTGGTGTCCTGATCAACGGGGGCCGGAGCTTCCTGCGCGCAGCCGGCGGCGAGCGTGCCGAGTGCCAGGGCCAACGCAAGCACGAGAGGAATCTGTATCGGTTTCATGGAATCTCCTGCAGGTGGATTTATCACTCGATACTCGCATGTGCCAGCAGATGTCGCCGTGACCTGGATCAGGTGAAAGGGATGCACGCGTTCTCAGGGGGAGTTCGGCGACCCGGGCATTGCTACAGCGCCGCGATCCTGAACCTGCGGCCCTTGATCTTGCCCTCGCGCAGGCGCGCCAGTGCCTGCGGCGCCTGGGCCCGCGCGATGGCCACGTAGGAACGCGTGGCCTGTACGACGATCTTGCCGATCGCTTTTGCGGGCAGACCGGCATCGCCGGTGAGCGCACCAAGGATGTCGCCCGGGCGCAGCCTGTCGGTTTTGCCGGCGTCGATGCGCAGGGTTGCCATCAATGCTTGCGGCACGTCCTTGGGCTTGCCAGCCACCGGCTGGGCACGCTCGCGGGGCAGGGTGCGGGACTGGTGCTCCTCGATCGCCTCCATCCGCCGCAGCTCCTGCGGCGTGCACAGCGTCAGCGCGAGGCCCTCGCGGCCGGCGCGCCCGGTGCGGCCGATGCGGTGCATGTAGGTGTCCGGATCCGAGGGCACGTCGTAGTTCACGACCGCCGACAGGTCGTCGATGTCCAGGCCGCGGGCGGCGACGTCGCTGGCTACCAGCACGTTGCAGCTGCGGTTGGCGAAGCGCAGCAGGGTCTCGGCGCGGTCGCGCTGTTCCATGTCGCCGTGCAGGGCCAGGGCGTCGAAACCGTAGTGGGCGAGCGACGCGGCAACCTCGTCCACGTCGCGGCGCATGTTGCAGAACACCAGGCACGATTCAGGACGGTGCCCGAGCAGCAGCGCGGCCAGCAGCGGTGCCTTGCGCGCCGGGTCAGTATCGATCACCACCTGCTTGATGGCAGGAGCATTGGCGGCGCCCTCGACGCTGACCTCGGCCGGGTTGCGCAGCGTGGTCTTGGCCAGCGCACGGATCGCATCGGGGAAAGTGGCGGAAAACAGCAGGCGCTGGCACTTGGCCGGGATGTGGCGGGCAACCTCGCGGATCTGCTCTTCAAAGCCCATGTCCAGCATGCGGTCGGCTTCATCGAGCACGAAGGTTTGGACACCCCCCAGCTGCAGCGCTTGCTGGCCGAGCAGCTCGAGGATGCGCCCGGGCGTGCCGACCACGATGTGCGGCGGATGGGTGAGCGATGCCAGCTGCGGGGCCAGCGGAATGCCGCCGCACAACACGCTCAGCTTCACGTTTGGCACGCCGGTGGCGAGCCTGCGCAGCTGGTCGCCGACCTGTTCGGCCAGCTCGCGGGTCGGGCACAACACCAGCGCCTGGGTTCGTACTGCAGTCGCGTCCAGCCGCTGCAGCAGGCCCAGGCCGAAGGCGGCGGTCTTGCCGCTGCCGGTCGGCGCCTGCGCGATAACGTCGCGGCCTTCCAGGATGGGGGGCAGGGCCTGCGCCTGGACCGGGGTCATGGCGGTATAGCCGAGGGCCTCCAGCCCCTGCAGCAGGGTGGGAGGGAGCGGAAGGAGGGTAAAGGGGGGCGAAGTATCCATGCCTCCATGATCGCACCGCGACGCGCGCAAGGTGAGAGTTGTCTGCTCAAGTTGCCTGCAGCTGGCAGCCGACTGGCGGAGCAGTGGTTTTCATGTGTGGGTCAGGCCAGCGGCGGCGGGTAGGGGCGCTCGTGCAGCAACCGGGCCAGGTGCACGGCGTTGCTGGCCAGCGTGGCGGTCGCGGAGGCGGTCTTTTCCGGTGTCTGCGGCAGATCCTTGTAGTCGGTTTTCTGCATGGCTTCGCCAACCCAGTAGGTCGCGCCCGCGGCGGGAATGGTGAAGCCGAGGTCGGCCAGGCCTTGGTAGAGCTCGGCGACCACGTGGTGGGCGCCATCCTCGTTGCCCACCACCGCGACCGTGGCCACCCGGCCGAAGGTGGGAAAGCAGCCGCTTTCGTCGATCTCACCGAGGAAGGCGTTGAGGCGCTCGAGGACGCGCTTGGCAATGCTGCTGGGCTGGCCCATCCAGATTGGAGTGGCGACGACCAGGATGTTGGCGTCGAGGATGCGTTGGCGCAGGCCCGGCCAGGCATCGCCATCGCCTTCGTCTGCGCGCACACCTGGCTTCACATCGTGGTCAACGACACGCGCGCTGTCGCCGCTGACATCGTGCCCGGCCAGGGCCTTGAGCACCTGGTCGAGCAGCAGCTGGGTGGAGGATGAGGCCGGGGAGGCGGTCAGGGTGCAGTTTAGGCCAAAAGCGGAAAGGGGCATGGGGTGCTCCTGTTGGTTCAGGGTCGACGCTAGCGCCTGGCCCGCTAAGCGCGCGTCAACCCGAGATCCCAGTGATCCCCGTGATCCGGGTGAGAGTCCGTGCACGCGGCCTTACGTTCGCATCCGCCACGATTTGGCGGAGTCACGGTGCAGGAACGGATTGCATGGGCGTAATGGATCAGGTGGGGGCGGCGCTGGCAGCCGAGTTCGCGATACCGAGCGCGGGCACGATGACAATCATTGTGGTGCGGGTGCTGTGTGCCGCGGTGCTGGGCGGGATCATCGGCTGGGAGCGCGAGAGCAAGGGGCGCGCGGCCGGGCTCAAGACCCACATGCTGGTGTCGATCGGCGCGGCGCTGTTTGTGCTGGCGCCGCTGCTGGCCGGCGTCGATTCCAGCGATATCACCCGCGTGATGCAGGGCATCGTCCAGGGCATCGGCTTCCTCGGTGCAGGTGCCATCCTGCGCGGCGAGGACGGCAGTCGGGTGGAAGGCCTCACCACTGCGGCCGGGATCTGGATGACCGCGGCGATCGGCATGGCCGCCGGCATGGGCCAGGAAATGGTGGCCGTCGTGGTGACGGTGATGGCCCTGGTGGTGGTGGGCGTGCTGCCCAAGCTGGAGAAAAAGAAGCAGGATGAGCCTCTGGATCGGGGCGCCTGATCCAGCCCTGCCCCATGCCGGGCATGCGTCATCTTCACGTATTGATGAATGCGGGCCGCGCATCATCCAGTCGATCAATTTTCTGACGGAGCATCAAGCAATGGGCAATGGACAGGGTTCGACCGGCAATGTCATTGCCGCAATCTGCAGCTTCTTCATCCCGGGCCTGGGCCAGCTGGTGCAGGGGCGCGTGCTGTCGGCGATCCTCTGGTTCGTTGCGGCCTGCATCGCGTTCGTCATCACCTGGCTGGTGACTTTGTCGCTGCTTCCGTTCGGTTGGTTTCTGGTGAGCGTGCTGTCGTGTATCAATGCGGCGGTTTATCGACGCTGAGTCCCCCTTTTTGGGAGTAGAGGATTTTCGGAGTAAAGGAAATGCCCGTCGAAATCCAGATGCTGGCCTGGTCAATCCTGTTGGGAGTCGCGCAGCTGTTCCTGGCCGCTGCGCTGATGACCAGGCAACGCGGTCTGAAATGGAACGCGAGCGCGCGTGACGGCGACCCCGAGCCGCTGACCGGCGTAGCCGGGCGGGCCGACCGCGCGATGCACAACTTCCTGGAAACGTTTCCGTTCTTCGCAGCCGCCGCGTTGGCGGTGGTCGCCACCGGCAGCGGGGACGCGATCACCGCGTTGGGCGCCCAGCTCTGGTTCTGGGCCAGGGTGGTTTACGTGCCGCTGTACCTGGCAGGAATCCCCTATGTGCGCTCCATGGTCTGGGCCCTGGCGCTGCTGGGCATGCTGATGGTGTTGTCCGGCCTGCTTTGACTGGCTGAGTCCTGATTCACCCGGCATTACAACGCGCCCGCACGCGGCCCCTAGACTGGACGCCTGATGCCGCGTCCATGATCGCCCGGCACTCGCGTTGCGGAGATTTCATGCTGTTTCAATCGTTGAAAGCCTGCCTGCTGCTGTCCGTGCTGCTGCTGGCCGCGTGTCGCCCGCCGGCGCCTGGGCAGGACGCGCTGATGGTGGAAACAGAGGAAGTGGACATTGCGACCGATGGCGGCGCGGTGAGCATGGCACCGGTGGATCCGTCCGCTGCTGCGAATCGGGACAGTCAGCCATCCCTGCCGGATCCGGCTCCCGTCGAAGAAGCGCTCGACTGGACGCCAATCCCGTTGGAGGAAGGCAGCGTTTCCATCAGCTGCGAGCTGGACTACGTCTCCGCCGGCGACGGTGAGCCGGTCGCCGTGCTGGACCATGAGTCATTGACGGCCGCCCTCAGCCCCTGTGCAGAGCGCGGCGTGATGCGCATGCGCTACGAAGGCCGGTTGACGGGTGAGTTCACCGACCTGATCGAGCGGGTCATCGCGGTCGCCGACGAGCTGCACATCGACAAGCGCGTGCTGGATCTGGATTCGGCCGGTGGCCAGGTGGAGGATTCGATGGAAGCCGGCGACATGATCGCCGAATCGGGTTGGGCCCTCTGGGTACGCGAAGGCTCGGTGTGCCACAGTTCCTGCGTGTTCATCCTCAGTGCCGGCGACAGCCGCCTGATCACCGGCCGGGTAGGGATCCACCGGATCATCCGCATGAGCTCCTCCGCCACCACGCGGCGCGAGCTCAACGCCGAGTTGCGCACCGTGTACGACCGGGTCCGGGCCTACCTGGAGCGCAACGGTGCGGCGGTGGCCGTGGCCGACATGATGATGGTGGTGCCCAACCGCAGCCTGCGTCTGCTGACCGTCGATGAGCTGCAGCGCTACGGGCTGGATGGGGTCAATCCGGCCCAGGACGACCTGGACCGGCTGCGGCTGATGCGCAAGTGCGGCGAGGATTTCGTGCGTCGCCGTGACTCGTTCGTGCGCGCCTTCGACACTCGTTGCAAGTTGCCGGGCACTGACCTCGAAGCGCTGAGTGTCTGTGGTCTGGACCTGCGCGCCAGCTACGGATTCCCGGACGAAACCTGCCCGGCCGAAAGCCCGCTGTCGGAGTTCGACCTGGCCGCAGACTTCGTGTTCGCCCCCGGCGCCGAGACCGCTCAGGGCGAGGTGGAAGGCGCGGCAGGTGCCGAAGTGGAAGCGCCCACATCCGGTGATGCGTCCGGCTCGCAGTCGATGAATCCCCCGGACTGACGCTGCCACAGCCGGGCGTACAGGCCACCTGCCTGCACCAGTTCCTCGTGCGGGCCGTCCTCGACGATCCGGCCCTCGTCCATCACGATCAGGCGGTCCATGGCGGCGATGGTCGACAAGCGGTGCGCGATCGCGATCACCGTCTTGCCTTCCATCAGCCGCGTCAGGTTGTCCTGGATCGCCGCTTCGATCTCTGAATCCAGGGCCGAAGTGGCTTCGTCCAGCACCAGGATCGGCGCGTTCTTCAGCAGGACCCGGGCGATGGCCACGCGCTGGCGCTGACCGCCGGACAACGTCACGCCGCGCTCGCCAACGTGGGCATCGTAGCCACGCCTGCCCTTGTTGTCGGTCAGGGCGAGGATGAAATCGTGCGCGCGCGCCTGCCTGGCAGCCTCGATCATTTCATCGTCGCTGGCATCTGGGCGCCCGTACAGCAGGTTCTCGCGCACCGAGCGGTGCAGCAGCGAGGTGTCCTGCGATACCACGCCAATATGCGCGCGCAGGGTGTCCTGCTGGACGCCTGCAATATCAGTGCCGTCGATGAGGATCTGTCCGGATTCGCGGTCGTGGAAACGCAGCAGCAGATTCACCAGGGTCGACTTGCCCGCGCCCGAGCGCCCGACTACGCCTATTTTCTCGCCCGGGCGGATATGCAGCGTCAGGTCTTCAATCACGCCGCTGCCCTTGCCGTAGTGGAAGCTCACCCGGTCAAAGCGGATGTCTCCGTTGACCGCGGACAGGGGCGGGGCGCCGGGCGCATCGTCCACGGTGGGCGGCAGCGAGATCGAGTTGATCCCGTCATGCACGGTGCCGATGTTCTCGAACAGCTGCGAAATTTCCCACATGATCCATTGCGACATGCCGAGGATGCGCAGGGCGAATGCCACGATCACCGCGATCGCGCCAGGGCCGACCGCGCCCTGATGCCACAGCCACAGGGACAGCGCCACGGCGCTGAACAGCAGGGCCATGTTCAGCGCGTAAAGCAGGGTCCAGGCTCCCGTTGCCAGGCGCATCTGCCGGTACACCGTGCCAAGGAACCCGTCCATCGCCTCGCGCGCGTAGGCCTGCTCGCGCTGGGAGTGGGAAAACAGCTTGACCGTGGCGATGTTGGTGTAGCTGTCCACCACCCGGCCGGTCATCACCGAGCGCGCATCGGCCTGATCGCGCGCCACCCGCTCCATGCGCGGCACGAAGACCCACATCAGCAGCGTGTAACCGCCGGCCCAGGCCAGGAATGGCAGCATCAGGCGCCAGTCGGCTGCCCCGGCCACCACCAGCGCGCCAATGAAGAACACCAGCACGTAGTTGCCGATATCCAGCAGCTTGAGCACGGTTTCCCGCACCGCCAGCGAGGTCTGCATCAGCTTGGTGGCGATGCGTCCGGCAAATTCATTCTGGAAATAACCCATTGACTGGCGCAGCAGGTAGCGATGCACGTTCCAGCGGATCCGCATGGGGAAATTGCCCAGCAGGGTCTGGTGCTGGATCAGCGAGTTGGCCAGCACCAGCAGCGGCAGCACCAGCAGGATCAGCAGGCCCATGCCCAGCAGGCGCCGGCCTTCCTCGGCCATGAATTCGGCCGGCGTGGTGTTGCCCAGCTGGTCCACCAGTGCGCCCAGGTAGGCGTACATGGCCAGCTCCGCCAAGGCGATGCCGGCCGTGGTCAGGGCCATCAGGACCAGCCACTTCTCCGTGCCGCGGGTGTAATGGCGGCAGAAGGCATACAGGCTGGCCGGCGGCTGGGCGGGCGGGTCCTGGGGGAAGGGCTCGAGTCGGCGTTCAAACCAGCGCAGCATCGCGGGTCCGGGGGTGGCGGGAGAGGCCGTGATTGTGACAGGACCCCGCTTCAGGGTTGTCTCCGGGAGCCGCGACCGCAAGGTGGCGGGGAAAGGTGCGCCTATACTGCGCCGGTTCAACCATGGACCTGCCGATGAATCGTTTGCTCCGCATCCCGCATACCCTGGCGCTGCTGTTCGCCATCATGGCCGCCGCGCTGGTGGCTACCTGGCTGCTGCCCCAGGGGCAGTTCGAGATGACGGTCAACGAGGCCGGCAATACGGTGGTGGTGCCCGGCACCTACCAGGACGCGACGGAGCGGGTGAACCTGTCCCCGCTGACCCTGTTCACCGTGGTGCCGCGGGCGATGGCCGCGGCGCAGGACATCATTTTCTTCGTGCTGATCGTCGGCGGGGCGTTGGCGGTGCTGCGGGCCAGCGGGCTGATCGATGCGGTGCTGGGCTGGACCCTGAAGCGGGTGGGGCACAGCCCGAAGCTGCTGATCATCATCGGCATGGGGGTGTTCGCGATCGGCTCGGGCACCATCGGCGTGGCCGAGGAGTACATCCCTTTCGCGGCGATGCTGATTTCACTGTGCCTGGCGATGCGCATGGACGTGATTACCGCCATGGGCATCCTGATCTGCGGCTATGGCATCGGCTACGGGGTTGCGGTGATGAACCCGTTTACCGTGATCGTGGCGCAGGGCGTGTCGGGGCTGGAGCCGGCCTCGGGCTGGCAATTCCGGCTTGCCCTGTTCGTGCCGTTCGTGGCGATCGGCGTGCACCACGTGTGGAGCTACGCGCGCAAGGTGCAGCAGGACCCGGATGCGAGCCTGATGAAGGGTATCGAGCCGCTGCATGCACCGCCGGCCGAATACCCCCCGCTGGATGCACGCAGGCTCGTGTTGTTGCTGGCCGCGATGGTGGCGCTGGGACTGATGATCTGGGGCATTTCCACCCAAGGCTGGTATCTGGTGGAGCTGGGCGCGCTGTTCATCGGCCTGGCCCTGTTCACCGGCCTGGTCGGCGGGCTGGGGGTCAACGCCACCGCGCGCCAGTTCGGCGATGGGGCGGCAGAGCTGGCCATGACCGCGCTGCTGATCGGCTTCGCCCGCTCGATCGCGCTGATCCTGGAAGAAGGCGTGGTGCTGCACACCATCGTGGACGTACTGGCCACGCCGCTGTCGCTGCTCGGCGCGCACCTGGGGGCAGTGGGCATGATGTTCGTGCAGCTGCTGATCAACTTCTTCATCCCGTCCGGCAGCGGCCAGGCGTTCGTGACCATGCCGATCATGGCGCCGCTGGCGGATCTGGTCGGCATCAGCCGGCAGACCGCGGTACTGGCATTCCAGTTCGGCGACGGCTTCGCCAACATGCTGTTTCCGACCAACGTGATCCTGATGAGCATCCTCGGCATCGCCGGGATTCCCTACGATCGCTGGCTCCGCTTCGTACTGCCGCTGTACCTGAAGATGCTGGTGGCCGGCTCCGTGGCGCTGGTGATCTCGGTGATGATCGGCTACCAGTAGCAGGGCCACCCGCCTCCTTCGGCACGAGCGCGCATGCCGTGCTCGTGCAGTAGACTCCGGCGCTGGTGTTTTTTCAGCGGAAGCCTTGATGACGCGTAAGGATCAGACCCCCACCGCCAACCAGGCGCAGCCGAACTGGATCACCCGCCTGCTCAACACGGTGGAATGGCTGGGCAACCTGTTGCCGCATCCGGTCACCCTGTTCGCGCTGCTGGCGCTGGCGATCCTGCTGGTGTCCGGGCTGTTGGGCTGGATGGGGGTGAGCGTTCCGGATCCGCGTCCGGAGGGCACCAGCGGGCGCGCGACGGACGGCGTGATCCGGGTGATCAGCCTGCTCGATCCCGAAGGCCTGCGCCGGATCGTGACCAGCCTGGTCACCAACTTCACCGGTTTCGTGCCGCTGGGCACGGTGCTGGTGGCGATGCTGGGCGTGGGCATCGCCGAGCGCTCGGGGCTGCTGACCGCGGCGATCAAGTTGCTGGTGCTGGGCGCCCCGAAGAACCTGGTCACGGTGGTGGTGGTGTTCGCCGCGATCATGTCCAACACCGCTTCGGAAATGGGCTACGTGGTGGTGATCCCGCTGGCGGCAGCGATCTTCCACGCGCTGGGCAGGCACCCGCTGGCCGGACTGGCGGCCGCGTTCGCCGGCGTGTCCGGGGGTTACAGCGCGAACCTGCTGATCGGCACGGTCGATCCGCTGCTGGCGGGCATCACCCAGGAAGCGGCGGAGCTGATCCACCCTGGTTACGAGGTGCACGCGGCGGTCAACTGGTATTTCATGATCGTCAGCACGTTCCTGGTCACGGCGATGGGCTGGTTCGTGACCGCCAAGATCGTCGAGCCGAAGCTGGGCCCGTACGACCCGACCAAGCTGGATGAAACCGCCGAGCCGATCAGCATGGATCCGGTCACCCCGGCCGAGCGCCGCGCGCTGGCGTGGGCGGGGCTGGTGGCGCTGCTGGTGAGCATCGGCATCGCCCTGCTGGTGGTGCCGCAGGGCGGCTGGCTGCGCCTGCCCGGCATCGAGGACGACACGCTGGCCAGCCTGCGGCCGTTCCTGACCGGCATCGTGGTGCTGGTGGCGGTGTTCTTCGCCATTCCCGGCATCGTCTACGGCGCGCTGACCGGCGAGTTCAAGAGCGATCGCGACGTGATCAACGCGATGGCCAAGTCGATGTCGACCATGGGCCTGTACATCGTGCTGGTGTTCTTCGCCGCCCAATTCGTGGCGTTCTTCAACTGGACCCAGCTGGGCCAGGTGGTGGCGGTGGTGGGCTCCAACTCGCTGCAGGCGATTGGGCTCACGGGGCCGCTGGTGTTCCTGCCCTTCATCATCATCTGCGCCATCATCAACCTGTCGCTGGGCTCGGCCTCGGCGCAGTGGGCGGTGACCGCGCCGATCTTCGTGCCGATGCTGATGCTGGTCGGCTACAGCCCCGAAGTGATCCAGGCGGCGTACCGTATCGGCGATTCGGTGACCAATATCATCACCCCGATGATGAGCTACTTCGGCCTGATCCTGGCCTTCGCCACCCGCTATCAGAAGGACATCGGCGTGGGCACGCTGATCGCGATGATGCTGCCGTATTCGGTGATCTTCTTCATCGGCTGGACGCTGCTGTTCTTCCTATGGGTGTTCGGCATGGGCCTGCCGGTGGGGCCGGGCGCGCCGACGTATTACACGCCGGGCTAGTGAGACCGTGATCCGCTATTTCTGATCGGAACCCTTTTCCGCCTTCACACTTGCGGCCGACTTTGGGATAGTTGGCGGGGCCAGCCGGACAAACGCGCCGGTACGGGGAAGGGAGAGAACCGCATGGGAAGGATCGGAGCAGCGCTGCTGCTGGGGTTGTTGTGCGCGCTGGTGTCACCGCACGCCGGGGCGAGGGTGGATATCGGCCAGTTCGTGGAGCCGGACAGTTTCACCAACATCAAGCTGTCCCCGTCAGGGGAGTATTTCGCGATGACGGTGCCGGTCGAGGGCCAAACCGGCCTGGCAGTGATGCGCCGCAGCGACCGCCAGCTCACCGCGACTTTCCGCTTCAGAAGCGGGACCCATGTCCACGATTTCTGGTGGGTCAACGACGACCGGGTGCTGATGTCGATCGCCGAGAGCTTCGGCAGTCGTGATGATGCGCTGCCAACCGGTGAGCTGTACGCGATGGACGCGGACGGCAGCCGCCGTGAGTTGCTGGTGGGTTGGCGCGTGCAGGTTGAGCAGACAGGCACCAGGATCAGGACAGGCCGGCGCGAAGAAATGGTGGCGGCATACCTGGTTGATCCGCTGCCCGACGACGATCAGCACGTGCTGATTGCAGTCCATCCTCTCGCCACGGATCCCCACACCCGGGTTGAGCGTATGGATGTGTATACCGGGCGGCGGGTACGCGTCACCGGTGCTCCGGTGCAGCGGGCGCGGTTCCTGACCGACAACCGGAACCAGGTGCGCTTCGCCCTGGGCGCCGGGACGGACAACCACAGCCAGCTCTATTACCGGCCCGATGACAGCAGCGAGTGGATGCTGTTCAACGATGAACGCAGCAGCGACCGTGTGGTAGCGCCGCTGGGCTTTTCCGACGACGATTCAACCGTTTACCTGCAGGTGGAGCAGCCACAGGGGCCGGATTTGATCGAAGCGCTGGACGTGGCCAGCGGGGAGCGCCGCGAGGTGCAGCGGGATGACGTGGTTGATCCCATGCCGATCCTTCGCGATGGCTGGGGCGCGCCGATCGGGGTGCGTTATCTGGGGGACGGAGTACGAAGCGCGTTCTTTGATGAGGAGTCAGAGGATGCGCGCCTGCACCGCAGCCTGGAGGCGGCTTTCCCGGGTTACCGGATCGATCTGCCCTCGGCCACGGCGGACGGCAGGTTGAAGCTGGTGCTGGCCAGCAGTGATATCGAACCCGGCAGTTTCTATCTGTTCGACACTGTCGACAAGAAGGCCGACTTCCTGCTTGCCCGGCGCGAGAAGATCGATCCGGCCAGCATGTCGCCTGCACGTGGGGTGGCGATCCAGGCGCGCGATGGGCTTGTCCTGCACGGCTTCCTGACCATCCCGAAGGGATCGGACGGGACAGGGTTGCCGCTGGTGGTCATGGTCCACGGTGGTCCTTACGGCGTGTTCGACAGCTGGGGGTTTGATACCGATACCCAGCTGCTGGCCGGTGCCGGCTACGCGGTGCTGCGGGTCAACTTCCGCGGATCGGGCAACTACGGGAGGACCTTCCTGCAGGCTGGGGCCCGGCAGTGGGGCCAGGCGATGCAGGACGACCTGACCGACGCCACCCACTGGGCCATCTCGCAGGGCATTGGCGATCCTGATCGCATCTGCATCTACGGGGCAAGTTACGGCGGTTATGCCGCACTGATGGGCGCTGCGCGGGAACCTGACCTGTACCAGTGCGCCATTGGCTACGTGGGTGTCTATGACCTGCCGCGGATGAGCAGGGAGAACCGTGGAATCGGCCGCTGGGCGCGTACATGGACCCGTGAGTGGGTGGGGGACGACCCCGGCGAACTTGCGGCGTTGTCACCGGACCGGCTGGCCGGGCAGATCAAGGTGCCGGTATTCCTGGCCGCTGGTGGCGAGGACCAGGTGGCTCCAATCGGCCACAGCCACGGCATGGAGCGCGCGCTGAAACGTGCGGGCGTTCCCGTCGAGACGCTCTATTACCCGCGGGAAGGTCACGGCTTCTTCGTGGCCGAGCACCGTCGCGAGTTCTATCAGCGGCTGCTTGGCTTCCTGGATGAGCACCTGGGGCAATAAGCTGTCAGGGGACCTGCGCGCGTGACGCGCGCAGGTCGGCCATGCAGCTGTCGCGTAGCACCGCCAGCGCCCGGTCCTTGCGGGTCGGGGTGATGGCGGCCACGCAGTCGCGTGGGATGCGCACCTTGAGCTCACGCATGTGCGCATCCAGCGCCGTGGCCAGGATGCAGGAGTCGGCCGCAATGCCGGTCAGGACCAGGCCATCGACTTTGAGCTCCGCCAGCAGCGCTTCCAGCGGGCTGGCCATGAAGGCCGAGTGCTTGGGCTTGAGCACGAAGTAGTCGTCAGGTTCCGGCTGCAGGTGCTGGGCGATCGCAGCGCCTGGCATGCCATCGTGCATGCACACCGCCACCAGTTCGCGGAAGTCGGCCTGCCACTGCATGAAGTTGTCGTTGACGTAGATGACCGGAGCGCCCGCGGCGTGCCAGCGGCGCCGCAGGGTGGCGATCCGCCGCGCGGCCGGCATCGCTGCACGTGCCAAGGCCTCACCCCCTTCAAATTCGAAGGTGTTGATCATGTCGATGATCAGCAGGGCGGAGCGGGTCATGATCGGTTCCGGGGTCACAGGGAGAAGGCTGGCCTGAAGATGGTCATGACCACCGGCGCAAGACCGTGTGAACCGCATCGGCTACCATCGGCGCTTTGCCCAAATCCGGAGCACTCCATGAAGCTGCGAACCGCTTTGCTGCCGCTGTGCCTGCTGGCAGCCGTTCCTTCGCTGGCCCTGGCCGAGCGTGGTCTTGAAGGCCGCGATCTGGCCAGCATGCCGCGGGTCTCCTCGCCCACGCTGTCGCCCGATGGTGGCCGGCTGGTGTTCTCGCAGCGCACGGTGGATTTCGAAGCCGACAGCGCCAGCAGCGCGCTGTACCTGCGTGATCTGCGTACCCGCGATATCCGCCCGCCCCACCAGATCACTCCCGAGGGCTGGAGCGTGTCCGCGCCGGCGTTCTCCGCGGATGGCAACACGCTGTATTTCCTGAGTGCGAAAAACGGCAGCCAGCAGCTTTATTCCATGCCCGCCAGCGGCGGCGAGCCGCGCCAGCTCACCGATTTCGCCATGGGCATCGGCACCTGGCAGCTGTCCCCGCGTGGCGACCGCTTCGCATTCAGCGTGGATGTGTTCCCGGACTGCGGCGCGGACTTCAGCTGCACCAAGGCGCGGCTTGATGAGCGCGAGGCCGGCAAGACCACCGGCGTGCTGTACGAGCAGCTGTTCGTGCGCCATTGGGACACCTGGAAGGACGGGCGTCGCAACCAGCTGTTTGCAGCCGAGCTGGCGCAGGGCGGTGACCCGGTAACCGCGGCGGTGTCGATCAGCCATGCGCTGGCGGGTGACATTCCGGCCAAGCCGTTCGGCGGTGCTTCGGATTACACCTGGTCGCCCGACGGTGCCACGCTGGTCGCCAGCGTCAAGACTATCGAAGACTCCGAGCAGGCCTGGTCGACCGATTTCGACCTGTACCGGATCAATGCCGACGGCAGCGGCACGCCGGTGAACCTGACCGTGGACAACCCGGCCGTGGATACGGGCCCGGTGTTCAGCCCGGATGGCGGCACCCTGTATTACCGGGCGATGGCCCGGGCCGGCTTTGAAGCCGACCGCTATGCGCTGATGGCCATGGATCTGACCACCGGCGAGCGCCGCGAGATCGCGCCGGACTGGGATCGTTCGCCGGGTAACGTGGCAGTTTCGGCTGATGGTTCCACCCTGTATGTTTCCGCGCAGGACACCGGCCACTACCCGCTGTTCCAGGTCGACGTGGCCAGCGGCGAGGTCACCGAGCTGGTGTCCGATGGCACGGTGACATCGTTCACCGTGGCCGGAGACACTCTGGCTCTGAGCCGCAACTCGATGGGTACCGGCGACGTGGTGTACGTGGCCCAGCCGGACGGCTCGGGCCTGCGCCAGATCACCCAGAGCGCGACGGAAATGCTCGACGGCGTGGCGATGGGCGAGTACGAGCAGTTCTCCTTCCGCGGGGCCAACGACGCCACCGTGTACGGCTGGGTGGTCAAGCCGGCCGGCTACCAGGAGGGCCAGCAGTATCCGGTCGCTTTCCTGATCCACGGCGGTCCGCAGGGCAGCTTCGGCAATGGTTGGAGCTACCGCTGGAACCCGCAGACCTACGCCGGCGCCGGCTACGCGGTGGTGATGGTCGATTTCCACGGTTCCACCGGCTACGGCCAGGACTTCACCGACGCGATCAGCGGCGACTGGGGCGACAAGCCGCTGGTCGACCTGCAGAAGGGCTGGGAGTACGCGCTGGGCGAGTACGACTTCCTCGATGGCGACCGCGCCTGCGCGCTCGGCGCCAGCTACGGCGGCTACATGGTCAACTGGATCGCCAGCCAGTGGAACGCGCCGTGGAAGTGCTTCGTCAACCACAACGGCGTGTTCGACACCCGCTCCATGGGCCTGGTGACCGAGGAGCTGTGGTTCACCGAGTGGGAGCACGGCGGCACGGTGTACGACAAACCGGAAGCCTACGAGCGTCACAATCCGGCGCGCCACATTGGCGACTGGAACGTGCCGATGCTGGTGGTCGCAGGGCAGAAGGACTACCGGGTGCCGGTGGACCAGAGCCTGTCGGCGTTCACCGCGCTGCAGCGGCAGGGGATCGAATCGCAGCTGCTGTACTTCCCCGATGAGAACCACTGGGTGCTCAAGCCCAACAACAGCGTGCTCTGGCACGAGACGGTGAAGGCCTGGATGGATCGGCACACCGGCAACTGATCGTTTGACCTTGCCGCCCGGCATCCGTGCCGGGCGGTTTTTTGTCCGCTTCACAGGAGTTAATCGCCAATGGCGATCCAGTCCGCTGCAAACACCGCGCTGATCACCAACGATATTGTTGTGTTTGGCCTGATCGCCGCCTCTTTGGGCGGCATCTTCTATCTGGCCAGTGGTCCGACGCCGTTCTGGAAAAAGTTCTTCGCCTGGGTGCCGGCCCTGCTGCTGTGCTACTTCGTGCCGGCGATCTACAACACTGCCGGGCTGATCGACGGCGAGGCCAGCCAGCTGTATTACTTCGGCAGCCGTGTGCTGCTGCCGGTAGCACTGGTATTGCTGACCCTGTCGGTGGATCTGAAGGGCGTGCTGAAGCTGGGACCCAGGCTGCTGTTCGTGTTCTGTGCCGGCACGCTGGGCATCGTGCTGGGCGCGATCGTCAGCTTCCAGCTGCTGGAATGGTTCTGGCCGGCGGCGGTCGCCGGGGATACGTGGCGCGGCATGGCGGCGCTGTCGGGCAGCTGGGTGGGCGGCGGTGCCAACATGGTGGCCATCCGCGAGATCTACGAGGTTGACGCCACCCTGTTCGGCCAGTTCGCGGTGGTGGACGTGGCTTATGCCAGCCTGTGGCTGGCGATATTGCTGTTCCTGGCCAACCGCGCCAAGCAGATTGATGCGCGCAGCGGCGCGGATACCGCCGCCATCGATGAGATGCGCGATCGCATTTCCGCCTACGAGGCGGCCAATGCACGCATCCCCACGCTCACCGACCTGATGGTGATCGTCGGTCTGGGTTTTGGCATCGTCGCATTGGCACACGCGGTGTCCAACCCGGTGGCGGCGTGGTTTGCCGCGAACATGGAGTGGTCCAGCCGCTTCAGCCTGGACTCGAACTTTGTATGGATCGTGGTGCTCTCAACCCTGGCTGGTCTGGGCCTGAGCTTTACCCGGGTGCGCCGGTTGGAGAACGTGGGGGCCTCGCGCATCGGTACCGTGTGCCTGTATTTCCTGATCGCCTGTATCGGCATGCAGATGAACTTCTTCCGCCTGGCCGAGCGCCCGGAACTGCTGGTGATTGGCGGCATCTGGAT
Organism: Luteimonas qiangzhengi; assembly: GCF_039548515.1. Classification (NCBI taxonomy): domain Bacteria; kingdom Pseudomonadati; phylum Pseudomonadota; class Gammaproteobacteria; order Lysobacterales; family Lysobacteraceae; genus Luteimonas; species Luteimonas qiangzhengi. The sequence goes on along the minus strand of NZ_JBCLVE010000009.1, from coordinate 135,852 downwards.
GGCGGTCCACGTGCTGACCCTCTGGGGCGCGGCACGACTGGTGAAGGCACCGCTGTTCTACTTCGCGGTCGGTTCGCAGGGCAACATCGGCGCGGCTGCGTCGGCGCCGGTGGTCGCGGCTGCCTTCCATCCCACGCTGGCGCCGGTGGGCGTATTGCTGGGTACGGTGGGCTACGCTACCGGCACCGTGATCGCCTACTCCATCGGCCAGATCCTGCGCGTGATGGCTGGCCAGTAAGAGCGCCCGGCGTGCTCCTGCTCGGATGCGCTCAAGGGGACGCAGGCTGTGCTGGCGGACGACCGAGGGCCAGCCACAGGGCCGCGTGGATCGGCAGCAACAGGCAGATCCAGGGCATGTTGCGCTGGGGCAGCACCGGCATCCAGTTCAGGAACAGTGCGAGCACGCTGGACGCCGCGATTGCTGCCAGGATCCAGCCGAACAGCTGGCCCGGTGCGCACCCACGGACCACACGCCATGCGCCGGGCAGCAGCAGAAGGCACAGCGGGTTGAACAGCAGGATGTTGTAGTTGTTCCAGCCGAAGCGGTGCTCGGTGCCGAACCAGATGAAGGCGATCAGCAGCCCCGCCAGGGAGCAGATGAGCCAGAACGGCAGGGCAGCTGCCGCCAGCCGTGCCGGTGCCCGGGCGCCCACCCCTATGGTGGCGCCGGCCACGATCAGCCCGGCCAACAGCCAGGGCCACCAGTGCCGCCGTGCTTCGGCCGGTTCGGGGGCCAGCCGATGCGCAACCAGATCCGCTTCTTCCATCACCAGCGGGCGCCCGTCCGGCAGGCGCACATCGCGCAAGCCCTCTGCCAGGCGCATCGGAACGAACGCCTCCTGCCAGCGCGAGTTGGGCCGGTCGGCTGCCGGCCCCAGGCCGATGTCGAAGCCCAGCCACATCCACGGTGTGGGCGAGGCCAGCCGCACCGCGTCGGCGCGGTAGGTGTTGCCGCGCGAGCGTCCGTGCAACTGTGTTGCCAGCATGCCGCCCAGCGCCTCATCCAGCGCATCGCGTACCCGGGTGGAGCAATTGTCGAGAAAGTAATCGTAGCGATAGCGGGCGTTTTCGGGCCTGGCGTTTTCCTGCAGGCTGGCGGCGAGGGCGCTGGCCTGGTCGGGCGCCAGCTCAAGCCACTGGATGGACACGCCCCGGCCGACCTGCTGGTAGTAGGCGAGGTCCTGCGACAGGGGCAGGGCCGCCAACATGTAGTACATGTGTCCGCGGATGAAGTTGCCGGTGAATCCCGGCTCGTCCATGTCGAAGTAACCGAAGTTGTACGAAACCGGTTCGCCCAGGGCGGGGTCGTCCACGACGATCGCGTTATGGCCGAAGCGTTCGAAGAAGATATCCCCGGGCTGCATCGTGGCCACGCCTATTCGCGGTGCCGCGAAGGCTGCCGAAGACAGCAGGCACAGCACAAGCAGAAGCAACACCGCAGGCGCGCGCCATGCGCCCGAAGCTGCGTGACGTTGGGGCGTGGTCACGTCTCTTCCGCTTCCGGATGCACGCTCACATGCAGCGAATGCAGGCGGCGCGAATCGGCCCGGGCCACGCGGAACCCGAACCGGCCCAGCGTCAGCTCTTCGCCGGCCTCCGGCAAATGGCCGATCGCCGCGGTGATCAATCCACCGATGGTGTCGTACTCGTCGTCGCAGAAATCGGAGCCAAACCGCTCGTTGAAGTCCTCGATCGGGGTCAGCGCGTCCACCAGGTACTGGCCGTCGGCCTGGGCCGCGATCAGGGCAGCGGGATCATCGGCTTCGTCGTACTCGTCATCGATCTCGCCGACGATTTCCTCCAGCACGTCCTCGATCGTGATCAGTCCGGCCACACCGCCGTATTCGTCGATCACGATCGCCATGTGGTTGCGTGACTGGCGGAACTCGCGCAGCAGGATATCCAGGCGCTTGGATTCCGGGATCAACACCGCCGGCCGCAACAGGCTGCGGATATCGGGCTCCCCGGCGCCCGGCAACGCGCCGCGCAGCAGGTCCTTGGCCAGCAGGATGCCGAGCACCTCGTCCTTGTCTTCGCCGTGGACTGGAAAGCGCGAATGGCCGGACTCGACCACCAGCGACATCACTTCCTCGTAGCTGGCGTCGATCGGCAGGGACACCACCTGCGAGCGCGCGATCATCGCGTCGCCCACGGTCATTTCCGAGATCGACATCGCCCCTTCCATGGTCAGCAGCGTGTCGGGAAGGATCAGGCCGCCGGCCTGGGCGTCGCGCAGGATCTCCACCAGGTCTTCCCGGGTGGTCGGCTCGCCAGAGAGCGCCGAGCTGATGCGGTCCAGCCAGCTGCGGCGTTTATCATTGGTGTCTTGCGGTGAAGGTCGACTGTCGTCTTCTGCCATTTCGGTAACGTGAACGCCCAACGGGGCTACCCGCGAAGTCTAGCGCGGAACCCGCGTTTCATCACGACTGGCCAGTCGCCGGTATCCAGCCTGCCACAGCCACTCCAGCGGACCGTGGCGGAACCGTTTCAGCCACAGCCGGGCCAATATCAGCACCAGGGCGCTGACGGCCAGGAAAATGGCGATCGTGCCGGGAACCCGGAGGGCCTCGGGCATCTGGCCCGCAAGGCCCAGTCCCCAGCCGTAGCAGAGCGTCGAGGCGATCAGGTTCTGCAGAACATAACCGCTCAGCGCTACCCGCCCCAGATCGGCCATCCAGCGTCCGGCCGCGCCCGGAGCCGGGCGGCCCACGTACCACTGGGCCACCAGCGCCAGCAGGCCCATGGAGATCAGCGGGGCGGTCGCATAGCGGGCGAAGATCCCGCCAGCCGTGCCGCCGCCCAGGCCGATCAGCAGGTCCAGCGGCAGGCCAATGCCGAACCCGATGATCATCAGCCGGCGCCGCAGCCCGGCGCCTTCCGACGCCAGCACGCCGCGGGCGTATAGCCTGGCGCCGGCCAGGAACAGGGCGACGGTGAGGCAGAACACGAAGATCGCCTCTGCGCGGAACAGCAGGAAGTAGCGCAGCCGCAGCTGCACCAGCTGCCACCAGGATCCGTCCACGTAGGGATTGAATGCGGGCAGCGGGCCATCGATGGAATCGTCCAGCATCACCCCCACGCTCAACAGGCTGAGCAGCACCAGGTGCAGGCACGCCGCAGCCCACATCCATGCGCGCTGCGACCGGTCGCTGGACACCAGCAGCCAGGCCACCACCGCGCCGCTGACGGCATAGCCCATGAGGATGTCGTATTCGAACACCAGCACGTAATGCAGCAGGCCATCGACGAACAGCAGCGCCGGTCGCCACAGGTAGGGACCGGGCCAGTGTCGGCCGCGGGCCTGCGCCGAGCGCTGCTGGATAGCCAGGCCAATGCCGAACAGGATCGCCAGCAGGCCGAGGAACTTGCCCTGCGGCAGCTGTTGAAGCACCGCCTCGACCGGGCCGCGGGCCGCGGCGGCACCGAAATGACCGTGGATGACCGCCAGCGACGCATGCGGATGGGTGAAGATCCAGATGTTCGTGGCGAGGGTGCCAAGGATGGCGATGCCGCGCAGCACGTCCAGCGCGGGAAGGCGTTGTGCGCCCGATCCTGTCATCACGGTCGTCCCTGATCCATGGGTGGAAAGGTTTTCAGGCCCGTGCTGCCAGGCAGTCAGGCGTCCAGGTACGGGTCGGCGATGCCCAGCGCGTCCAGGATTTCGCGCTCGAGCTGTTCCATCGCTTCGGCTTCGCGGTCATCGTCGTGATCCCAGCCCAGCAGATGCAGGGTACCGTGCACGGTCAGGTGGGCGTAGTGCGCGGCGGGCGACTTGCCCTGTTCGCGGGCTTCGCGGGCCACCACCGGGGCGCAGATCACCAGGTCGCCCAGCAGCGGCATGTGGAAATCTTCCGGCAGACCTTCGGGCAGCTCGGCCGGGAAGCTGAGCACGTTGGTGGCGTAGTCCTTGCCGCGATAGTGGCGGTTGAGGGCGCGACCCTCGCTCTCGTCGACGATGCGGATGGCGAGGTCGGCTTCGCGGATGCGCCCGGCCAGCGCGGCCGTGGCCCAGCGGCGGAAGCTGATCGCGGCGGGGACGCCCTTGCGCGGGATCGCGTAGGCCACCGACACATCCAGACGTGCGGACCCTTGGGTCATTGCGCCCTCCATTCCCAAAGTCTGTGATGTGCCATGGTCTGCATCCTGTCCGGAGCCGCTGCCAGTTTACGCCGAAGGAGTGGCCACGGAGTCCTGCGCATCGCGCCGCTCGTAGGCGGTGACGATGCGGGCCACCAGCGGGTGGCGGACCACGTCGCGCGATTCGAAGAAGGTGAAGCTGACGCCTTCCACGTCATGCAGCACTTCCACCGCATCGCGCAGGCCGGACTTCACGTGCTTGGGCAGGTCGATCTGGGTGAGGTCGCCGGTGACCACGGCGGTGGAGCCGAACCCCAGCCGGGTCAGGAACATCTTCATCTGCTCGATGGTGGTGTTCTGTGCCTCGTCCAGGATCACGAACGCGTCGTTGAGGGTGCGCCCGCGCATGTAGGCCAGCGGCGCGATTTCGATCACGTTGCGCTCCAGCAGCTTGACCACCTTTTCCACGCCAAGCATTTCGTACAGCGCGTCGTAGAGCGGGCGCAGGTAAGGGTCAACCTTCTGGCTCAGGTCGCCGGGCAGGAATCCGAGCTTCTCGCCGGCTTCCACCGCCGGGCGCACCAGCACCAGCCGCTCCACCTTCGATTCGTTCAGCGCTTCCACGGCCATGGCCACGGCGAGGAAGGTCTTGCCGGTGCCGGCCGGGCCCACGCCGAAGTTGATGTCGTGGGTGGCGATCGAATGCAGGTATTTGGCCTGGTTCGCGCCGCGCCCGCGCACGGTGCCGCGCTTGACCTTCACCGCGACTTCCTGCGGCGCGTAATCGTCGCGATCGTGGTGGAGGTTGGCGTGGCTCATGCTCACGTTGATGGCGTGGCTGTCCAGGGTCTGCGTGGCGGCTTCCTCGTACAGGCCGCGCAGCAGTTTTTCCGTTTTGGCCACGACGTCCGCGTCGGTTCCGCTGACCCGGAACACATTGCCCCGGTTGGCAATCTCCACGCCGAGGCGCAGTTCGATCTGGCGCAGGTGGCCGTCAAAAGGGCCGGCGAGATTGGCCAGCCTTTCGATGTCGGCGGGATCAAGGGTGAAGTCGCGGTGTTTGGTATCGGTCATAGGCGGCAAGGGTAGCGCACCCCGCACTGTGCAGGCGCGTGAATCCGGTCGCGCCACTCGGGGTGGGGAAGGCCGGTTCAGCCCCGGTTCTTCTTTTAATTGATTGGCTAATTAATATTGGCACATGGATAAAAAGCCACCACGCAACTCCGGTGCCGAGCGCGCCAGCAACGTCGCGCGCGAGTCTGCATGTCAGCCTGGGCGACAGCCCGGACGTCCGGCAGGCAACGTCGATCGCCGCGCGCTGGCGCTTGATGCCGCACTGCATTGCTACGTGCACCGCGGCATCGCCGCCACCACTCTTCGCGACATCGCCACCCAGGCCGGGGTGACGCCCGCTGCACTGCATTACTACTTCGAGGACACAGCGGGTCTGCGTGATGCGGTGATCGCCGAGCGGCTGATGCCGGTCTTTGAACAGGTGCGCGGCGGACTGATCGGCATGCCCGATGCCAGCCTGCGTCAGGTGCTGGTGGGGTTCATCAACCACCTGTGCGCACTGGTGGAAGAGCACTCGTGGCTGTCCGCGCTGTGGATCCGCGAGGTGGTCAGCGAGGGTGGCAGTCTGCGTGATCTTCTGGTCAATCGGATGGCGCCGGAGATCACCCGCATCCTCACCGCACGCATTGCGGCGGAGCAGGAGGCGGGCCGACTCAACCCGGCGCTCGATCCCCGCCTGCTGATGGTCTCGCTGGTTGGCCTGACCCTGTTTCCGGCCGCCGGGCTGCCGATCTGGCAGCAGCTGTTCGAAGACCAGCCACTCGACATCCACCACATCCGTACCCACGCGCTCGCCCTGATCGAGCGCGGACTGGAGCTTCCCGAATGAGTCCTCGCATCACTCTGCGGCGTGGCGCCGCTGCGCTGGCCGTGTTGGCTGCAATCACCCTGGTCGGCTGCGGCAAGACCGGGCCGCAGGCACTGGGCACGCTTGAATATGACCGCATCACCGTGCCTGCGCCCGAGGGCGAACGGATCACCGGCATCCACGTGCGCGAGGGCCAGCAGGTGGGCGAGGGCACCGCGCTGCTCACTCTCGAGCGCACCCGCGGCGATGCCCGCCTGATGGCCAGCCTGGCCGAAGCCAGCCAGCGTCGCGAAGCGCTGTTGGAGCTGCAGGCCGGGCCACGCCAGGAAGATATTGCCCAGGCGCGCGCCAGCCTGGCCGCAACCCGGGCCCAGGCGCGGGACGCCCGTGCCCGCTATCAGCGCCTGGCGCCGCTGGGCAGTCAGCAGCTGGTCTCCGCCGCCGATGTGGATGCCGCCCGCGCTGCCGCGGAAAGCGCGGAAGCGCAGGTGCGCGCCGGCCAGGCGGCACTGGATGAGCTGCTCAATGGCGCTCGGCCCGAGCAGCTGGCCCAGGCCAGCGCCGCGCTGCAGGCCGCGCAGGCACGGTTCCGGGCCGAAGAGGCCACGGCGGAAAAGCTCAGCGTGGTCGCTCCGCGCGCTGGCCGTGTGGACAGCCTGCCGTATCGCAGCGGTGACCAGGCGCCAATCGGCGCGCCACTGGCCGTGCTGCTGGTGGGCGACGCGCCCTATGCGCGCATCCACGTGCCGCAGCCGATCCGCGAACAGGTGGACGTGGGCGACCGCGTCCGGGTGCGGCTTGAAGGCAGTGGGCGCACGTTCGCCGGCGAGGTGCGGATGATCCGCAGCGAGCCCGCCTTCACTCCTTACTACGCATTGACCGGCGATGACGTCGCGCGCCTGGGCTATCTGGCCGAGGTGCAGCTGGAGCCGGCGGCGGGCAGGCTGCCCGCCGGTCTGCCGGTGCTGGTTGAGTTCAACGCTGGTGGGCGGGCGCAATGATGGACGGCGCAACAAGGGAAGGCGCGCTTCCTGCCCAGGCCGGCGATGACACGGCCCCGGCAGCCATCCGCGCCCGCGGCCTGACCCGGCGCTTCGGCGACCTGATGGCCGTGGACGGCGTGGACCTGACCGTGCCGCGGGCCAACGTATACGGTTTCCTCGGCCCGAACGGCTCCGGCAAATCGACCACCATCCGCATGCTGTGCGGCCTGCTGACGCCCAGCGACGGCGAGATCGAGGTGCTGGGCCTGCGCGTACCCGAACAGGCCGAAGCACTGCGCCTGCGGATCGGCTACATGACCCAGAAGTTCTCGCTGTTTGAGGACCTCACCGTGCGCGAGAACCTGGAGTTCCTTGCCGCCGTGTACGGGCTGAACCGTGCGGAGACCAGGCGTCGGGTGGATGAGCTTGTCGAGCGCTACCACTTCAGTGACCGCCAGAAACAGCTGGCTGGGACCATGAGCGGTGGCCAGAAGCAGCGTCTGGCCCTGGCGGCGGCGGTGATCCATGAGCCGGAGCTGCTGTTCCTGGATGAGCCGACCAGCGCGGTGGATCCCGAGTCGCGGCGCGACTTCTGGGAGAAGCTGTTCGAGCTGGCCGATGCCGGCACCACCCTGCTGGTCTCCACCCATTACATGGACGAGGCCGAGCGCTGCCACCGCATCGCCATCCTCGACCGCGGCGTGCTGGTGGCCGACGGCGCGCCGGCGGATCTGGCGGGCGACCTGGCCGGGCGCAGCGTACAGGTGCATGCACGCCATCCGCGTCGTGCGCAGCAGGCATTGGCCGGGCTGCCCGGCGTGATCAGTGCCGCCCAGATCGGCAACAGCCTGCGGGTGCTGTCCGCGCCTGGCCGCGACAGCGTGGATGCGATCCGCGAAGCGCTGGCCGGGGCAGGGCTGGACGCGGAAGTGGAGCCGGTGGGGGCCAACCTGGAAGACGTGTTCGTCGCCGCCACCCACGGGCGCGCCGCTGAAGGAGCGCGCGAATGAAGAACCTGCGCCGCATGTGGGCCGTGGCCCTGAAGGAGCTGCGGCAGATGGGCCGCGACCGGATCAGCGTGGTGATGATCGTGCTGATCCCGGTGGTGGATCTGCTGCTGTTCGGCTATGCGATCAACCTCAACCCCCGCAACCTCGAGGCTGCCGTGGTGGACCAGGCCAGTACTGCCACGTCGCGCGCTGCGGTGATGGACATGGCGGCGACCGGCGTGATCGACCTGGAGCGGGTCGCCGACAGCCCGCAGCAGCTGGTGGACATGCTGCGGCGTGGGGAAGTCAGCGTGGGTATCGCCATTCCGCCCGACTATGAGCGCCGCCTGGTCGACGGACGGGCTGCGGTGCAGGTGATGGTGGATGGCACCGATACCGTGGTCCAGGCTGCGGCAAACCAGCTGGCGCAGATGCCGCTGGAAGGTCCCAATGGCGTGCATCCAGCGGGGCACGCGCCGCAGATCGAAGTGGTGAGTTTCTACAACCCCGAGCGGCGCTCGGCCGTGACCATCGTGCCCGGGCTGATCGGCATCATCCTCACCATGACCATGATGATGTTCACCGCCATGGCCGCGGTGCGCGAGCGCGAGCGCGGCAACATGGAGCTGCTGATCGCCACCCCGCTCAGCCGCAGTGCGCTGATGATCGGCAAGGTGCTGCCCTACGCGGTGATCGGCCTGATCCAGACCACGCTGATCCTGGCGCTGGGGTTCTGGCTGTTTTCCATTCCGCTGCGCGGCAGCCTGGTGGACGTGTACATCGCCGCGATCCTGCTGATCTTTGCCAATCTGTCGATCGGCCTGCTGATCTCAACGCGTACCCGCACCCAGTTCCAGGCGATCCAGGTGGCGATGCTGGTGTTCCTGCCCTCGATCCTGATCTCCGGCTTCATGTTCCCGTTCGCCGGCATGCCGGACGTGGTGCAGTGGGGCGCGGAACTGCTGCCGATGACCCAGTTCCTGCGCCTGATCCGCGGGGTCATGCTGCGCGGCGCCAGCATCTGGGAACTGTGGCCGGCGGTGCTCGCGCTGGTGGCGTTCACCGCCGTCACCATGACCATCGCCATCAGCCAGTTCCGCAAGCGGCTGGATTGAGCCGGCGCGCGTCGGCCCCGTAGGGCCGACCTACGTACTTGTAGGAGCGCGCCATGCGCGCGAAGCCGCGTGAATCCTGTCCCCCGGTCGATAGCCGCCAGCATGAGGGACCGTCGGGCCGTCGGCGTGGCTCCGGAAATCCCACCGGAGGGGATCCATCAGGACCACAAGATCATTCACGCGGCTTCGCGCGCATGGCGCGCTCCTGCCGGAGGCGGTCAGGCGAGCTGGACCCGTCCACGCAGCGAGTTGCTGAATGCCCCGGTGATCACCACGTCGACGAACTGGCCGATCAGCCGCGGCGGGGCGGGGAAGTTCACCGAGCGCATGTTCTCGGTCTTGCCGGTCAGCTCGTTCGGGTCCTTGCGCGAGGGGCCGGTCACCAGCACCTTCTGCACGGAGCCAACCATCGCCCGGGAAATGCCGGCCGAGTGTTCGTTGATGTGCGCCTGCAGCCGCGACAGCCGCGCGTGCTTGACCTCGTCGGACACTTCGTCCGGCAGATCCGCGGCGGGCGTGCCGGGGCGGCGCGAATAGATGAAGGAGAAACTCTGGTCGAAGCCCACGTCCTCGATCAGCTTCATGGTCTTCTCGAAATCGGCATCGGTCTCGCCGGGGAAGCCGACGATGAAGTCCGAGGAGATCGAGATGTCCGGGCGCACCGCGCGCAGCTTGCGGATCTTCTGCTTGAACTCGAGCGCGGTGTAGCCGCGCTTCATCGCCGCCAGCACCCGGTCGCTGCCCGACTGCACCGGCAGGTGCAGGTAGTTGGCCAGCTGCGGCACGTCGCGGTAGGCCTCCACCAGCGAGTCGGAGAACTCCAGCGGGTGCGAGGTGGTGAAACGGATGCGGTCGATGCCGTCGATCTCGGCGATGGTGCGGATCAGCAGGCCCAGGTCCGCCAGCTCGTCCGTGCCCTCCATCGGCCCGCGGTAGGCGTTGACGTTCTGGCCCAGCAGGTTGACCTCGCGCACGCCCTGATCGGCCAGGCGCATCACTTCCACCAGCACGTCCTCGAGCGGGCGGCTGATCTCGGTGCCGCGGGTGTAGGGCACCACGCAGAAGCTGCAGTATTTGCTGCAGCCTTCCATGATCGAAACGAACGCGCTGGGGCCTTCGGCACGCGGCTCCGGCAGGCGGTCGAACTTCTCGATTTCCGGAAAGCTGATGTCCACCTGCGGCCGGTCCTGTTCGCGGCGGGCGCGGATCAGCTCCGGCAGCCGGTGCAGGGTCTGCGGGCCGAACACCAGGTCCACGTACGGCGCGCGTTTGATGATCGCTTCGCCTTCCTGCGAGGCCACGCAGCCGCCGACGCCGATCAGTACCGGCTTGCCGTCCTTCTTCAATGACTTCCAGCGGCCCAGCTGGCTGAACACCTTCTCCTGCGCCTTCTCACGGATCGAGCAGGTGTTGACCAGCACAACATCCGCCTCTTCGACGTTGTCGGTCAACTCCAGGCCTTCGGCGGCGGCCAGCACATCGGCCATGCGCGACGAGTCGTACTCGTTCATCTGGCAGCCGTGGGTCTGGATGAACAGCTTGCCGCGCACCGGTGGCGCCGGGGGAGCGGGCTCCGTCGAAGCGGAGTCAGGGGTGGACTGGGCCTGGGGGCCGGGGATGATGGTCGTGGTCATGGCAGGTCCGGGGCGCGGCGGGTAGTCCGGGCCGGATGGCGGTTCAAGGGCCGGATAGTCTAATCGGTCGGGACCGGAAGCCTGCACCTGGGAAGCCTGCACTTGGCAACCGGTGCCAATCGGGGGAGACTCCGGACAATGAAAGGGGTCAGGGGACTTATTGCAGCGTTGTGCATATGCGCGGCCGTTCCGGCTGCGGCGGGCACCCTGTATCGATGCGTCGGCGCCGACGGCGTCTCCCAGTACGTGAGCAAGCGGATCGCCGGGGCCAGCTGCACGGTTGCCGCCAGCTACCGCCCCGAACGCCCCCGACCCCGGGCCACGCCGGCTGCCGCTCCCGCCAGCTCCGGCAGCGCCCCGGCAACGTTCATGGGCGGCGGGTCTTCCGCCAGCAAGCCGGCTGCCGCCCCGGCACCTGCGCCAGCGGCCCGTTCCGGTGGGCGGCGGGTCAGCGGACAGGTCTATTCCTACGTCAAGGACGGCGTGCGCCATTACAGCAGCACCCCGCCGCGCGGCGGGGCCGCGACTGGCGCCACTGCCATGCGCACCATCAGCTACAACTTCATCGAACAGTGCTTCGCGTGCGGATCACCGGGGGTGAGCTTCGCCAACGTGCGGCTGAATACCGACGCCTTCAATGCGGAAGTTGCCGCCGCGGCGCGCGAATTCGGGGTGGAGGAGGCCATCGTGCGTGCGGTCATGCACGCGGAATCGGCTTTCAACCCGAAAGCGTTGTCGCATGCCGGCGCCCAGGGCCTGATGCAGTTGATGCCGGCCACCGCGGCCCGCTTCGGGGTCACCGATGCCTTCGACCCGACGCAGAACATCCGCGGCGGGGTGCAATACCTGGCGTGGCTGCTGCGCCGTTTCAACGGCGACCTGACCCTGGCTTCGGCCGGCTACAACGCCGGTGAAGGCGCCGTGGACCGTCACGGCGGCGTCCCGCCGTATCGCGAGACGCAGACCTACGTGCAGCGGGTGGCAACGCTGGCCGAGCGCTATCGCGGACAGCTGGCGGTGGCCTCCACCAGCGGCGTGCACTGACGCCGGATCCGCCCGCCCCACGCATGCGGATGGCTGTCAAGAGATTGTCGGTCGATTCAGCCTTCCGTTACACTCCATTGTCTTTGGCGGCCGGTCCGTTCTTCGGGTGGGCCGCTTGAATCGATTTTCAACAGCTAGCGATCAGGTTTGCGGAGTGCCGGATGGCCAATGAAGCGGTGATCGATCCTGCCAGCGGCGGCGAGGATCCAGTGAACACGGGCAGGCGCAGGTTCCTGACCGCCACCACAGCAGTGGTCGGTGCGGTCGGGGTCGGTGCTGCGGCCATCCCGTTCATCAAGTCCTGGAATCCCAGCGCGCGGGCGTTGACCGCCGGTGCGCCGGTGACGGTGGACATCAGCGGCCTGCAGACGGGCCAGCGCATGATCGTGGAGTGGCGCGGCCAGCCGGTGTGGGTGGTTCGTCGCACCCAGCAGATCCTGGATCTGCTGCCTACCCTGGACAACCTGCTCAGCGATCCGCAGTCCGACAACGCCGACCAGCAGCCCGGTTACGTGCTTGAAGGCGACCCGGCGCTGCGTTCGCTGCGCCCGGAAGTGCTGGTGCTGGTGGGAATCTGCACCCACCTGGGCTGCTCGCCGGAAATGGTCGCCGAAATCGGCCCCGCGCCGTTCGATGCCGACTGGAAGGGCGGGTATTTCTGCCCGTGCCACAAATCCAAGTTCGACATGTCCGGCCGCGTCTACGCCGGTATGCCTGCGCCGACCAACCTGGTCGTTCCTCCGCATCACTATGTCGATGACAACACGATCGTCGTCGGTGTCGACCCTGAAGGAGCGGCTTGAACATGTCCAACATCTTCACCCGTAGCGCCAATGGCGTAATGGACTGGGTCAACGAGCGGGCACCGGCGCTGATGCCGATGTACCGCAAGCACATGACCGAGTACTACGCACCGAAGAACTTCAACATCTGGTACATCTTCGGCGTGCTGTCCACGGTGATTCTGGTCAACCAGATCGTCACCGGCATCTTCCTGACAATGCACTACAAGCCCTCGGCCGCCGAGGCGTTCCACTCCGTCGAATACATCATGCGCGACGTGGAGTGGGGCTGGCTGATCCGGTACATGCATTCCACCGGTGCGTCGTTCTTCTTCATCGCCGTGTACCTGCACATGTTCCGCGGGCTGATGTACGGCAGCTACCAGAAGCCGCGCGAGCTGGTGTGGATCCTGGGCATGCTGATCTACCTGGTGCTGATGGCCGAGGCGTTCCTGGGCTACGTGCTGCCGTGGGGCCAGATGTCGTTCTGGGGTGCGAAGGTGATCATCTCGCTGTTTGGCGCGATCCCGATCATCGGCGGTGGCCTGGTCGAGTGGATCATGGGTGACTACCTGCCCAGCGATGCCACCCTCAACCGCTTCTTCGCCCTGCACGTGATCGCGCTGCCGCTGGTACTGCTGCTGCTGGTGGTGCTGCATCTGGGCGCGCTGCACGAGGTGGGTTCCAACAACCCGGACGGCGTGGAGATCAAGCAGGGCCCGAAGGGCAACCGCTGGTCGCCGACCGCTCCGCGCGATGGCGTGCCGTTCCATCCGTACTACACGGTCAAGGACACGTTCTACGTTGCGGCGATGCTGTTCCTGGCAGCGTTCGTGATCTTCTTCGTGCCCGAGTTCGGCGGCTGGTTCATCGAGCACGACAACTTCGTCGAAGCCAACCCGATGGTCACCCCCGAGCTGATCAAGCCGGTCTGGTACTACACGCCGTACTACGCGATGCTGCGGGTGATCCCCGACAAGCTCGGTGGCGTGATGGTCATGTTCGGCGCGATTGCGATCCTGTTCGCGGTGCCGTGGCTCGACCGGGCCAAGGTCAAGTCCTACCGCTACCGCGGTTTGATGTCGAAGGTGCTGCTTGGCCTGCTCGCCATCACCTTCGTGTGGCTGGGCAAGATCGGCGCCGGCCCGGGCACCGACGCGACCGAGACCATTGTTGGCCGCGTCCTGACCTTCTACTACTTCGCTTTCTTCATCACCATGCCGATATGGACGAAGATGGACAGCACCAAGCCTGTGCCGGAACGGGTGACGACACATGACTAAGAATCTCTTTGCCCGCACGACCGCACGTGCCACCGCGGTCCTCGCCGGCCTGCTGCTGTCCTTCTCCGCACTGGCGGCGGGCGGCTCGGCCGGAATCATGCAGTCGGGCACCGACCTGAGTGACCGCGGGTCGCTGCAGCGCGGCGCCAAGCTGTTCATGAACTACTGTTCGGCCTGCCATTCCCTGGAGCACCTGCGCTACTCGCGCATGGCCGAGGACCTGGGGCTGAGCGAAGAAGAGGTGATGGAAAACCTCAACTTCACAGGCGCGGCATTCGGCGAGCACATCGTCTCGGCGATGCCGGCTGACCAGGCCGCGGACTGGTTCGGCGTTGCACCGCCCGACCTGTCGCTCACCGTGCGCTCCAAGATCGGCGGCCCGGACTGGGTCTACACCTTCCTGATGAGCTTCTATCAGGATGACTCGAGCGCGCTGGGCTGGAACAACACCTGGTTCCCCGATGTGTCCATGCCCAATCCGCTGTGGAACCTGCAGGGCCCGCAGCGGCCCGTGCTGGGGGTGGCCGACGAGTTGGGCACGCCGACCATCGAGCGTCTGGAGCTGGCCCAGCCTGGCAGCCAGAGCGCCGAAGAGTTCCAGCGCAGCGTGCGCGACATCACCGCTTTTCTCGAGTACGCCGCGGAGCCGGCAGCACTCAAGCGCCAGGGCATCGGCGTCTGGGTCCTCCTGTTCCTGGCGTTCTTCACGCTTCTGACCTGGTTGCTCAAGCAGGAGTACTGGCGGGACGTGAAGTAAACCGCAGGTTGCAGAGCGGATCCGGCTGGAGTGCCGGGTCCGCATTGCCGGGCGCGCTCTGCGCGGTATCCGGCCGACGCGGATGAAAACCGGGGAACCGTGGCGACCGCACGCAAGGGGTGGGCGGCGCCTGATGCAGCTGGCGGAATCCGGCTGCTACTGGAGAGGGCCAAATGACGGCTGCGAGTCCACGTATGCGCAATGCGCTTACCCTGTTTTCTTCCGATGACGATGTGCTGTGTCATCGGGTCCGCCTGGTGCTTGCGTCAAAGGGGGTCGCCCACGACCTCATCTCCGTGGATCCACAGGATCCGCCGGAGGACCTGATTGATCTCAATCCCTATCATTCCGTGCCCACCCTGGTGGAGCGCGACATGGTGCTGTACGCGGCCAGCGTGGTCTGCGAATACCTGGATGAGCGCTATCCGCATCCGCCGCTGATGCCGATCGAACCGCTGGCGCGGGCGCGACTGCGCCTGGCCATGCTGCGCCTGGAGCACGACTGGGTGCCGCAGATCCAGAAGATCCAGCGCGGAACCAAGCGCGAGGCGGATGACGCGCGCAAACGGCTGAGGGAGCTGGTGACCGCGTCGGTGCCGCTGTTCAAAGCGCACAAGTTCTACCTCAACAGCGAGATGAGCCTGGCCGACTGCGCCATGGCGCCGATTGTGTGGCGCCTGCCTGCACTGGGGGTTCCCCTGCCCAGGGATGGCAAAGTGATCGAGGACTACGGTGGCCGGATGTTCCGCAACCCGGCGTTCGAGCGCAGCCTGACCGCCGCTGAGCGCAAGCTCAACGACCTTCCGGGCTGAGCCTGACGGGCCGCCCTGGGCCCGCAGCGGTTAAACTTGCCGCATGAGCAATGAAGAAAATTTCCCGGCGATGACCAGCCACCGCCCGTACCTGTTACGGGCGTTATACGAGTGGATCGCTGACAACGGTATGACCCCCCACCTGCTGGTGGACGCGGAGCAGCCCGGCGTGCGCGTCCCAGCGCATACCGTCAAGGACGGAAAAGTGGTGCTTAACGTGGCCGAGCGGGCCGTGGTGCGCCTGCAGCTGGACAATGATTCGGTGCGCTTTTCCGCCCGCTTTGGCGGGGTCAGCCATCCCGTCGACGTGCCCATGGCTGCAGTGGTTGCCATCTATGCGCGTGAAACAGGGCAGGGCATGGTGCTGCCGGAAGACGTGGGCGGCCCGCAGCCCGATCCCGATGGCAACCCACCTCCGTCGCCAGATGGGGACGGCAACGGCGATGGTCCCGGTGCGGAACCCACGCCGCCCAAGCGCGGCCACCTGCGCGTGGTGAAGTAGGTCGGGGCTACGTCCCCGACGCGCGCGAGCCACGCATCCCGGCGTTCACCATGAACCATGGATCCCTCGCGTCGGCCGCGTAGGGCCGACCTACGGCAGTTCGCTGCCAGTCCTTACAGGACCGCTGAACGACACCAGCTTTTCGCCCTGCAACACCATGCGGCCGACGTGGCGCTGTACGCCATCGTCGGACCAGTAGAAGCGGAAGCTGTATTCCATCCCCAGGCGCCCGTCATGGCGCCGGCGCAGGCGCAGCCGCTCTGCATGCACGCTCTGATCCAGCAGCTGCACTCCCGCGCGCTGGCAGGCGTCGCGGCCCAGGGCAGTGGCCCGCTCGGCGGCCGCTCTCGAGGCGCTCCAGAAAGCAGCGCCCGCGGCCCCCACGATCATTGCCAACGTCATCCATTCCATGGCGTCATTGTGGCCCAAAGGGCGGGCCCGGCGAACGGCTCAGGCCGGTGGCGGACCCAGCTTCATGGACAGATCGATGGCGTGTACATGCTTGGTCAGCGCGCCGATGGAAACGAAGTCCACGCCGTCCTCGGCCACCGTACGCAGGCTGCCCAGGTCCACGTTGCCTGAGACTTCAAGCGGGATCCGGCCATGGAACGGTTCGCCCTTGGCGATCCGCACGGCCTCGCGCCGGTCGTTGGCGGTGAAGTTGTCGATCAGGATGCGGTCGCAGCCGGCATCCAGCGCCTCGTGCAGCTGTGCGATGGTTTCCACCTCGACGATCAGCGGCAGGGCGGGGTGCAGCTGGCGCGCGCGGGCAATGGCGGCGCTGACCGAGCCGGCCACGCGCACATGGTTTTCCTTCAGCATCACCGCGTCGTACAACCCCATGCGGTGGTTGACTCCGCCGCCGGCTTGCACGGCATATTTCTGCGCAAGACGCAGGCCGGGCAGTGTCTTGCGCGTGTCCAGGATCCGGGCCCGGGTGCCGCGCACCGCGTCCACATGGGCGGCGGTGGCGGTGGCCGTGCCGCTGAGCGTCTGCAGGAAATTCAGCGCCGTGCGTTCGGCGCTGACCAGGGCACGGGCGCGTCCTTCAAGGGTGGCCAGCACCGTGCCGGCCGTGACGCGGTCGCCTTCGTCGACATGCCAGTCGATCCGCACGGCGGGATCAAGCGCACGGTGGCAGGCGTCGAACCACGGCCGGCCGCAGACCACCGCATCTTCCTTGCACAGCAGATAGGCGCTGTCCGCGGTGTCGGGCAGCAGGGCCGCGGTCACGTCACTGTCGCCCAGATCCTCGGCCAATGCGCGGGCCACATCGGCCTCGATCACGGCCTGCGGTGGTGGTTGCAGGGCCATCGGTCAGGCTTCCGTGAATCCGTCCACGTTGGAAGTGGGGATGGCCTCGTCGGCCAGCAGCACCGGGATGCCCTCGTCGATGCGGTACACCAGCTTGCGGTCGCGGGTCACCAGCGCCTCGCGCAGGGCAACGGTTTCAGGGGTGTCGTCGGAGCGGTTCACCTGGCCGGCCGCAATCGCCGCATTGAGTGCTTGCAGGCCGTGCTTTTCAAGCACGGACAGCGACTGGCGGGTGGCCGGGCAGACGAGGATATCCAGCAGTTTGCGGTCCATGAATCCCTTTTGTGTCGAAAGATGAAAGAGGCTGGGGAAAAGCGTAACACCTGTGCCGCAGGGTCGGCCCGAACCGGCTAAAATGGCGCTTTGCCGACGAGGATCCGCATGTCCGCCACGCCAGCAGATTCCGCAGCGCCGATTGTTGGCGTTGTCATGGGTTCGCGTTCCGATTGGGACACGATGCAGCACGCGGTCGAGAAGCTCGAAGCGCTCGGCGTGCCGCATGAGGTGCGCGTGGTATCCGCGCACCGCACGCCCGATGTGATGTTTGAATACGCGGCCAGTGCCGCGGGCCGCGGCCTGCGCGCCATCATCGCCGGCGCCGGCGGCGCGGCGCACCTGCCGGGCATGCTGGCCGCCAAGACGGCGGTGCCGGTGCTGGGAGTACCGGTGCAGTCGCGTGCGCTCAACGGCATGGACTCGCTGCTGTCCATCGTGCAGATGCCCTCCGGCGTGCCGGTGGCCACGTTCTCCATCGGCGCGGCAGGCGCGGCCAATGCCGCCCTGTTCGCGGCGGCCATGGTGGCCGGCACCGATGCCCGTATCGCCGAAGCGCTGGATGCTTTCCGCAGCCAGCAGACTGAAGCCGTCGTCCTCGACAGTGATCCGCGCAAATGACCGACAAGTCTGCAAGGTCGGTGGTGGGGATCCTGGGCGGCGGGCAGTTGGCCAGGATGCTGGCGCTGGCAGGTGTGCCGCTGGGGCTGCGTTTCCAGGTGCTGGATCCGGCCGCCGACGCCTGTGCCGGACAGATCGTGCCGCAGCTGGCTGCGGGCTATGACGACCAGTCCGCGTTGGAGGAGTTCGCCGCCCGGATTGATGTGGCCACGTTCGATTTCGAAAACGTGCCGGCGGGCTCTGCCCGGCAGCTGGCCGAAAAGGTCAAGGTGTTCCCCAACCCGGAGGCGCTCGCTGCTGCCCAGGACCGGATGACGGAAAAGACCCTGTTCCAGCAGCTGGATATTCCGGTGCCCGCGTTCGAGGACGTGGCATCGCGCGAAGGGCTGGACGCGGCGATTGCCCGTATCGGCACGCCCTGCATTCTCAAGACGCGTCGCCTTGGCTATGACGGCAAGGGCCAGTTCCGCATCCACAGCCCCGGCGATGCCGCGCAGGCCTGGGAAGCGCTGGGCGCGCAGGCGGAGAAGGTCGGGCTGATCCTGGAAGCCTTCGTGCCGTTTGATCGCGAGCTGAGCGTGGTGGCGGTGCGCGGGCGCGATGGTGAATTCCGCACCTGGCCGCTCACTTGGAACTGGCATGTGGACGGCGTGCTGTCAGCCAGTCTCGCACCCGCGCCCGGGGTTGATCCGGCACTGGCCGCGACCGCGTCCGGCTATGCGCGTCGGCTGGCGGAAAAGCTTGATTACGTGGGCGTGTTCGCGCTGGAGCTGTTCTGCCGCGGCAATACGCTGATGGCCAACGAGATGGCACCGCGGGTGCACAACTCCGGCCATTGGACGATCGAAGGCGCGCAGACCTCGCAGTTTGAAAACCACCTGCGCGCGGTATTGGGGCTGCCGCTGGGTGCAACGGACGCGATTGGCCATTCCTGCATGCTCAACTGGATCGGCGACATGCCGGACCCGGCGCCGGTGCTGCGCGAAGCGGGGGGCCATTGGCACGATTATGGAAAGCAGGCGCGCGTGGGCCGCAAGGTGGGCCATGCCACGTTGCGCGCAGATGCGCCGCAGACCCTGGCAGCGGCCCTGCAGCGCGTCGGTGACGCACTCGGCCGACAGGATCAGGTGAGCCCGGTCATCGCCGCACTGCAGGACTGACCTGCAACGACCGGGTCAGACCATGCGGGCAGTGACGGCGTCCCAATCGACCAGCTGCCAGAACGCTTCCAGGTACTTCCCGCGATCGTCGCGGTAGTCCAGCACGTAGGCGTGTTCCCACAGACTGCAGGCCAGCAGGACCCGGTCGGTTCCGGTGAGCGGGGTGACCGAGTGCGGGGTGACGGCAATCGCCAGGCGTCCGTCCGTGCGCTGCAGCAGCCAGGCCCAGCCGGGGCCAAAGCTTCGCAGTGAGGCCTCGTTGAAGTGCTTTTCCAGCCCCGCCAGGCTGCCGAACGTCTGCTTGATCGCGTCGGCCAGCTTGCCCTGCGGCTCGCCGCTACCACTGTCCTCGTCGCTATCCTCGGCGGACGCCTTCAGACCGCTCCAGTAAAGCTCCATCGCCCAGGCCTGGGCCGCGCATTCGGCCATCGCGCCCTGGCCCTTGCGGGCGATGTCTTCAAGCGCCATCTCCGCGAACACGGTGTCGGCGGCAAGCGCTTCCAGCCGCTCCAGATACCCACGCTGCAGGTGCCCGTGGTGCAGATCCAGGGTCTCGCCTGAAAGGTGCGGTTCCAGGGCAGTACGTTCGTAGGGCAGTGCGGGCAGTTCGAAGGGCATGCGTGGTGGATGCAAGGATTACAATGGTCCGGATTCTAACCCCAGACAGTGATGCCGGCCCCGGAACCACCGCGACCGTCGTCGCAGGAGTTGTTCATGCCAACCATGCAGCGGATCCGGGACGAGGTGGAACAGCACCCGATCGTCCTTTTCATGAAGGGAACCCCGCAGTTCCCCATGTGCGGATTTTCCAACCGCGCCGCGCAGGCGCTGCTGGAGTCCGGTGTGGAACAGCTGCATACGGTCAACGTGCTGGAAGAGCCGGAAATCCGTGCCAACCTGCCGCGCTATTCCAACTGGCCTACCTTCCCGCAGCTGTTCATCAACGGCGAGCTGATCGGCGGCAGCGATATCACCCTGGAACTGCACGAGTCCGGCGAGCTGGCACGGATGGTGGCGGAGATCGACAAGCCGTGAGCGAGACAGCATCTTCCGCCCCTGCAGCGCCCGAAGCACAGGCGCCGCTGGCCGGGCGTGTCGTACTGGTGGTTGGAGCGCACGGCGGTCTGGGCCGCGAAGCGTCGCTGGCCTGCGCGGCCGCGGGTGCGCGGCTGGTACTGCTGGGGCGCAAGGTGCCCCGGCTCAACCGGGTGCACGATGCCATCGCTGCTCAGGGCGGTGAGGCTGCGCTGTATCCGCTGGATCTGGAGGGTGCCGGTCCGGATGACTACGCCGAAATGCTGGAGCGGATCGAAGCAGGGTTCGGACGCCTGGACGGTGTGCTGCACTGTGCCGCCAACTTCCCTGGCCTCACCCCGATAGAACACACCGACCCGGCCGCCTTCGCTCGCGCGATCCACGTCAACCTGACGGCGCGCTGGTGGCTGACCCAGGCCTGCCTGCCGCTGCTGCGCAAGAGCGAGGACGCCGCGGTGGTGTTTGCGATCGATGATCCGGCGCGAACCTCGCAGGCCTACTGGGGCGGCTACGGAATTGCCCAGAGCGGGCAGGAAGCGCTGGTGGCAATGCTGCACAGCGAGCTGGCCACCACTGCGGTGAGGGTGTCGGGCCTGCGTCCCGGTCCCATGCGCACGCCGCTGCGCGCCCAAGCCTACATGGATCGGGAAGGGCCGGAGGCGGCCGATCCGGCTGTTTACGCCAAAGCATGCGTGAACCTGCTTTCAGCCGCTGGCGAAGCGCATCGCGGCCGTATCTGGAGTGACGTCGCTCCAAGCCCGTAGGAAGGGCCCGGCAGCCGCGGATGACCTGTACGCAGGCACTTGCAGCACCTTGTTC
Organism: Luteimonas qiangzhengi; assembly: GCF_039548515.1. Classification (NCBI taxonomy): domain Bacteria; kingdom Pseudomonadati; phylum Pseudomonadota; class Gammaproteobacteria; order Lysobacterales; family Lysobacteraceae; genus Luteimonas; species Luteimonas qiangzhengi. Next base: position 114,770 of record NZ_JBCLVE010000009.1, on the reverse strand, counting down.
GAATTCCACATGAAATTGCTGGCCACCCAGCGGGTTGCAGTACTTCGCTGACCGTCACATTGCTGTCATACACGGCCGCTACCGTGTTAATCTGTTGTTAACAGGCTGGCCCGCCAACGCGCGCCGGCCTGGCTTCCACCCCCAATGGATTTCCCATCCGCCGTGCCGGATCGCGCGGCAGTCATCCACGTACGTATCGAGGCCATTGAATCATGACTCCCAAGCACCGCGTCCGCCTCTCGAAGCTGTCGCTCGGTTTGATTGTCGCGCTTGCCGCGGCTCCCGCGTTTGCCCAGAGCACCTCCGCCGGTATCGGCGGACAGGTTGTTGGTTCCGATGGCCAGCCCGTGTCCGGCGCCGAAGTCACCATCCTGCACACGGAGTCCGGCACGGTCAGCCGCGTCACCACAGACGCCAGCGGCCGCTACAACGCGCGCGGCCTGCGCGTAGGTGGCCCTTACTCCGTCACCGTCACCAAGCCGGGTGAAGGTACCCGGACCGAAGACGATGTGTACCTCAACCTGAGCCAGGTCAACACCGTCAACGCCATTCTGGTGGGTGACGTGACCACTCTGGATCGCGTGGTTGCCACCGGCACCTACGTGGGCTCCGACATCTTCAGCTCCACCAAGATGGGGACCGGCACCAACGTTGACCAGCGCACCATCGAAGCGCTGCCTTCAGCGACCCGCAACATCCAGGACTACATCCGCCTGGATCCGCGCATCTCGCAGGTCAGCAAGGCAGACGGCGCGATCTCGGCTGGTGGCCAGAACTCGCGCTTCAACGTGATCCGCATCGACGGCATCAGCAGCAGCGATCCGTTCGGCCTTGAGTCCAACAACATGCCGACCCAGCGCCAGCCGGTGTCGATGGACGCGATCGAGGAAATCCAGATCGATCTGGCCAACTACGACGTGACCATCTCCGGTGGCACCGGCGCCGTGGTCAACGCGGTGACCAAGTCGGGTACCAACGAATTCAGCGGCACCATGTACTACAACCTGCGCGATGGCGACTGGGTGCGCAGCGACCTGCAGGGCGTGGATTTCAACGGTTTTGACAAGGAAGAAACCTACGGCATGACCTTTGGTGGTCCGCTGATCAAGGACCGCCTGTTCTTCTTCGCCAACTACGAGAAGTTCACCCGCAGCGCCCCGGGCACCAGCCTGGTGGGCACCCCGTACGGCCGCGGCAGCATCGACGATTCACATATCGCCCGCATCCAGGCTGCTGCACAGTCGTTCGGCTTTGACGCCGGCAGCTTCGAGCTTCCCGAGTCCAGCAAGACCGACATCGAGGAATACGCGATCAAGCTGGACTGGAACATCAGCGATGATCACCGCGCTGCGTTCCGCTACAGCAAGATGGAGCAGGTGGAGCCGCGCATCCCGGGCATCGGCAACAACAGCATCTCGCTGAGCAGCTACTGGTTCAACCAGAACAAGAACTTCGAGAGCTACATGTTCGAGCTGTTCAGCGACTGGGGCCCGAACTTCTCCACCGAGTTCAAGGTGTCGCAGCGTGACTACGATTCCGTCGCTGCGCCGTTTGCGAACCTGCCGGGCATGATCATCAACAACGTTGGTGGCGTGAGCCAGAGCACGGTGAACCTCGGCACCGAGCGCAACCGCCACATCAACGTGGTCGAGACCTCGCAGATGTCGCTGTTCGGTGCAGCCAACTGGTACGTGGGCGACCACACCGTCAAGTTCGGCTTCGACTACGAAGACAACGACATCCTGAACTTCTACGGCCGCGATCTGAACGGTGTGTACACCTTCGACAGCCTGGAAGACTTTGAAGCCGGCAATGCGTTCCGTTACGACCTGCGCGCCCCGCGTCCGGGTGGCAGCGTCAGCGACATCCCGGCCCAGTACAACTTCAGCAACCTGGGCCTGTTCGTGCAGGACACCTGGGCGGTCAACTACAACCTGACCCTGACCGCCGGCCTGCGCGTGGACATGCCGGACTTTGACGAAAGCCCGATCTTCAACCAGCGCCTGCTGGACATCTACGGTTACGACAACACCGTGACCCTGGACAAGAAGCTGTGGCAGCCGCGGTTCGGCTTCAACTACACCTTCGACAGCGATCGTCCGACCCAGCTGCGCGGTGGCGTGGGCCTGTTCCAGGGTGGTAACCCGAACGTGTGGCTGGCTGGTCCGTTCCAGAACACCGGCCTGAACTTCGACACTTTCGATCTGCGTAACGACAACGTTCCGGCACTGAGCCCGGCCGTGCCGCCGGCGATCCCGGCCGGTAGCGCTGCGCCGCCGCTGATCACCGCCGACATGATCGAGCCGGGCCTGGCCCTGCCGTCGATCTGGAAGGCCAACCTGGCGTTTGATCACGAGCTGCCGTGGCACGGCATCGTGGCCTCGGCCGAGCTGCTGCTGACCAGGAACAAGAACGCGCTGTGGTTTGACCGCATTGACGTGGGTGCGCCGACCGCGTTTGGCCAGGACGGCCGTGCCATTTACTGGAACGAAGCGGGCCGTGACCCGACCAATTCCGGCAACTTCGGCATGACCAACGGTCAGAATGGCGCCGGCAACCGTGCCAACAAGCACCCGGATGTCAGCCAGGCCATCGTGATCCGCAACACCGACGAAGGTTCGGCACGCCAGCTCACCCTGGCCCTGGCCAAGCCGATGCAGGACGCGTGGGGCTGGTCGATTGGCTACACCTACACCGACGCCACCGAGTTCAGCCCGGCCACCAGCTCGCAGAACTCGTCGAACTGGAACAACCAGATGGTGTTCCAGGCCAACCAGCCGGTCGATTACAACTCGCGCTACGCGATCAAGGACCGTTTCACCGGTTCGCTGACCTGGCAGAAGGCGCTGTTCGGCGACAACTACACCCGCGTGGGCCTGTTCTATGAAGGTCGTGCGGGCCGTCCGTACAGCTACATCTTCTACAACGACGTCAACGGCGACAGCGCCACCACCAACGACCTGTTCTATGTGCCCAACGGTCCGGGTGATGTGCTGTTCACCGGCGGCGCGGAGATGGAAGCCGACTTCTTCGACTGGCTCAACGACAACCCGCACCTGAAGAGCTACCAGGGCGGCGTGGTGCCGGCCAACTCGCATCGCGCGGGCTGGACCAACACCTTCGACCTGCGCGTGAGCCAGGAGATCCCGATGTTCTTCGGTCACAAGGCCGAGGTGGCCCTGGACGTGATGAACGTGGGCAACCTGATCAACAAGGATTGGGGTCTGATCGAGGACTACGGTTTCTACTCGACCCGCCGCGTGGCCAATTACGCTGGTATTGACCCGGCAACCGGCAAGTACGTCTACAACTTCACCGGTTCCACCGACAGTGCCGGCATCCAGGAAAACAACGGTGACGGCATCAACACCGGTGTTTCCCGCTGGTCGGTCATGCTCAGCCTGAAGTACAAGTTCTGATCAGCACCACGCAACCCGCTTGAAGAAACGGCCGGGCTTGTCCCGGCCGTTTCCGTTTCCGGTCTACAGCTTTGCACCGGTAAATACCGTAAAGTCCCAAGGCTGGATAAAACGACAAGAACAGGAAGATATGACCGAAGAACTGAAGGCGCCGAGGGCGGTGCCGGTACAGAATGCCCGCATCTACCCGCACGGCGGGCTGGATATCCTTTCGCACAAGGAAGTCGCGCGTCTGAAGGACGCTTCGCGCGGGGGCTTGCACGATCTGCTGCGCCGCTGCGCGCTGGCCGTGCTGACCAGCGGCAGCGCCAGCGACGACCCGCGTGCCGCGCAGGAGCTGTATCCCACATTCGATATCCAGGTGCTGCAGCACGACCGCGGCCTGCGCCTGGACCTGACCGACGCGCCGGCCATGGCCTTCGTGGACGGGCAGATCATTCAGGGCATCGCCGAGCTGCTGTTTGCCGTGGTGCGCGACCTGGCCTGGACCGCGATCGAGCGTGACGAGGACCAGGGCCGCGAGCCCGAGACCTCGGAAGAGATTACCGACCAGGTCTTCGGCCAGCTGCGCAACGGGCGCGTGCTGCAGCCGGGCGACCCGAACCTGGTGGTGTGCTGGGGCGGGCATTCGATCAGCCGCGGCGAATACGACTACACCAAGCTGGTGGGTTACGAACTGGGCCTGCGCGGCTTCGACATCTGCACCGGCTGCGGTCCGGGCGCCATGAAGGGCCCGATGAAGGGCGCCAACGTGGCCCACGCCAAGCAGCGCCGGTACAAATCGCGGTACCTGGGCATCACCGAGCCGGGCATCATCGCCGCCGAATCGCCCAACCCGATCGTCAACCACCTGGTGATCATGCCGGACATCGAGAAGCGCCTGGAGGCCTTCCTGCGTACCGGCCACGGCGTGATCGTATTCCCGGGCGGCGTCGGCACCGCCGAGGAAATCCTCTACCTGCTCGGCCTGCTGCTGCGCGAGGAGAACGAGGGCCTGTCCATGCCGGTCATCTTCACCGGCCCGACTTCGGCTGCCCCGTACTTCGAGCAGATTGACCAGTTCATTCGGCTCACGCTTGGCGAAGAAGCCACCAAGCTCTACGAAATCATCATCGCCAACCCCGAGCAGGTGGCGCGCAGCATGGTGCAGGGCGTGCGCCAGGTGCGCCAGCGCCGGATCGAACGCAAGGACTCGTTCTTCTTCAACTGGTCACTGCACATCCCGCTGGAATTCCAGCAGCCCTTCATCCCCACCCATGAGGCGATGGCCGGCCTGGACCTGCACCACGGTCGCAAACCCTACGCACTGGCCGCCGACCTGCGCCGGGCGTTCTCCGGGATCGTTGCCGGCAACGTGAAGGAAGACGGCATGCGCCGGGTGGAGGAGCATGGACCGTTCAAGATCCACGGCGACAAGGACATGATGGAAGCCCTGGATGCGCTGCTGCGGGCGTTTGTGGCGCAGCGGCGGATGAAGATTTCGGGGCAGTATCGGCCTTGTTATGAGGTGGTGACCTGACAAGGCTTCCGGCAAGGGCCGCCGCCGCCAATCAGCGCGGTGGCGTTGCCACAGGGATAGAGATGGTCGCCACGTAGCGACCATTCCTGACCGCAGTAGTCAGAGAGCCGCGACCGGCGGTCATCGCTTCGATCCGGCTTGCCACCGAGGGCAGCCCCACGCCGTGGCCCTGTCCCGTACAGGTCGGCGCGGTCGCTGGAAGGTCGTTGCACACAGTGATCTGCAGCCGGTCTCCCATGAGGATGATCCGGATATCGATGCGTCCGCCCTCCAGACTGCCTTCAATGCCGTGGCGCACCGCATTTTCCACAAGCGGCTGCACCGACAGCGCAGGCAGTTCGATTGACGGCAACGGCTCCGGCAGATCCCATCCCACCTGCAGCCGTTCGCCAAGCCGCAGGCGCTCGATTTCCAGATAGCGGGCGGCCAGATCCAGCTCTTCCTCCAGTGGAATAAAGCGCGGGCCGGCCAGCGCACTGCGGAACAGGTCCGAGAGATCAAGCAGCACCCGTTCCGCATCATCCGGCCGCTGATGGAGCAGGGCGATTGCCGTGTTGAGACTGTTGAAAAGGAAGTGCGGGTGCGTGCGGGCTTGAAGTGCTTCCAGTTCTGCCTGTTTGGCCCGTACTGCCGCCTGACGGGCGCGCCAGTGGTTGTGGAAGGCCGCCAGACCAAGCACTCCTACCGCCAGCGCGATTCCTGTCACCCGGATCATCGGCAGCAGCCAAGTCGTCTCGTTTCCGAGCAGGGCTGGGGCAACGAAAGCGCGTGCGGTGCCTGTGACTACCCAGTTGGATATCAGCATTATCAACAGAGCAAGAAGCGCCAATTGATAGGGGCTGAGCCTGCGGATCGGTCTGCGCAGTCCATACAGGGTTCCGAGGGTCAGCAGGATGATCCACTGGATAAGGAACGAGGCAAGACCGAATACGACAAGGCGGCTTTCGAGCAATCCAGGAGAAAGTGCCAATACCAGTGCCAGACATTCGCCGGCCAGGATCGACCAGACGATAGCGGGGGCCTGCCAGAGGGCGTCCAGGGGGTGGTTGGATGTCGGGTGCATTTGCAGATGATAGGGCAGAGGACTACCGCTCATGCCGTCGTTTGGCGCCACCCGTCGCCGGACACTACTCCCGGCCTCAATGTCTGTCTAGAGTGGAAAGTCGCAAAGTGGGGTGCCGGGGGAGGGCGCATGATAGTGGAAGATGTCCGTGCCGGATGGGCGCGCAGGGAGAAGGGCTTCACGCTGGTTGAGCTGGCGATCACGCTGGTCGTGCTCGCGGTTCTGGTCACCCTGGCAGCTCCCAGCTTCACCAACATGACGCATCGCAACCGACTGACCGCAGCTGCCAACGAGGTGTCCGCGATCCTGCAGGTTGCACGTATGGACGCGATCAGCCGTGGCCAGGCCGTCACTGTCTGCCCGAGCCCGGACGGAAGCACCTGCGGTGTTTCCCAGGGCTGGTCGCGACTGATCGTCTTCGTGGATCCTGATCGCACTGCGGCGGTTGTCGATAAGGACGACTTCGTGCGCGAGCTGTGGATTGACGGAACGGGGCTTGCGGTGGGAGCCAGCTCAAACGTCGCTGCAGGGCCGTGGATCCGCTTCTCGCCCGACGGCCTGGTGAGGATGAGCGGCAACGCCCGTCAGGGTGCGATCACCGTATGCAGCAGCCGTCTGCCCCCCGAAAGCAACAACGCCCGTGACATCCATGTTGGTGTCAGTCGCGTGTCCGTATCGCACCGCAACGCCACCTCTGACTGCACTGCCCCCAACAACTGAATACACACCATGTCCAGTCCATCTATTCCACTTCACTCCACCACTCCTTATCGCCAGCGCGGCAGCTCGCTGCTGGAGGTGCTGATCGCGGTATTGGTGCTGGCCATCGGCATGCTCGGCTTGGCTGCACTGGCGGCCGTGACTCTCAAGAACAGCAACAGCGCGGCGGCCCGCTCACATGCAATGGTCCACGTCTATTCAATGTTCGACCACCTCCGGCTTGAGCGCGATCTCGCGCAGAGCGGCAGCCTCGATGAGGAATGGACCAGCAGCGGAGACTCGGTGATGTTCAACAGTTGGTTGGCGGACGTGCAGACCAGCCTCGGCGATCCGGGCGCGGCCGGCCTTGTGAGCTGCGATGTCACGGAATGTACCGTTGGCATCAGCTGGGATGATCGTTCTGGAACCGGCGAATTCGGCGGGGGCGCCGAAGGCGACAGACTTCAACTCGTACTGACCAGCAGGTTGTGACCGGCATGACTTCTCGCTTTTATCCCAAGAGGCGCCAACGTGGCGCCACATTGATCGAGCTGATGATCGCCCTGTTGCTCGGATTGCTGGTGGTAGCGGCGGCGGGCGGCCTGTTTCTGACCAACAAGCGCATCTACGCTTCCACTGAAACCCTCAACCGCATCCAGGAAAACAGCAGGGTCTCGTTCGAGTTGATGGCACGCGATATCCGCGAGGCGGGGGGGAATCCCTGTGGCCAGTCCTCTCGAGTGATCAACCAGCTCAACAGCCGCAACAGCGTCTGGTGGAGCAACTTCAACAACGGTCTGCGAGGTCTTCGCGGTGACCTGAACGATAGTGGTCTTCCGTTCGGTAGTAATGCGGGTGATCGGGTCAGCGGAACCGAGGCCCTTGATCTCCATCTGGTGGATGGGCTCGAGAATGCGGTCATCCGGCATGCGAGCCCGGAAGCTCCGCTTGAAATGGCCAGCGTTGACGGTCTGGCCACGAATGATATCGCCATGGCCTGCAATACGGCTTTCTCGCTGATATTCCAGGTGAGTGGCGTCGCTGGCACAGACCTTCACCACGAGGCGGGAGGAGCGGCTCCGGGTAACTGCGCCGCAGACTTCAGCTGGCAGCAACCCCCAAATGCCGGTGACTGTTCCGCAGAGGCCAGCGTCAGCAGCTACTGCGTACTGGTGCCTGAGGCGGAAGTGGCTGGTGCATCGGGCTGCGGGATGATAAGCAGCGAACCGGCGATGGTGGTTCCCGTCCGTACCGCACGCTGGTACATCGGCAATAACAGCCGCGGCGGAACTTCGCTGTACCGGGCCACGCTGGCCAATAACTCCGATGCAGGCGGAACCCAGGTACTGGCCCGTGAAGAGATTGCAGAAGGCGTTTCGGGGCTGAGCATGGAATACCGACTGTCCGGTAGCGGCAACTGGCGAGCAGTCACGGCCGTGGGGGCCGGAGACTGGCCCAACGTGGACGCGGTGCGTGTGCGCTTCGTGACAGAGGCCGCCGAGGGTGCGCTGGAGGGGGGCTATCTGGACGGTACCGATGGGGAGCGTTTGCAGCGCACTACCACGCACGTGGTGGCCATCCGTAACCGGGAGAGCGTGCTGTGAGCCGGGCAATCATAAGAAGATCCACGTTTGGGGGGCGCGCGCGTCGCCAGGAAGGGGCCGCGCTGGTCGTGGTTATCCTGCTGTTGGTCGTGGTGACGCTGTTAGGCCTTGCGGCAATGCGCAGCACCCTGCTGCAGGAGCGCATGGCAGGCAGCCTGATGGCCCGCGGAAATGCTTTTCAGGCGGCGGAGGCAGCCCTGCGCGAAGCGGAAAATGTGGCTGCTCAAGGGGGGCTCGTGTTCCCGGTGCCAGGGGGCGGATGCGCAGGCGGACTCTGTGGCCGTCACGATCCTTCTCTCAGCCCAGTGCCGGACTGGCAGTTGGATGGGTTCTGGAGCAGCGGGGCTGCCGCCGAAGCGTCCGAGGAATTCAATCGAATCAGGGCTGGCTACGTGATTGAAGACTTTGGTCACGGGATCAACGAGGAGTGTCTGATCACCGATCTGGACATGTCTGCCCCAGAGTGTGATCCCAGCAGTCAAGTGCTTCGCATCACTGTCCACAGCCAGGGGGCGGACGGCGCTACCGTTGTCCTGCAGTCCTTGTTCGAAGTGCCATGAGGATTTCCGTAATGAAGCGTTCTCAGCCTGCCAAGCGACGTCGCGCCCATCGCCTGTTGGCGCCGATTGTTGGATTCCTCGCCGCTCTTGTCGGTGCTTCTGGCCACGCGGCATCGTTTCCCGACTTTCCGCTGCAGACAGGTACCGGATCGGTCCCGCCGAATATCATCTTTATCATGGACGATTCCGGGTCCATGGGGTATCCGTACATGCCCGGGCAAACGTACAGCTCCGGAAGTTCAGTGGGGTTAAGTGACTCGATCCATTATCGAAGCTATACCAATAATCCGCTTTATTACGATCCCAGGATCGATTATCAATCTTGGATGACTGCCGATGGTGAACGGCATGAAGGTGGGACGACTTATCGCAGTGCGTTTGCGCACGTTGACCTGGCTGCGGGTGCTATTGATCTGTCGAACTCGAACTCCTGCTATTCGTCCAGGTTGAATGGGACAAGTCGGTCGGCCTGCGGGGGGCAGCAGACATTTTACGTGCCCAGGGAGGGGGCGGTAAACCCGGGTACGGGGGCCGCGAATTACCATAAATATATAATCACCACTAATCGAACCATTCGAAAGTGCAATGGGAATGGGGGGGGGTGTGTTGATAACGTCACCCCCACTGGGCGCTCTCCCGAAGCTGAGCGTAATAATTACGCGATCTGGTTTTCTTACCACCGTACGAGGATGAAGGCCGCGAAAGCCGGTGCCAGTGAGGCATTTGGCCAGCTCGGAAGAAATTTCCGAGTGGGCTACGATTCTATTTGGGGCAGGCAGGGCGATTCCAAAAAAAATCTGGATGTGCCAGTGCTTCAGATTCCGGTTGGGGTCAATAGTGGTCTTTTTTCCGGCACGAATCGGGATCTGTGGTTTGAATATTTGTTTGCGGCGCGCAACAGCGGTAATACACCACTGCTTCCCGCATTGCAGCGCGCCGGTCGTTACTATGAAGAAAAAACGGCCAACAATGGTCCCTGGGGGCCGCTGGTCGGCGGTGAGCAGTTGAGCTGCCGACAGAGCTTCTCAATCCTGACGACGGATGGGCACTGGAATGACACCACAGGCTACGTGTCTGTCGGGAATGCTGACGGGACGGCGAGTGAGATCCGTACATCAGATGATGAACTCGTTTACGCCTATGAGCCTGTCCGGCCCTATACCGATACAGTCAGCAATACGTTGGCTGACGTGGCGATGCATTACTGGAAGCGCGACCTCCGACCGGATCTGGACAACAACGTCCCTTCCAGCACGAGAAATCCTGCGTCCTGGCAGCATATGGTGACGTTTGGGATTTCCATCGGCGAAAAGGGGACTTTGTCACCGGATGATGTACCCCTGATCGAGAGTGGAGAGAAGAACTGGCCAAGCCCGTTCAGTAACACGACGACTGCCCGTATCGACGATCTGCTGCACGCGACGGTCAATGCTCGAGGTGAGTTCGTAGCGGCGTCCAATCCTCAGGAATTCGCAAACGCGCTCAAGAGCAGTCTGGAAGCCATTGCCGCAACCCAGGCGGCGGGTGCCAACGTTGCCTCCAACGGGCCGTCGCTGAGCACCGACTCGATGCTGTTCCAAGCCACTTACACGTCCGGGGAGTGGTCGGGTGACATGGTGGCTGTGAGCATTGCCGGAGGCGGAATTTCCGGTACGGAAAGCTGGAGCATGGCTGGGGTTGCCAGTGAGGACCGGACAGCGTTCTCCGAGCGCAAAGTCTGGACAACCGGATTGAATGGCACGATCGGTAGCTTCCCGAGGGGTGGCCAAGTTGATGCCCTGGCGCGGGAGCCTGATCTGCCGCGTGGAGTCAGTGGCGAGAACAATGCCAAGTACATCCGTGGCAGCAGCGCGAATGAAGGTCAAGGCATCAACCAGTTGCGGCGTCGCACTTCGCCCTTTGGCACTATTGTCAACTCTTCGCCCTTTTACGTGGCGGAGAACGAGACCATCTTTGTCGGGGCCAACGACGGCATGTTGCATGCGGTGAACGCCACGAATGGCCAGGTCAGATTCTCCTATGTCCCACGCGGGCTGGACTTTTCTCGACTTGCGGAGCTGAGCAGCCAGGATTACCAGCACGCCTTTTTCGTCGATGGTGGAATCGACGTCACCTCCCGGATGAGCAGCGGGAGCGCCGACAGGAATGCTTTGGTGGCATCGCTGGGAAGGGGCGGGAAGGGGGTGTTCGGGTTGGACGTAACCAGTCCGGATGCAGACAGCGCTTCGCAGATCGTCAAATGGGACCTGACCTTCCAGGATGGTGGAGCGAACAACGACAAGGACACTGGTTATATCCTCGGCGCACCGCTGGTTCGCAGGGGAAATAACGGGGAACTGTTGGCGATTTACGGTAATGGCATTGACAGCGCCAACGGAAATGCGGTGTTGTACATCAGGAATGCGTTGACGGGAGCCCTTTACAGTCAAATCACCGTTGACAGTTCGGGGAATAACGGCCTCTCCGAGGTGCGGGCAGCCGATCTCGATGGCAATGGCACCGCCGATGTGCTGTATGCCGGGGACCTCAAGGGCAACGTCTGGAAGTTCGATATCAGCGGCAGCAGTCCGGGTACCCAGTGGAAGGCCGCAGGAAACAGCGGTGGAGTAGCTCAGCCCCTGTTCGTGGCCAGGGATCCGTCAGGTGACCGGCAGCCGATCACTGCGTCGGTGGCGCTGGCGCGGGAGCCGCGGTTGACAGGCGATGGTCGCGTTTTCGTACTGTTTGGTACTGGCAGCTACATTACCAATTCCGACTTGGCCAACACCCAGGTCCAGACGATCTATGCAGTCGTCGATGATCAGCTGCCGAACAGGACTTCCGATTTGGACCGATCGGACTTGCAGAGGCGTGAAATAAAGGCCGCAGGCGTCGATTCTCTCGGCCGGGCTGCGCGCTCATGGGAGTCCTACTCGGAACTGGCGGACGACAAGCTGGGCTGGTATGTGGATCTGGGTTATCCAGTCGCGGGAGAGCGCGTAGTAACCGCGCCGACTGTGCGCGGTAGGGCGCTGTGGTTCTCCAGCATCATTCCGGAACTGGGCGACGGTTGCGATGTCGGGGGAACGGGCTATCTCAACGCGGTGGATGTATTCACCGGAACCAACCCGGGGCGCGCGGACGGGAGCACCTACAGCTTCATTGACATCAACCAGGATGGTGAAGGTGATGACTACATGACAGGCTCCGGTCCGGATGGCGGCGATGGTCTGGTCACCTCTGTAGATGTTGGCATTGGAATGCCCTCGCAGCCGACTTTCGTGGGTGATGATGCCTATGTTGGAGGCTCGGACGCCGAGTTGGAGCGCCTGCAGGGGTTGCCCGTGGGCAAACAGCCGCATCGGCTGAGATGGCATGAACGAGTGGATCGGGAGTGATGAACATGGCCATTGCTCCTTTGTATTCCCGCCCATGGCGGGGCGCTGCCGGCTTCACCCTGATCGAAGTCATGATCGTGGTGGTGATCGTCGCCATCCTCGCCGCGATTGCCTATCCGAATTACAGCAACCATGTAACCAAGACCCGCAGGGCCGCTGCTGCTGGATGCCTGCTGGAGGTCACGCACTTCATGGAGCGCTATCGGACCACCAACATGAGCTATGAAAATGCAGACGACCCGCTTCCGGTCACTGGCTGCATGGGGGAGCTGGAAGATTTTTACGAGTTTGGCTTTGACGGGGCGGTGACTGCGTCCGCTTTCAAGGCGCAGGCGACGCCAATCGGTGTCCAGGAAAGTCGCGACACACTTTGCAGCGTGCTGTCAGTCGATCAGGCAGGCCGGAGGACGGTCTCTGGCTCGGGCTCCAGCAATCCAAACCAGTGCTGGTAGCCAGCTTGGATCTATAGTTTCTGAGGGCAGGGAAGCCCCGGATCGGTGCGCTCAATGCGTGTGCGGCCGGTATTGCTGATTACGATTTTCCCGGTCAGCATGTTGGTTTCAGCGTCGCATAGCGAGAGGCTGAGATTGGTGCCCGGTGAGCGTCCGTTGGGACGGTAGCGAATCCGTTGGCGGCCGGAACTGGTATGCATGGATACTTTTCCCTGCAGGGCTGGTAGGGCTTCGACAATGGCATCGGACGTGGGTGGCTGGGTTCCCCGTGTCGGATCGAGATAGACAAGCCAGCCTTTCGACCAATCCGTACCGCCGGTGCATGTCAGCTGGTCGCTGCTGGGGCAGACCGTGACTGGATGACCGCGCGTGATGGCATGGATGCGCGCCAGAGCCAGGCTGCTGGACATCGAGTGATAGGCACGCTGTTCATTTGCTTGCCGCCAGATACGTTTCATTGAAGGAGCTGACACGGCAACCAGAATGGCCGCGATTGCCACGGTGATGGTCAACTCCACCAGCGTGACTCCGTCGTTCCGGGTCGAGTGCGTTTGCATGTCCTGATGATCGGAGCCTCACTCGCAGTCGACCATCCTCACTTGTCGGACTTTCTGGTGGGGGAATGGCAGGTAGGGGCATAGGATTGTCCTGACGGACATTTCGTCGACTTGGCCGGCTGTGTGACTCTGCCGTCGACATCACCATCGATTGAGGCGTGGTCTTTCTGCATCCACTTCGCATCCGGCGAACACGTCTTCATAAACGGTGACCAGAACGAGGTAGAGCTCGCACACCGGCAGCTGATCTCGGCGATGTCGGACCGGCCGTAGCGGCCCGGTTGTTACGTGAGCTGTTACGTGGCAAAGAAAAAGGGCCCGCGATTTGCATCGCAGGCCCTTGAAATTTTTGGCGCCCGAAGCTGGACTCGAACCAGCGACCCCCTGATTAACAGTCAAGTGCTCTAACCAGCTGAGCTATTCGGGCGGGGAGGCCGCTCATTTTAAGCACTTGGGCGCATTGGTCAAGCACTCTGGATGAAGAGCGGCTTCCCAGCCCTCATCCAGGGCATTGGACGCCTGGATCGGATCTTGCGCTTCGCACCCTTCCCAGGTTGTTGATCACCACGGTGCCAGCCAGATCCTCTCCACTGCACACCCGGACAGTCTGGTTGTTGTGGGCGCTGCGACCATCGCGCTGGTAGCGTAAAAAGCGGCGGCTGGAGCTGATCGTCAGGGATCGGGAATTGGCCGGGTCAGTGACGCGCAGGATGTGCTCGGTCGCGTCTGGCTGACGGTTGCCGTCGTCATCGGTGAAAACCATCCAGCCCTCACCCCAGTCGCTGTCGGTCCGGCAACGGTAGTCAGCGGTGCGCGGGCAGACGACGATTTGTGCGCGGCGCATGATGGCGGTGCTGCTGAAATCAGGGTTGGACTGGGACTAAGGGGGCCCGCGGCTTCGCGCCCATGGGGCGCTCCTACTCGCCGTGGTCAGGGGAGGTTGATGGGGAGGGTCTAGACTTGGGGGTTTCCCCTGCTGTGCCCTCTGCCAATGAGTGACCACCCCGAATCACGTCCCTTCCAGCTGGCCTCGCCCTTCGAGCCGGCCGGCGATCAGCCGCTGGCGATCGAAAAGCTGACGGAGGGATTCGAGGCGGGTCTGGCGAAGCAGACGCTGCTGGGGGTGACCGGGTCGGGCAAGACCTTCACCGTTGCCAACGTGATCCAGCGGATCCAGAAGCCGACCCTGGTGATGGCGCCCAACAAGACCCTGGCGGCGCAACTGTACGGGGAGTTCAAGCAGTTTTTCCCCAACAACGCGGTCGAGTACTTCGTCAGCTACTACGATTACTACCAGCCCGAGGCGTACGTGCCGTCGTCGGATACGTATATCGAGAAGGACGCGTCGATCAACGATCACATCGAGCAGATGCGGCTGGCGGCGACCAAGGCGCTGCTGTCGCGGCCGGATGCGCTGATCGTGGCGACGGTGTCGGCGATCTACGGGCTGGGCGATCCGGACGACTATCTGAAGCTGCGGCTGATCCTGTCGGTGGGGGAGCGGATCGATCAGCGTGCGCTGATCCGCCATCTGACCCAGCTGCAGTACACGCGTAACGACACGGAGCTGCGTCGTGGCTCCTACCGCGTGCGCGGCGAGGTGATCGATGTGCATCCGGCGGAGTCCGACGCCGAGGCGCTGCGGATCGAGCTGTTCGACGGTGAGATCGAGGGCCTGAGCCTGTTCGATCCGCTGACCGGTGCGGTGCAGCGCAAGGTGCCGCGCTTCACCGTCTATCCGAAGACCCATTACGCCAGCACCCGTGAGAGCGTGCTGCACGCGATCGAGACGATCAAGGAAGAGCTCAAGGAGCACCTGGAGTTCCTGTACTCGCAGAACAAGCTGGTGGAGGCGCAGCGACTGTCGCAGCGCACCCAGTTCGATCTGGAGATGATGGCCGAGGTGGGCTACTGCAACGGGATCGAGAACTACTCCCGGCACATGACCCGCAGCCAGCCCGGCGACCCGCCGCCGACCCTGTTCGATTACCTGCCGCCGGATGCGTTGTTGGTGGTGGACGAATCGCACGTGACGGTTCCGCAGATCGGCGCCATGTTCAAGGGCGACCGCTCCCGCAAGGAAACGCTGGTTGAATTCGGTTTCCGTCTGCCATCTGCGCTGGACAACCGGCCGCTGCGCTTCGAGGAATGGGAGGAGCGGGCGCCGCGCACCATCTTTGTCTCCGCCACGCCCGGCAACTACGAGCTTGAGCACGCCGAGAACGAGATCACCGAGCTGGTGGTCCGGCCGACGGGCCTGATCGACCCGGAGGTGGAGATCCGCCCGGTGGCGACCCAGGTGGATGACGTGCTGTCGGAGATCAACAAGCGCGTGGCCATGGGCGATCGGGTGCTGATCACCACGCTCACCAAGCGCATGTCGGAGAACCTCACCGAATACCTGGCCGAGCACGGGGTCCGGGTGCGCTACCTGCACTCTGACATCGAGACGGTCGAGCGGGTGGAAATCATCCGCGACCTGCGCCTGGGCGAGTTCGACGTGGTGGTGGGGATCAACCTGCTGCGCGAGGGACTGGACATGCCGGAGGTGTCGCTGGTCGCAATACTGGACGCGGACAAGGAGGGCTTCCTGCGCTCCACCGGTTCGCTGATCCAGACCATCGGCCGCGCCGCCCGCAACGTGCGCGGCAAGGCGATCCTCTACGCCGACAGGATCACCCGGTCGATGCAGGCGGCAATCGAAGAGACCGACCGCCGCCGGCAGCGCCAGGTCGAATACAACGAGGAGCACGGCATCACCCCCACGACGGTCGCCCGGGCGGTGATGGACGTGATGGAGGGCGCGCGCTCCGAACCGGCGCTGGAGAAGCGCGGACGCGGCAAGTCGCGCCAGCAGGTGGCCGAGGAGGTCGAGGACTACGCCGCCATGGCGCCGGCCCAGCTGGCCTCGAAGCTCGCGGAACTGGAGCAGCAGATGTACCGGCACGCCCGGGATCTGGAGTTCGAGGAGGCGGCCCAGGTGCGGGACCGGATCCGCCAGCTCAAGGAAGCGTCGCTGAAATAACGGCCATGCGGCGAAAGCGCGTGGCGGAGGGCGTAGCAGTTGTCAGCCGTCTCCGGGCGGGATAGAATTCCCCGCTTGATGGGGCGGTTAGCTCAGTGGTAGAGCACTACCTTGACATGGTAGGGGTCGGGGGTTCGAAACCCTCACCGCCCACCACTCAGATCCTTGATGAACAAGGGATTTTGAGTGAAGACAGAAAGCCCGGCCAGTGAGCCGGGTTTTTTTATTGGGCGCGATTTATTCCCATTCAGATTAAGCGCGTTTTTTCACGTTGCGCTCCTACATCGAATTCCAGCAAATGTCTCTTTTATCTCGGTCCGAGCTGAGATTGATTGTGTCCAATTCATATTCACGAAACTGTAAAAGAGCCAAAGTGTGACGCCCGTCCTTCAAGAGTTGTGGCTCATGCAGCACGATCGAGCGTTACTGCTTCGTTCATAAAGAATTGCTTTTGGCACGGATGCAGCCAGATAAAGGGGATTCCCCTCCACAACCTGGTACCAAAGGAGATTGACAGCGATGACCGCGACGATTGTGGTGAAGGCAACTGGCGAAACCAGGGAGGTTTCTCCGCAGGAACCTATCGAACTTTCCGAAGCAGCAGTTGTCACGTTGCCGCTCAGCAGCAGCCAGGTTCGGTCGGTTGAGAAAACGGGGGAAAACGGTCGAGATCTTGCGCTGATTACCCAGTCCGGCGAACGGATTGTGATCACCAACTTCTATTCCGAAGACGACGAAGAGCAGAGTGATCTCGTCCTGGAGGACGAGAGCGGCGCTTGGATGTTGCAGGGCGACCCCGGTACAGCGGATTGGGCTCTTATTGCCGATCCGGCTGCCCCTGCCGCTGCAGCGCCTGAAGCCGCCGTCGTTGCGTCTGACAACTCCGATGCTGGCCCGCTTGCACTTGGCGTTCTGGGAGCAGGCCTGCTGATTGCGGGAGTCGCAGGTGGCGGTGGCGGCGGCGGTGGACGCCCCTCGCCTGGTCCCGTCACCCCGCCCGGGCCCTCCGCGCCGGATGCTCCGACTGCCGAGATCAACGACGCAGGTGACACGGTGACTGGTACCGCGGAGCCGGGCACCACCATCACCATCTACGACGAAGACGGCGAGGTTATCGCCACGGGCGAGGCTGACGCCGAGGGCAACTATTCGGTGGCGCTTGATCCGCCTGCGACCGACGGCGAGACGCTGACGGTCACGGCAACGGACGAAGCCGGCAACGAGTCCGACCCCACTTCCATCACCGCGCCGGTGCTCGACACCACTCCGCCGGATGCGCCGACCGCCGAGATCAGTGCTGGCGGCGATGCCGTGTCCGGCACGGCTGAGCCGGGCTCCACGGTCACGATCTACGACGAAGACGGCAACGTCATCGCCACGGGCGAGGCCGACGCCGAGGGTAACTACCAGGTGGAGCTTGATCCGCCCATGACGGGCGGTGAGTCGCTCTCCGTCACTGCGACGGATGACGCCGGGAATGAGTCCGATCCCACTTTCGTCATGGCGCCTGATCTCGGAGATGACGGCGACGCGGATGCCGACGCCGACGCCGACGCCGACGCCGATGCAGATGCAGATGCAGATGCAGATGCAGATGCAGATGCTGACGCGGATGCCGATGCCGATGCCGATGCCGATGCGGATGCCGATGCCGACGCGGATGCAGATGCCGATGCCGATGCCGATGCCGATGCCGATGCGGACGCCGATGCAGACTCGGACGCCGACGCCGACGCCGACGCCGACGCCGATGCTGACGCGGACGCTGATGCGGATGCTGACGCTGACGCTGACGCTGACGCTGACGCTGACGCCGATGCCGATGCGGATGCGGATGCGGATGCGGATGCGGACGCCGACGCGGACGCCGACGCGGATGCGGACGCCGACGCCGACGCCGACGCCGATGCCGATGCCGATGCCGATGCCGATGCCGATGCCGATGCCGATGCCGACGCCGACGCCGACGCCGACGCCGACGCCGATGCCGATGCCGATGCCGATGCTGACGCCGATGCCGATGCGGACGCCGACGCCGACGCCGATGCCGATGCGGATGCGGATGCGGATGCGGATGCGGATGCGGACGCCGATGCCGACGCTGACGCCGATGCTGATGCTGATGCGGATGCGGATGCGGATGCGGATGCGGATGCGGATGCGGATGCCGACGCTGATGCCGACGCCGATGCCGATGCCGATGCCGATGCCGATGCGGATGCCGATGCGGATGCGGATGCGGATGCGGATGCCGATGCGGATGCCGATGCGGATGCGGATGCGGATGCGGATGCGGATGCGGATGCGGATGCGGATGCGGACGCCGATGCTGACGCGGATGCGGACGCCGACGCCGACGCCGACGCCGACGCGGATGCCGATGCCGATGCCGATGCCGATGCCGACGCGGATGCTGATGCTGATGCGGACGCCGACGCCGACGCCGACGCCGACGCCGACGCGGATGCCGATGCCGATGCCGATGCCGACGCGGATGCGGATGCGGATGCGGATGCGGATGCGGATGCGGATGCGGATGCGGACGCCGACGCTGATGCGGACGCCGATGCAGATGCAGATGCCGATGCAGATGCAGATGCAGATGCAGATGCCGATGCAGATGCCGACGCTGATGCGGATGCGGATGCGGATGCAGATGCAGATGCCGATGCCGATGCCGATGCCGATGCCGATGCGGACGCCGATGCAGACGCCGATGCAGATGCTGACGCTGATGCTGACGCCGATGCGGATGCGGACGCCGACGCCGACGCCGATGCAGATGCCGATGCCGATGCCGATGCCGACTTGGAGGCGTTTGACGACGTGACTTCGGCCAGCGTGAACATCACCCCGACCTCAGCAAGCACTGATCACGGCAGCGTGGGCTACCTGCTCGGTGCAGGCGTTTCACTCCTGGGTCTGGACTTGCAGGCCACCGTGCTTGGTACGAACTCCCTCAGTTTCGAGGTTGATCCGGGCCACACCCAGGACCTGACCTTCACCTTCGACGCGCTGCTCGATCTCGACTTGCTGGGTGAGTACCAGGTGGTTGTCCAGAAGTGGGATTCGGACACCGGCTTGTGGACGGATATCGGTGGCTCCGGGGAAGCGTCGCTGCTCACGATCGGGCTGCTGGCTGGCGGCGCATACGGCGTCGAACAGGAGCTTGAGTCAGGCGAATATCGCGCCTTCCTCACCTATGAGGGGGTTGGAGTTTCGGTTCTCAGCTCCCTCGCCGTGGCCGGTACGGACTACGACTTCACCGACGCCAACTACCAATCCGTCTCTGTGGCTGGCAACGTCATCACTGACGCGAACGGAGACGGTGACAGCGATGTGGTCACCGATACCACTGTCGTCCAGAGCGTCAACGGTGTCTCGATCGACGCTGGAGGGACGGATGTCACAGGCGCGTACGGAACGCTGACGATCAATTCCGATGGCGCCTATATCTACGAGCCCAATGCGGATGGGGCGGGCATCGGCCAGGTCGAGCAGTTTGAGTACACGCTGCATGACCCGGACACAGGCAATACAGCGACAGCGACGCTGTATGTCCAGATTGGCAGCGACGGGGCGGATATGACCTGGGATCCGGATAATCCGGGCAATCCAGCGACGATGGCGTTCGGCGTGACGGACGATACCGATGGCGCAACCGTCGAGTGGGGCAACGTGACCGATGACGACTACTTCACCGATTCGGACGGAGCGCTGATCGGAATTGGCAGTCAGACTTACATCAGCGACACGTTTGTCATCACAGAAAACATGGACGTGACTGGCAGCGTGGAGATCTCTGTCCTGCTTGCGGCGGCGGCGAGCGGGGATTTGTATCTGGAATACGAAGAGTCTCCCGAAAACTGGCAGGTCGTAGCGCAGGATGATTTCAGCATCCTGATTGGCGGCCTTGGCACCGTAGCGTCCATTGATCTGTCCGAGGTGACATTCACGGAGGGGACTTACCGCGTCCGCGCGACGAAGAGCGGTTTGGCGAGTGTGACGCTCAACGTCACCACGGATGTGGACGTCGTCTACCTCGACCAGTTCGAAGTTGCCGACTCCACGGGTGCCACGGGTAACCTGCTCGACAACGACGACCTCGGTTCCAGCTTCACGACCCTGCAGGTCTTCAACGGTCTGGATTACGTTGACACGGTCGGCCAGGTCACGGTGGACGGGGCTTATGGCGCGTTGACGGTGGATGCGGCGGGCAACTACAGCTACACCCCGCATGATCAGCAGGACCATTTCACCGACCCGGTTGAAGACGTATTCACCTATCAGCTGACCCATCCGTCGGGTGAGGTGGCGACCGGAACACTGACGATCACGGTTGAACCCTCCGGTGCTGGCGTGGCAGCAGCGTTTATCGACTTCGAGTCGCTGGTGTCCGATGACGCTGGGGCCGACGGCGAGGTGGAACTGTCTGCGGAGAGTGAACTGGAAGTGGATGAGCTGCTGGGCAACACGGAGGAGGAAGCCCCCCTCCAGGTCCGCGGCGCCGGCGATGAAATCCTCACCATGGATGGTGGTGATGTTGCCGGGTCTTCCGCAGCGGCCGGTGCCGCGATGGAGATTGAACAGCTGGCGATCCTCAGGCAGGAGGATGAGCTGGACGCGCTGTTGAGCCAGCAGGCGAGCAGTCCGCTGTAAGGCTTCCGGATGCAGTGGAAGCGTGTGAAGTTGCCGGCCACCCAGGTGGCCGGCAACTGCAGGATGAGGGTTGCCTCGCCTGTGTGGGGACAGGGATGTTCCCCGGCGGGCACATGCAGGAGAAGGGCTTGAGGGTCAGGGCAGTGTTGTGCGGCGTGTTGCTTTCGCTGCTGGGAGGGTCGCCGGTGATGGCCCATGCCCTGGAACAGGACCCGCAGGTCGCCTTTGCAGATGAGCTGACCTGGCACGAAGCCGTGCAGCTTGCGGTCAACCGCCATCCCACCGTGCTGGCGGCCCAGGCCACGGTACGCCAGCAATCCAGCCTGATCGACGCTGCTCGCGCCGGGTATCGACCACGGGTGCAGGCGGAGGTCACCGCCGGCGAGCAGGGCGAGTTCGGTACAGGGCAGGTGGCGACTGTCGGCGTGACCCAGATGCTGTACGACTTCGGTAAAACCTCCAGCGCCGTGGAGCGGGAGAGTGCCGGGGAGCGAAGGGAGCGGGCCGCATTGCTGCAGGCCGTGGACGAGGTGCTGGAAGGCACGGTGCAGGCGATGATAGAAATCCATCGTCATGAGGCGCTGCGGGCCATGATTCTCGAGCAGCTGGACTCGCTGGGCAAAGTGCTGGAAATCACCGAGCTGCGTGCGAAAGCCGGGGCGGCCACGCGCAGTGATCCGCTGCAGGCCCGATCCCGGGTGGAAGCGGTCCGGGCCCGGCTGCTGGCGATCGATTCCCAGCTGCGGCAATGGCGTACCCGATTGGGAACCTATGTTGGCACCCGTGCGGGTGCCCCGGTTGCAGCTGCTCCCGAGCAGGTCCTGCAATGGGCCTCGACGGACTCTGATATCGAGCGGCTGCCAGCATTGATGGTGGCGATCGCCCAGCGCGAGGCGGCCACCGCTGAGCTGCGCAACGCCCGTGCCCAGCGTTATCCCACCGTCGCGCTGGAAGCCAATGCCAACCGGCGGCTGGGACAGGCGGGCGATCGCTATCAAGACATGTACGGCAGGAACAGCTACACCACCACCTTTCTCTCGGTAAGAGGCTCGCTGTACGAGGGGGGAGGGATCTCAGCGCGGGCCCGCGCCGGGGCGAGCGCGGTGGAAGCGGCGGAAGAGCGGGTCCAGGCGGAGCGTCTTGCAGCGCTTGATGACCTGCAGTCGTATCGCGAACAGATTGCAGGACTTGAGCAGCGGCTCGGGGTGTTGCAGCAGCGCGTCTCCAGCATTACCGAAACCAGGGATCTCTACTGGGAGCAGTACCTGGCACTGGGCACGCGCAATGCCCTTGATCTGCTGAATGCGGAGCAGGAGATCGGTCAGTCCCGCGAGGAACTGGCGAATGCGCGCCATGACCTGTGGTTGGCGCAACTGGGCCACCTGCTGGCCGCAGGGCGTGCGCGTCAGGCGTTCGATCTGGAGGCGCCATGATGGATGAAATCACCGCAGCTCCCGGCAATGCGCACGAGCCGTGGCTTGAAGCGCTGCTGGGGATCGCCCGGCATTACCGCCTGGACGGTTCGGAAGAGCGTGTGCGTGTGGAAGCCGACTGGCGCATCCGCGACCAGGGGCTGGATGAGGTTGTCCTGCACATGGCCCGTGAGTTGGGGTTGGTGGGCGTGTTCGACCAGCTGGAACCGGACATGCTGGACCCGTGGCGGCTGCCCATGGTGGCCGATCTCGGGGGTGGTCAGGTCGGGCTGCTTGAGCAGATTGACGCTGACGGACAGGTGGTACTGCGTTTGAGTGGTGATCGCGGCCTGACGACAAGCGTTGGGCGCGAGGAGGCATTGCAGCGGATCCGCCGGGTGCTTCTGGTCAAGCCGGAGTCGGCAGTGCCGGACGCCCGGGTCGATGAGTACATTCGCCCCTGGAAGGCCGATTGGCTGATCGGCATCGTACTCAAGGAGTGGCCGCGCTACCTCGATGTGATGCTGGCATCGCTGGTGGCCAACGTGCTGACCCTGGCCGCGATCATCTACACCATGCAGGTGTATGACCGGGTTATTCCGGCCCAGTCCATTCCGACGCTGTGGGTCCTCTACGGCGGCCTCTTGATCGCGCTCACGTTTGCCTTCGTGATGCGCATATTGCGTACGTATATTTCAGACCTCGCAGGCAGAAGGGCGGACCTGCGTATTTCCGACAGGGTGTTCGGGCATGCCCTGCGAATCCGGAACGATGCCAGGCCCAGGTCCACCGGCAGCCTGATTGCCCAGCTGCGGGAACTGGAGCAGATACGGGACCTGGTGGCCTCGACGACCGTCGGGGCGATTGCCGATCTGCCGTTCTTTCTGTTGTTCCTCGGTGTGATCTGGTGGATCGGCGGGCATCTCGTGCTGGTGCCATTGGCAGCGCTGCCGTTGCTGCTGGTGCCGGGATTGATTGCGCAGCGGCCCCTGGCAAAGCTGTCGAGGGAAGGCATGCGCGAAGCATCCATCCGCAGCGCAATGCTGGTTGAGAGCGTGCACAACCTGGATGACATCAAGCTGCTCCGCGCCGAGCCCAGGTTCCAGAACCAGTGGAACCACATCAATGAGACCACCGCCGCCATCGGTGTCAAAACCCGGGGGCTGACGGGGGCACTGACGGCCTGGACCCAGGAGGTGCAGCAGCTGGTCTACACCACGGTGGTGCTGGTTGGCGCGTATGCGGTGATGGACGGCGCGCTGTCGGTCGGCGTGCTGGTGGCCTGTTCGATGCTCGCCTCACGGATGGTGGCGCCCCTTGGCCAGATGACCGGGGTGATGGCGCGCTGGCAGCAGGCCAAAGTGGCCAGGGAAGGGCTGGACGAGCTGATGAAGCGGCCGGTCGACCAGCCTGAGCGCTCGGTCCGGGTGCATCGCCCGGTGCTGCGGGGTGACTACCGGATCAGCAATTTGAGATTCAGTTACGAGGACAGGGGGCGGCAGGTACTCGCTGTCGATGGGCTGCAGATCGCGGCAGGGGAGAAGGTGGCGCTGCTGGGCCGGAATGGCGCGGGCAAATCCACGTTGCTCCAGCTCCTGGCGGGAATGCGCCTGCCGCAGGAGGGTGAACTGCTGCTCGACGGGCTGCAGATGTCCGTCCTGGATCCCATGGATATCCGTCGCGATATCGCCTTGTTGAACCAGCATTCGGCGTTGTTTTACGGCAGCATCCGGGACAACCTCACCATGGGCCTGCCCCATGCGAGTGATGAGGAAATCGTCCGGGCGCTGTCGCTGAGCGGCGGCACGGCCGTGGTGCGCTCCTTGCCCGACGGCATGGATCACATGGTGCAGGAAGGTGGGCGCGGGCTGTCGGGAGGACAGCGCCAGCTGCTCCTCCTGGCGCGCACCCTGATCAGGGATCCGAACGTCATCCTGCTCGATGAGCCGACCGCCTGGCTGGATGAAGGCAGTGAACGCCGTTTCATCAGGGGGCTGAAGGAGTGGCTGGAGCCCCGCACCCTGGTGGTGGCAACCCACCGGCCGGCGGTGCTGGAATGGGTCGATCGGATCATCGTGGTTGACCAGGGGCGAATCGTGCGTGATGGCTCACCGGCGGACGTCCTGGTCAGAAAGACGCGGGCCGTGGGCAAGTCGAAGCCTGCGGGCGGAGAAGAGACATGAGCCTGGGCGGGCTCCGTGCAGGCATGGGGCTGGGGCGCAGCCGCACGCCGCTGGCGTCTTGGGTGGTGTGGGCATTGGTGCTGTGCCTGATCAGCCTCGCGGTGTGGGCGAGCATTTTTGAGCTCGATGAGGTGACAACGGGGCCGGGCAAGGTCATTCCTACATCCCGTGAGCAGGTGATCCAGTCCCAGGAGGGCGGGATCGTGGCCAGGCTCAACGTGCGCGAGGGCGACCTGGTGGAGGCGGGGCAGGTGCTTGCAAGCCTGGATCCCACCCGCTTGGAAGCCACCGTGGAAGAAAGTGCCTCGCGCATGCGCGCGGCCCTCGCCAGTGCCGCCAGGTTGCGCGCCGAGGTAACCGGTAAGCCGCTGGCGTTTCCCGCGGAAGTGCAGGAAGACCAGGATCTTGTCCTGACCGAAACGGCGCTCTACCACTCACGCCGGGAAAGCCTTCGGGAAAGCTCCGAGGGCCTGCAGCGGGCGCTGGCGCTGGTCAATCAGGAAATCGGACTGACGGAGCCGCTGGTGGCCCGGGGTGCGGCCAGTGACGTGGAACTGCTGCGCCTGCGTCGACAGGCGACCGAATTGCAGAACAAGCTGACCGACCTGCGCACCCAGTATGTCGTCAATGCGCGTGAGGAACTGTCGCGCGCCAACGCCGAGGTCCTGGAGCAGCAGTCGGTTACCCGTGGCCGCGCCGATACGCTGGCGCGCTCCACCATCGTCTCGCCGGTCAAGGGCATCGTTAAAAACGTGGAAGTCACCACGGTGGGTGGGGTCATTCCGCCCAACGGCAAGCTGATGGAGATCGTGCCGCTGGACGACCAGCTGCTGATCGAAACGCGCATTTCCCCGCGTGACGTGGCGTTCCTGCACCCGGGCCAACGGGCGGTCGTCAAGGTCACGGCCTACGACTACCACATCTATGGGGGGCTGGAAGGAGAGGTGGTCATGATCTCCCCGGATACGATCCAGGATGAGGTCAGCCCCGATGTTTTCTATTACCGGGTGTACATCCGCACCGACAAGGATCATCTGGTCAACAAGGCCGGGGCCACGTTCGCGATCTTCCCGGGCATGGTGACCACGGCAGACATCCACACTGGCAGCAAGACGGTGATGAACTACCTGATGAAGCCATTGAATCGGGCGCAGGAAGCGCTGCGGGAGCGCTGATGGTGTCAACGCAGGTGTTGGAACTGGTTGACCAGGCGAAAGAGGCGATGGAGCGGCTCTGGAGGCAGGCCGTGTCCGACGGGGTGGCGGAGCCCGGCCGATGCGTCCTCTTTTTCGCCAGCAGCAGCGGCGCCGAACGCGCGGTGGTGTTCACCGCCCGCGGCGACAGCTTTGAGCAGGCGTGGGAGCAGGGGGCAGCGGAGGTCCAGGCGCGGTGGCAACGCAGGGAAGTTTCCCCACGATGGCTTCGGGTGGAAGTGGCCTGCTCCGTCCGCCGGACTATCTGGGGTGACATCTGTAAGCAGCTCGCCGCAACCAAGCGCAACTATTGGCGCCATTGCATCGCGTTTGATGCCGAACTGGAAACCGCGTTCCTGGCCCAGGAGTTTTCCGGTGCCGCGCTGCTTTATGACAGCCGCCAGCCGGTAGCCACTCCCAACAGCAACAACTTGCGTGTGTATGCCCGGCGCCGGTATCAGCGGGATCTGGCCTGGCCTGAAGATCCAACGCAGCCGATGTGGTTGTTCGATACCCGTGCGGTTTTTTCCGACGGGCAGGTGGTGGAGGAGATCGAGCACGCGGGCCGTAATCGCGGGTACCGCAGGGTCGACGATTGGGGCGCAGACGTCGTGTTGGACGTGGTGCGTCGGAGCACCGGTTACCTCGCCCGGCAGGTGCAGCCGGGAGGGCGCTACGAGTACGGCTGTTTCCCGTGCTTTGACCGGCCCATCCCTACTTACAACGCGCTTCGCCATGCCAGTTCCACCTATGCGTTGCTGGAAGGCTGGGAACTCACCGGTGATCCTGCGCATGAGGCTGCTGCCCGACTGGCCCTTGATTACCTGTGCAAGCACCTGATCCGCGAAACCGATTTGCCGGATGGGTCGCGGGCGGCGTTCCTGGTGGATACGGGCAACGAGATCAAGTTGGGGGGCAATGGGGTGTGCCTGCTCGCCCTGTGCAAATACACAGAACTGACTGGCGACCGTTGCTATCTGTCGCTGCTCGAGAAGCTCGCGCTGGGCGTGCTTCACATGCAGGACGCTTCAAGCGGCCGGTTTGTGCATGTATTGCACTGGCCGAACCTGGAGGTGAAGGCTGAGCATCGCATTATCTATTACGACGGTGAGGCGGCGTTCGGGCTCATGCGGCTGTACGGCCTGACGCGCGATCCGCGCTGGCTGGCCGCGGTTGAAACTGCATTTGAGTACTTCATCGCCGCAGAGCATTGGCGGGCCCACGATCATTGGCTGTCGTACTGCGTCAACGAGCTGACCCTGTACCGCTCGGACGCGCGCTATTACCGCTTCGGCCTGGACAACGTGCGCGATCACCTCGACTTCGTCCGCACCCGTATCACCACCTTTCCGACGCTGCTGGAGTTGATGATGGCGGCGCGGAAGATGATCGACCGGATCCAGTCCGATCCCGAGCACGCCCATCTTCTGGATGGCTTTGATCTGGAGAAATTCCAGGACGCATTGGAATGGCGCGCCCGCTATCTGCTGTCAGGATTCTTCTGGCCCGAAGTGGCCATGTTCTTCCGCAATCCGCAGAAAATCCTCGACGGATTCTTCATCCGGCACCACGGATTTCGGGTACGCATCGATGATGTGGAGCACTACCTGTCGGGGTATGTGGCCTATTGGAAGTGGCTGCAATCGGCGACCGGCGATGTGTCGGCGCCGATCGCGCTGAAACATGCTGACTCGAAGGTGGTGCCGGATAAAGAAGCCGAGCTGCCCTCTGATCTGGAAGGCCAGCGCAACGGAGAACTCGACGGAGTCATTTTGCAACCGGTCATTGGAGGCTGGCTGCATTGGCGGGCGGCCCAGGCCTGGGATGCAATGCGTGCAGCCGCCCTCGCCGATGGGGTCTTGCTGGAGCCGGCGCACCATCACGACGTCTATCGCCCGCTGGCAATGCAGAAGCGGGTTTTCCTGGCGAATTATCAGGAACAGCAGGTGGCGGATGAGCACACCGTTACCTGGCAGGGGAAGCATTGGAGGCGCAAGGCTGATCATCCGTTGACCCGCGTGCCGGGAACCTCGCAGCATGGGCTGGGGCTGGCCGTTGATATCCATCAGTCCCGAAGCCCTGCGCGAATGGCGTGGCTCAAGCAGAATGCCGCCCGTTACGGGTGGCGCTGGACCGTCCCGAACGAACCCTGGCACATGGAGTACGGCGCGGGCGACCTTCCTCCAGTGGCGGTTACCGACCACTTGGCCGGGCTCGCCAGGCTGAAAGCCCGCAGGGCAGACGGCTGGACGAACGATTCATTGCGTGCGGCCACTGGAGGAACCTGGCTGCGGCCACCAACGAGCACCGACTGGACTGCAACGGGGCTTTGTTTCTGGAAGCCTTCGATGAAGCCAGGGCAACTCGTTGTCGTGCGTTTTGACGAGCAGCCCCTGGGGCTGAAGCCAGAGACGCTGGCAGCGCTTGGCGACGCTCCCGGTGGCGTGATCATGGAGCATGATCGGGAAAACGAGGTCAATCGGGGTATACCGGTATTGCGGGTGAACGATCGCACCCAGGCAGTGCTGCGCATGGGGGCTTTTGCGCGGAGTCAAATGACCGGGCGAGTACTGGCCGTGACCGGCACTTCCGGAAAAACCACTACCGTAAACATGCTTGCGCACGTACTAGAAGCCTACGGCCTGACCAACCGTACCGCGCACAATGCCAATTTGCCTCCGGGTGTGGCCTGGAATCTTGCGTCAATGGATTGGAGGGCGCCTTTCACGGCGCTTGAGCTTGCCGTTGGCCGAATGGGCGAAAGCAGCCGGATGGCCCGGCCCGATGTAGCGCTGATCACAAACGTGGGTGAAGCGCACCTGCGTTACCACGATAACGTCGATGAAATAGCCCGACGGAAGGCGAGGGTTTTCAGCGGCATGCTGCCCGGCGGTTTGGCAGTGTTGAACCGGGACCTGCCGCAATGGCGGATATTCGTCTCCCAGGCGACCCGCTTTGGCCTGAGGATTGTCGGCTTCGGGCGAAGCCGCGGCGCACAGGCGCGGCTGCTGGAGTACAACGCCGCGAGCGGCTCCGTGCATGCCGAGGTGCTGGGGCAGCAAGTGCGCTACCGACTGGGGGCCGCCGGTGAGCACATGGCGATGAACAGCCTGGCCTGCCTGGCGGCAATCGCAGGAATGGGGCTCCCGTTGGAAGCTGCGCTCTCCAGGCTGGCCACTTCAACTGCGCTCTCGGGAAGAGGGGAACTGCTTGATCTGGAGGCGGAAGGGAAGCCGCTGCGCATCATCGACGATGCATACAATGCCAATCCCGCATCAATGGAAGCGGCGTTGCGGCTTGTGGGTCAAATGGAGCCGCCCCTGCAGGGAGGGCGCCGGGTATTGATACTCGGCGACATGAAAGAACTTGAGCCGCGCGCAGAGGAATTGCATGCGGCTCTGGCCCCCGGAGTGCGCGCCGCCCGGCCGGACCTGCTGCTCCTGTGTGGCGAGCTGATGAGGCATCTCGAGAAGGCAGTGGAAGGCGAGATGCCCACCCAGTGGTTCCCGGATGTCGATGCGCTTCAGCCCCGGCTGCTGGAATTTCTGGGGCCGGGAGACCTCGTTCTGGTGAAGAGCTCGGCCGGGACCCGGCTTTCCGGGCTGGTGCGGCATTTGCGGCAGCTGCACGCCCCTTCCGTTGCCCCAATGCAGAGGTGAGCTTCCGGCGGAGATAGCGAAAAAGGGCCGGCAGAATCGTCCAGCTGGCGGCTTTATTGCAGCTTACGCTACCATGCTGGATCAACTCTTCCAGATTGGAAAGGTGGCCCGCGGAAACGCCGGCCGAGTGTGCGACATGGCCACTACCAGCGACCAGTGTTGATTGAACCGCGGGGGCCCATCCGCTAACGGCGCCCTTGCGGCGCTTTTTTTATGTCGCAGGATTTTACGCGGCTTCGCGCGCATGGCGCGCTCCTACAGGTACTGATTCACCGAAGGCTCTCCCCATGATCACGATTACCCTCCCAGACGGCAGCAAGCGCGAATTCGACGGCCCCGTCAGCGTCATGCAGGTGGCCGAATCCATCGGCCCGGGCCTGGCCAAGGCCACGGTGGCCGGCAAGGTGGATGGCCGGCTGGTGGATGCCAGCGACCTGATCAGCCAGGACGCGCAGCTGCAGATCATCACGCCGAAGGACAAGGAGGGCGTGGAGATCATCCGCCACTCCAGCGCCCATCTGGTGGGGCATGCGGTCAAGCAGCTGTATCCGGAAGCCAAGATGGTGATCGGGCCGGTGATCGACGATGGCTTCTACTACGACATCTGGCATGAGCGCCCGTTTACGCCCGAGGACATGGCCGCGATCGAGCAGCGCATGCGCGAGCTGATCGACACCAATTACGACGTCATCAAGCGCATGACCCCGCGCGAAGAGGTCATCGGAATTTTCCAGACCCGGGGCGAGGACTACAAGCTGCGCCTGATCAAGGACATGGGCCCGGAAGTCACCGAGATGGGCCTGTACCACCACCAGGAATACGTGGACATGTGCCGCGGCCCGCACGTGCCGAATACCCGCTTTCTGAAGGTGTTCAAGCTGCTGCGCATTTCCGGCGCCTACTGGCGTGGCGATGCCAAGAACGAACAGCTGCAGCGCATCTACGGCACCGCCTGGGCCGACAAGAAGCAGCTCAACGCTTACGTTCAGCGGATTGAGGAAGCCGAAAAGCGTGATCACCGCCGCATCGGCAAGCAGCAGGAACTGTTCCACCTGCAGGAGGAAGCCCCCGGGCTGGTGTTCTGGCATCCGAAGGGCTGGGCGCTGTGGCAGGCGGTGGAACAGTACATGCGCCAGGTTTACCGCGAGAGCGGCTACGGCGAGGTGCGCTGCCCGCAGATTCTGGACGTGTCCCTGTGGAAGAAATCCGGCCACTGGGACAACTACCAGGAGAACATGTTCTTCACCGAGTCCGAGAAGCGTACCTACGCGGTCAAGCCCATGAACTGTCCGGGACACGTGCAGATCTTCAACCAGGGCCTGCACAGCTACCGCGATCTGCCGATCCGCTACGGCGAGTTCGGCAGCTGCCATCGCAACGAACCGTCCGGCGCGCTGCACGGGATCCTGCGCGTGCGCGGCTTCACCCAGGACGACGGGCATATCTTCTGCACCCGGGAACAGATCGAATCCGAGGTCACCGCCTTCCACGCCCAGGCGATGAAGGTGTATTCGGATTTCGGATTCGACGAAGTGCAGGTCAAGCTGGCGCTGCGCCCGGAGGCCCGCCTGGGCGATGACGCCGTGTGGGACGAGGCCGAAGGGGCGCTGCGATCTGCCCTGGGCGCGGCCGGAGTGGAGTGGGAAGAGCTGCCCGGCGAGGGCGCTTTCTACGGCCCCAAGGTGGAATACCACCTGCGCGACGCCATCGGCCGCACCTGGCAGCTGGGCACCGTGCAGGTGGACTTCATGATGCCGGGCCGCCTTGAAGCCGAGTACGTGGACGAGCACAGCCAGCGGCAGACGCCGGTGATGTTGCATCGGGCCATCGTTGGTTCCATGGAGCGTTTCATCGGCATCCTGATCGAGCATCACGCGGGCGCGTTCCCGGCGTGGCTGGCACCGGTGCAGGCGGTGGTGATGAACATCACCGATGCCCAGGCCGACCACGTGGAAGCGGTGCGAAAAGCCCTTGCGGATCAGGGTTTCCGGGTCGAATCCGATTTGCGCAACGAGAAAATCGGCTATAAGATCAGGGAGCACACCCTGCAGCGGGTGCCGTACCTGTTTGTGGTAGGGGATCGCGAGAAGGAAAATGGCGCGGTTGCCGTCCGCACGAGGGCGGGGGAGGATCTGGGCAGCATGTCGATCGCCGACGTTGCCTCACTTCTTCGTGACGGGCTCGCGCAGGCATAATGTGTGTGTACCGGCGCATTGCGCGCCGGCAGTCCCGGACGCTGACGAGCGGCCGGCTTTATTGATCTTGGAGATTGTAATATCAGCACCCCGGACAAGCAGAATCGCAGGAATCAGGACATCCGTGTACCGCGCGTACGCGTGATCGGATCCGATGGCGAGATGATTGGCTTACTTTCGCGCGACGAGGCCCTCGGCCAGGCGCAGGAAGAAGGACTCGATCTGGTTGAGATCCAGCCCAACGCCGATCCCCCGGTATGCCGGATCATGGATTACGGCAAATTCCGGTTCGACCTGCAGAAAAAGGCCAACCTGGCCAAAAAGAAGCAGAAGCAGGTCGAGATCAAGGAAGTCAAATTCCGCCCGGTCACCGATTCCGGTGACTACGCGATCAAGATGCGCAAGATGCGCGGCTTCCTGGAAGATGGCGACAAGGTCAAGGTGAACATCCGTTTCCGTGGCCGTGAGATGAGCCATCAGGAGCTCGGCCGCGGCATGCTGCAGCGGATCGAAGCGGACCTTGGCGAAGACATCGTGATCGAGTCGCGCCCGCGTATGGAAGGGCGTCAGATGGTCATGATGATCGCCCCCAAGAAGAAGTAGGTCGGGGCTACGCCCCCGACGCGCCATTGCGATTGCATGGCGCGTGATCGGCCGGCATAATGGCCGGCTCCGGTTCGCCGGTGAATTCACGATCCTGTGAGCCGCCTCTGTTCCACCTGCGGATCCACTTGTGGAATTTCCGCATGTAGATCAGGGGCTTGTAACCGGTCTGGGGTTTCCAAGTGCGGCAATGTCCGCCTCCCAGGCCAGAAAGAGACCAAAGGACACCGAAATGCCCAAGATCAAGACCCATCGGGGCGCGGCCAAGCGCTTCCGGAAGACAGCTTCCGGCAAGTACAAGGCTGGCCACGCCAACCGCAGCCACATCCTGACCAAGATGACGACGAAGCGGAAGCGCAACCTCCGTCAGACGAACCACATTCCGGCGTGCGACAGCGGTCGTCTCGACCGTATGCTGCCGTATCTCTGAGGAGGACTGAACAATGGCACGAGTCAAGCGCGGTGTTCAGGCCCGCCGTCGTCACAAGAAGGTCCTGAGCCAGGCCAAGGGTTATTACAACGCACGCCGCAAGGTGTTCCGCGTTGCCAACCAGGCGGTCATCAAGGCCCAGCAGTACGCTTACATCCACCGCAAGCAGAAGAAGCGTAATTTCCGCTCGCTGTGGATCGTCCGCATCAACGCGGCAGCCCGCGTCAACGGCCTGAGCTACAGCCGTTTCATGAACGGTCTGATGAAGGCCGGCATCACCCTGGACCGCAAGGTGCTGGCGGACATCGCCGTGCACGATGCGTCCGGTTTTGCCGCGCTGGCCGAAAAGGCCAAGGGCGCGCTCGCAGCGTAAGTTGTCCCGTACCGCGCCGCCTTGAACGGTGGCGCGGCCGGACATCGATGTACACGCATGGGGAAGGGCGCAAGTCCTTCCCCATTGTTTTTTGCGTTGGGGTAAATGGGGCCCATGGCTGATATCGAACAGATCAACCGGCAGGCGCTGGCGGACATTGCCGCCGCGTCGAGTCCCGATGCGCTTGAAGCGCTGCGGGTGTCGCTGCTGGGCAAGCAGGGCAGCGTGACCGCGCTGCTCAAGGGACTGGGCGCGCTGCCCGCCGCGGAGCGCAAGGCCGCCGGCGCGGGGATCAACAAGGTTCGCGATGCGCTGGGCAAGGCCCTGGCCGAACGGCGACAGGTGCTTGATGACGCAGCGCTGGACGCGCGTCTGGCCTCCGAGGCGATCGATGTGACCCTGCCGGGGCGCGACGCCGATCGCGGCGGCGTGCATCCGATCAGCCGCACCATCGAACGCATCGCCGACATCTTTGGTCGTCTCGGTTACGAGCGTGCGGAAGGTCCCGAGATCGAGGACGACTGGCACAACTTCGAAGCGCTGAACTTCCCGCCGCATCATCCGGCGCGGGCGATGCACGACACCTTCTACACCGCCGGCGAGGGCAGCGACCGCCGCGTGCTGCGCACGCACACATCGGGCGTGCAGGTGCGCTACATGGGCGAGCACATCGCATCGGGCAAGAGCGGGCCGCTGCGGATGATTGCGCTGGGCAAGGTGTACCGCTCCGATTCGGACCAGACCCACTCGCCGATGTTCCACCAGTGCGAGGGCCTGCTGGTGGATGAGCACGCCAACTTCGCCGACCTCAAGGGCACCCTGGCCGAGTTCATCAAGGCGTTCTTCGAGCGCGACTTCGAGATGCGCTTCCGGCCGAGCTATTTCCCCTTCACCGAGCCTTCGGCGGAAGTGGATATCGCCTGGCAGCAGCCTGACGGTTCCACCCGCTGGCTCGAGGTGCTGGGCTGCGGCATGGTGCACCCGAACGTGCTGCGC
Source organism: Luteimonas qiangzhengi (assembly GCF_039548515.1). Classification (NCBI taxonomy): domain Bacteria; kingdom Pseudomonadati; phylum Pseudomonadota; class Gammaproteobacteria; order Lysobacterales; family Lysobacteraceae; genus Luteimonas; species Luteimonas qiangzhengi. Next base: position 80,792 of record NZ_JBCLVE010000009.1, on the reverse strand, counting down.
AACGTGGGCATCGATCCGGAGAAGTACACCGGCTTTGCCTTCGGCATGGGCGTGGAACGGCTGGCGATGCTGCGTTACGGGGTGACCGACCTGCGCGCGTTCTTCGAGAACGATGTGCGCTTCCTCAGGCAGTTCGCCTAGCACGGCACTGGTTCACCGGATGGCGCCCGCCGGGCGCGGATCGGATCAACTGGATTGGCGGGGCATATCCCGCCCGACGGATTACGAACGATGAAGTTTTCGGAAAACTGGCTGCGCCAACACGTTTCCCTGGATGCCGACAGCGCTGCGCTGGAGCACCGGCTCACCGCCATCGGCCTGGAGGTCGAAGGCGTGGAGCGGCTGGGCGACGGGCTGGACGGGGTGGTGGTTGCCCGCATCCTGTCGTGTGAAAAGCACCCGCAGGCCGACCGCCTGCAGGTCTGCCAGGTGGATGCCGGGCAGGGCGAGCCGCTGCAGATCGTGTGCGGTGCTCCCAACGCCCGCGCCGGGCTGGTGGCACCGCTGGCCATGGTCGGCGCGCGCCTGGGCGAGATCAAAATCAAGGCCGCCAAGCTGCGCGGGGTCGAGTCCAACGGCATGCTGTGTTCGGCCAAAGAGCTGGGCGTGGATGCCGACGTATCCGGTTTGATGGAGCTGCCCGCGGATGCGTCGGTGGGCACGCCATTGGCCGATTATCTGGGTCTTCCCGACAATGTGATCGAGCTGGGCATCACACCCAACCGCGCCGACTGCCTGGGCCTGCGCGGCCTGGCTTTCGATGTGGGCGCGGCATTTGGAGCCACCGTGTCCGGGTTTGATCCCGAACCGGTACCGGCCGCCAGCGATTCGGCGCTCAATGTTGAGCTGCATGCCGGCGCCGATGCGCCGCGCTACCTCGGCCGGGTGATTGAAGGCGTGGACGCCAGCGTTGCCACCCCGATATGGATGGCGGAGCGCCTGCGCCGCGGCGGTATCCGTCCGGTCAGCTTCCTGGTGGACGTGACCCAGTACGTGATGCTTGCGCTGGGCCAGCCCATGCATGCCTTCGATCGCGACCTGCTGAAGGGTCCGGTGGGTGTGCGCCGCGCCCGCGCCGGCGAAAAGCTGGTGCTGCTGGATGGGCGTGAAGTGGATCTGGACCCCGAGTTTCTCGCCGTCACCGACGCGGACCGCGTCGTGGCGCTGGCCGGACTGATGGGTGGCCAGGGCACCCGGGTGACCGATACCACCCGCAATGTATTCCTCGAATCCGCGCACTTTGCACCCACCGTGATTGCCGGGCGCAGCCGTCGGCTGGGCTTGCATACCGATGCCGCGCACCGGTTTGAGCGTGGCGTGGATCCGGAGCTTCCCCGTGCAGCGATGGAGACTGCCACCCGCTTGATCCTGGAAATTGCAGGCGGCACGCCGGGACCGGTCACCGAAGCAGTGCTGACCGAACACCTGTCGCAGCCGACCGCAATCGGGCTTCGACGCGAACGCCTGGCCCGGGTACTGGGCGTGCAGGTGGATGACGCCGAGGTGGGCCGGATCCTGCGTGCGCTTGGCATGGCGGTGGAAGAGACCGCCGAGGGCTGGCAGGCCACGCCGCCGAGTCGCCGCTTCGACCTGTCGATCGAGGAAGATTTGATCGAAGAAGTGGCCCGTATCCACGGCTACGACCGCGTGCCCACGACGCTGCCCAGCGGTGCGACCCGGGTGGTTGCGGATTCCGAAGGGCAGGTGACGGAGTCGGATCTGCGTCGCCACATGGTGGGACGTGACTGGCTGGAGGCAGTGAACTTCGCCTTCGTGGATGCTGAATTTCTGGCCAGCTGGCAGCTGCAGCAGAGCGCCGTGCCCCTGGCCAACCCGCTCAGCGCGGAACTGGGCGTGATGCGCACCGCGCTGCTGCCCGGTCTGGTGGATGCGCTTGGCCGTAACACTGCGCGCCAGCAGTCGCGGGTGCGGCTGTTCGAGATCGGCAGGACCTTTACCGCCTCGGGGCCGGGCAACGCGCCGGTGGAAACGCCACGTATCGCTGCGGCGGCAATGGGCGATGCGCGGGTTGAGCAGTGGGGCGGAGAGTCCCGTGCGGTCGATTTCCACGACCTCAAGGGCGACCTGGACAGTCTGGCGGCATGCGCAGGTGCGCGGCTGGAATACCGTCCCTCGCAGGCCGCGCACGGGCATCCGGGCCGTTCGGCCGATGTCTACCGTGATGGCGAGCGCATCGGCTGGATCGGCGAGCTGCATCCGCGGCTGCTGCGCAAGCTGGACCTGGATCATGCGGTGATCGGCCTCGAGGTGGACCTGGAGCCGCTGCGCCTGCGCGCACTGCCGCAGGTGCAGTCGCTGGGCCGCTTCCCATCGGTGCGCCGGGATCTGGCCTTCGTGGTGCCGGAGGAAGTCACCTGGGCCGCGCTGGAGGCGTCCATCCGCGCCGCCGCAGGACCGCTGCTGGTGGGCCTTGGACTGTTTGACGTCTATCAGGGCGCCGGCGTAGAAAACGGGTTCAAGAGCCTTGCTATGGGCTTGATCCTTCAGGAGAAATCGCGCACTCTGACTGAGCGTGACGTTGATGAAGTGGTGCAGGGCGTGACCCATGCACTGCAGCAGGAACACGGCGCGCGCATTCGCAGTTGAGGATCCGGTAAGCGGTATGGCACTGACCAAGGCACAAATGGCCGAACGGCTGTACGAAGAAGTCGGCCTGAACAAGCGCGAGGCGAAGGAATTCGTTGACGCGTTTTTCGAGGTGCTGCGCGAGGCGCTCCAGCAAGGGCGCCAGATCAAGCTGTCCGGCTTTGGAAACTTCGACCTGCGGCGCAAGAACGAGCGTCCGGGTCGCAACCCCAAAACCGGCGAGGAGATTCCGATTTCCGCGCGTACGGTGGTCACCTTCCGCCCTGGGCAGAAGCTCAAGGAGCGGGTCGAGGCGTATACGCCGGGAGAGGAGAATGCTTGATCCAGGGAGCAATCGGGAGCTGCCGCCGATTCCCGCCAAGCGCTATTTCACCATCGGTGAAGTCAGCGAACTGTGCGATGTAAAGCCGCACGTCCTGCGCTACTGGGAAACCGAATTTCCCGGCCTGAGCCCCGTCAAGCGGCGCGGCAACCGTCGCTATTACCAGCGACACGATGTGCTGATGGTGCGCCAGATCCGCGGGTTGCTGTACGAACAGGGCTACACCATCGGTGGCGCCCGCCAGCGCCTGGAGGGCGACGATGCCCGCCAGGAGTCCTCGATGAGCGGCCAGATCCTGCGTCAGGTGCGTGCCGAGCTGGAAGAAGTTCTGCAGACTCTGCGGCGCTGATGCGGGTATAATGTTTCGATCAACGGGGTGTAGCGCAGCCTGGTAGCGCACTTGTCTGGGGGACAAGTGGTCGTCGGTTCGAATCCGGCCACCCCGACCAAATCTGTTTTAAATCAGCGGCTTACGAGATTTCCTCGGAGCCGCTTTTTTATTGCGGTCCTGCTGCTCCAGGGCTCGTCTTGATCGGCCACGGAGCAATGATTGCAGGTGGCTCGCCTGTTTCCGATTCGATCTCGGCAGCCAGGGCCAGCGCGGCGGCCTGGGCGTGGATGCGGTCGTCGCACATTTCCCAGTGCCGGTCGGGGCTGAGAACCTCGTAGCGGCCGTGGGCCTCCCTGATCTGAATCACGTGGAACTCCTGGCGGTGTGGGGGCCAGCAGCGCCCGCGTCCATGCGGCGCGCCCGCGGCCGCTGGAGAGCCTCACGGACGGGGAAGATCCGATCGGAGCCGGTCGCGGTGCTGGTTGGATCATGATGTCCCAGGGCGTCGGCGCCGGGTATCGGCGAATGCCGGTCGCCGGGGTCAGGAAACTCTGACCCTTCAGGCTCCCTGGGGTTGCCCGTCGCCGGTAACGGCCTGTTTCCCGGTGTGCATGGCCACGCGATTGCGACCGGAGTGCTTGGCGCGATACAGCGCTGCGTCTGCGCGCTCGATCCATTCCTCAAAAGTGAGGCAGTCGCGGCTGGCGGCAGCCATGCCCACGCTGACGCTGACCCGCGTATCGGACGTGGCAGACAGCGGAATCGACTCGATCTCCGCGCGGATTGCCTCTGCGATCCGCTCGGCCTCCAGCGCATTCCTGCCGGGCAGCAGCAGGGTGAATTCGTCGCCACCATAGCGGCCGGCTTCGCCGATGCCCGCCACGTGGGCGCGAAGCGTGTGGGCGACGGATCTCAGCACCTCATCGCCAAACGCGTGCCCGTGGCGATCGTTGCAAAGTTTGAAATTGTCCAGGTCGAGCATGAGCAGCACCGCCGGCGTGCCGGCTTGCTGATGCCGGCGCAAGGCCTGAGTGGCCAGTTCCTGCCAGTGGCGGCGCGCCAGCAGTCCGGTCAGTCCGTCCACCCGGCTGAGTTCATCCAACTGCCTGTTCTTGTCCTGGATGCGGTGGACGAGGCGGTTGCTGCCCAAGCTGACTGCGATGGTATGGATCATCAGCATCGGAAGGCTGGCCACCATCACCGCCATGCTGGTGACGGGTTGGGCGGCAAAACCGGTGAGCAGTCCGGTGAGCAACAGCCCGCCCAGCATCCCCGGCAGCGACCACAGCCACAGCCTGGGAATGCCGGTGTTGATCTTGTCGACCGTCACCAGGGTCAGCAGCAATACGCAGGGCAGCAGGTTGAACTGCAGCAGGGGGATCCATATGCCGACCAGGGCCGAATCCGCCAGCAGGTTGCGCACCTCGGCGTGATAGGGGTTGGAGTTGCGGGTAGCCAGCAGGAACGCCAGGTGTGGCCACAGGACGGCGGTGAAAAGCCATAGCAGCCACAGCGGGAGCGGGGCATCATTTTCCATCAGTACCGCAGCGATGCCCACGCCACCCAGGCCCATGCCCAGAATCCGGTAGCGATAGATCCGCCAGGGAAGCCGGGCGAACGCATGCTGCATGCGCTCGGCCGCACGGGGCGAGCGCCTGGATTCCCCGTCCGTGGGACGCGGTTGCGTTTGCAAGCTTTTCCCCTCGCTGCACGGGCAGTGGATAGCGGGAATGATAAGCCCCGCCCGGGGGAAGCGTTAATGCCGTGTGCGGGCGGTCAGATTACGCCTGCGGACGTGCGCGGTTGTGCGTCGGGCAGTGATCCGGGCTGCAGACCGGGCCACCGGGCAAGCACGGCGGCGCGGATACCGGCTTCGTCCAGCCCGGCTTCCGCCAGCAGGTCTTCGCGGCTGGCGTGGTGCTGGAAAGCGTCGGGCAAACCCAGCTGCAGCATCGGCAGCGTGATGCCCTCGGCATGCAGCAACTCGCCCACTGCGGACCCGGCGCCGCCCATCACCACGTTGTCTTCCAGGGTGACAAAGCCTTCATGGGTTTTCGCCAGCTCCACAAGCAGGTCGCGGTCCAGCGGTTTGATGAAGCGCATATTGACCACCGTCAGGCCCAGCTCCGCGCCCACGCGCTCGGCCGCCGGCACAATGGCGCCGAAGGCAAGCAGGGCCACGCGGCTACCCGGCAGGCGTACCTGGGCCTTGCCGATGGGCAGGGTCTCCAGGCTGGTCTGCACCTGCACGCCGGGACCGGTGCCGCGCGGGTAGCGCACTGCCGCCGGCCCGGGATGCCGGAAGCCGGTGGTCAGCAGCTTGTGGCATTCGTCTTCGTCGGCCGGGGCCATGAGCACCATGTTGGGCACGCAGCGCAGGAAGCTGAGGTCCAGGTTGCCGGCGTGGGTGGCGCCATCCGGGCCGACCACGCCGCCGCGATCAATGGCGAAGGTCACGTCCAGGTTCTGGATGGCGACGTCGTGCACCAGCTGATCGTAGCCGCGCTGCAGGAAGGTGGAGTAGATCGCCACCACCGGCTTGGCGCCTTCGGTGGCCATGCCGGCGGCCAGGGTGACCGCGTGCTGCTCGGCGATCGCCACATCGAAATAACGTTCCGGGTGTTCCTTGCTGAAGCGCACCAGGCCCGAGCCCTCGCGCATGGCCGGGGTGATCGCCATCAGCCTGTCGTCGGCAACGGCCATGTCGCACAGCCAGTTGCCGAAGATGTCGGTATAGGTCGGGTTCTTCGGCCCGCCCTTGGGCACCACGCCCTTGGCCGGGTCGAACGGGGAGACGGCGTGGTAGCCGATCTGGTCGCCTTCTGCCAGCTCGAAGCCCTTGCCCTTGGTGGTGATCACGTGCAGCAGCTGGGGACCCTTCAGGCCCTTGAGCGTGCGCAGCGCGCCTACCAGCGCCTTCGTGTCGTGACCGTCGATCGGGCCGGTGTAGTGGAAGCCCATCTCCTCGAACAGGGTGGAGGGCACGAACATGCCTTTCCACTGGCCTTCCCAGCGTTTGACGAAGCGCGCCGGCGGGCTGTGCTTGTCGCCAAGCAGCTTCTTGCCGCCCTCGCGCAGGGCATTGAGCGTGCTGCTGCCGCTCATGCGTCCGAGCATGCGGGTCAGGCCGCCGACCGCCTCGGAAATCGACATGCGGTTGTCGTTGAGGATCACCAGAACGTCGGGATCGGTCTCCATGCCGCCGGCATGGTTAAGGGCCTCGTAGGCCATCCCCGCGGTCATGGCACCATCGCCGATCACGGCGATTACTTTGCGATTGTTGCCGGCCTGGGCGTTGGCGATCGCCATTCCCAGGGCGGCGGAAATCGAGGTGCTGGAATGACCGACGCCGAAGGTGTCGAATTCGCTTTCCTCACGCTTGGGGAACGGCGCCACGCCGTCTTTCTGCTTGACGGTGTGGATGCTGTCGCGGCGGCCGGTGAGGATCTTGTGCGGGTAGCACTGGTGGCCAACGTCCCAGACGATGCGGTCCTCGGGCGTGTTGTAGAGCCAGTGCAGGACGGTGGTCAGCTCGACCACGCCCAGTCCGGCGCCGAAGTGGCCGCCGGATTTCCCAACCGATTCGATCAGGTAGTTACGCAGTTCGTCGGCGATCTGGGGGAGCTCGGCTTCGTCGAAGCCGCGCAGGTCGGCCGGCGAATCAATCCGCGCGAGCCGCGGATAGCGTTTGATGTCGATCATGCGGGCATTTTCGCCCCCCGGGTCGCGGGGGGCAAGGCAACGCCCGGCGGTGAGGGGTGCAGTGCGTTCAGGATCTGCTGCGCAGACGCCGGAAAAAGCCGGTGGGACGCGGTGGTGCCTCGGGTTCGGGCTCCGGTTCGGGTACGAATTCGGCAAAGCCCGTTGCAAGGTTGGCGTTGATGAAATCAGCCACTTCGCCCGCTTCTGCGCCGCTGGTCTCTGCAATCTCGGCCAGGGTGGCCGGGCCTTTCATCATCGCGGTGGCTATACGGAAGTGGCGGGCGAACTCGCGTTCGCTCTGCTGCCACTTGGTGAGCCGGTAGCGGCCGTCCGGGTCATGTTCGGGCAGCAGCGTGCCGTGGCCCGCCAGCAGGCCCCCCAGCCATTGCAGGCGCTGCAGGGGCTGGGCGGTGCCGGCGGTGGCGATGCCGGCGTTCCAGGTGGCTTCGTCCACGGGGCTGAAGTCCTCGCGGGCCACGGGCTCTTCGAAATACCGGGTCAGCGGCTTGAGCAGCTGGGGGCCGTAATACCGGCGGGCATCGGCATCGATCCACAGCTCGGGGCCGTTACCCCGGCGGAAACGCAGCCGGCCCTGCAGTGCCTGGGGTGTCATCCAGTCGGCGAACATGGGGTCGCGCGGTGGGGGGGCTGGTTCGGGTTCCGGCTCCTGTTGCGGCTCCGGCTCTGTGGGCTCCTCCACCATCGTGGGTGCCGGCTGCATCTCCGGGGGCGGCGAGGCGAGGGCAGTCTCGGCAGCAGCATCGTCCACACTCGCGGGAACGGCCAGCCTGACGGCAAGGGAAACGGGTTCTGATACCGGTGCCGGGGCCGGGGCAACGCTGCTGTCCGGGGAAGGCACCTGCGGCGCGGGGGTGGTTTCCACCGCGGGTTCCGCGACCGGATCGGCCGCGTCGCCGGTGCTGTCGGCGATTTCCTGCAGCAGTTGCACCATGGCCTCCGTATCGAACGGGCGGCCGAGGCGGAAGTCGGCCTGGGTGCGGGCCGCAGCGGTCAACCCGATGACCTGCTTGCCGGCGGCATGCAGGCGCAGCCAACCCATCGGACCGTACAGGCTGTCCATGTCGATGATGACGTAGTCGGCAGTGTCGCTGTCAGCCAGCGTGAAGCGCCCGGGGAAACTTCCGACGGCTTCGGAGAACGCGGCGCCGAGCGCGGTTTCCGTGGCCTGGTCCATGCTGGTGAAACCGAGAGTCAAAGCCATGCTGCAGCGATACCGTGATGAAAGTCCCGAGTTTAGCCGGATTCACGATCAGGCTCCCCGGTGACTCCCGCGCGCCGGCGGGGTCAGCCCCGCTGCCGCGGATTTCTGGGCAGCTGCGACTTCAGGAACGCCATCTGGTCGGCGAGGATGTTGCGGTTGGACAGGATCAGGTGTTCGATCCAGCTCGGCCGATAGGGCACGGCCAGCAGCGGCATCGAGGCCTGGGCCGGGGTGCGGCCGCCCTTGCGCGAGTTGCAGTGGTAACAGGCGGTGATCACGTTTTCCCACAAATCACGCCCGCCCTGGGATTGGGGAATCACATGATCGCGGGTGAGCTTGCTGCGGGCGTAACCATGGCCGCAGTACAGGCACAGGTGCTGGTCGCGGGCGAACAGGGCCGTGTTGGTCAGCGCAGGGGTGGGGTTGAGCGCAGCGCCGGAAGCATGCCCCCGTGCCGCGATGATCGGGTGCAGCGCCAGGATGCTGCGCGCGCCGCTGACGCGGTTGATGCCGCCATGCACCTGCAGGCAGGGTTCGCCTAGGGTCCAGGTGACGGCATCGCGCGCGTAGAGGCAGGCCGCATCCTGCCAGCTGATCCAGTCGAGGACGCGGCCATGTGCATCAAGGGAGAGCAGACGGACGCTGCCCAGCGGCAGCGGGCGCGCCGCGACAGGAGGGGGTCCCGTGGATGTTGTGGGCGAAGCATCGGCAACCGGCGTGCCAGGTCCGGCGGGGAGCAGGCGAAGCTTCGCGCTGACGTCCTTCATCGAGCAAACAGCATATACCCGATTTATGACGCCGTGTGTATCGCTCAGAAAGCCTCGGCGTCCAGTGACATCAGCGCATCCGCGCCGCTTTCGATCGCGGCCTTGTGCGCCCGGGTGCGCGGCAGGATGCGGGCGAAGTAGAAGCGCGCCGTTTCCAGCTTGGCCTGCTTGAACGCTGCGGGCTGTGCACTGTCAGCGGTCGCGGCCACGCTGCGGGCCCACCAGTACGCCAGGGTCACGTAGCCCGAATAGAACAGGTAGTCCCAGGATGCGGCGCCGATCTCTTCCGGGTTGCCGGCGGCCCGCTGGGCGATGGCGCCGGTGAGCGCCTGCCACTCGCTCGCAGCGGCCCGCAGCGGTGCGATGAACTCGGCCACCAGGGCGTCATCCGCATTGGCATTGCAGAACTCGTCGATCATGCCCAGGAACAGGCGCAGTCCCGCACCCTCCAGCTGCATGGTCTTGCGGCCCATCAGGTCCAGCGCCTGGATGCCGGTGGTGCCTTCGTAGAGGGTGGTGATGCGGGCGTCGCGGGCCAGCTGCTCCATGCCGTGTTCGGCAATGTAGCCGTGGCCGCCGAAGCACTGCATGGCGTTGTAGGTGCACTCGATGCCCCACTCGGTCAGGCAGCCTTTGACAATCGGGGTGAGGAACCCGAGCAGGGTGTCGGCCTGCTTGCGCTCCTCGGCATCCTTGGCGTGGGCGACGGTGTCCACCAGGGTGCCTGCGTGGGTGCCGAGCAGGCGGCCGCCTTCCACCAGCGCCTTGCAGGTCAGCAGCATGCGGCGCACGTCCGGGTGGACGATGATCGGATCGGCGGGCTTGTCCGGTGCCTTGGGACCGGACAGGGAGCGCATCTGCAGCCGCTCGCGGGAATAGGCCAGGGCGTTCTGCAGGGCGCGCTCGGACAGGCCCAGACCCTGCAGGCCGACGGCCACGCGGGCGGAGTTCATCATGGTGAACATTGCCATCAGGCCGCGGTTCGGTTCGCCCACCAGCCAGCCCTGGGAGTCGTCCAGGTTCAGCACGCAGGTGGCCGAGCCGTGGATGCCCATCTTGTGTTCCAGCGCGCCGCAACGCACGCCGTTGGCTTCGCCGGAATTGCCCTCCGCGTCCACCTTGCGCTTGGGCACCACGAACAGGGAAATCCCCCGCGAGCCTTCCGGCGCGTCGGGCAGACGCGCCAGCACCAGGTGCACGATGTTGTCGGTGAAATCATGCTCGCCGGCGGTGATGAAGATCTTGGTGCCGTTGATCTGGTAGCTGCCGTCCGCGTTCGGCGTGGCGCGGGTCTTGAGCAGGCCCAGGTCGGTGCCGCAGTGCGGCTCGGTCAGGCACATGGTGCCGGTCCAGCGACCGTCCACCAGCGGCTTGAGGAAGGTGTTCCGCTGCCAGTCGTCGCCGTGGTGGAGCAGTGCTTCCACCGCGCCGTGCGAGAGCAGCGGGAAGTTGCCCCAGGCCAGGTTGGCCGCGTCGATCATTTCCTTCAGTGACATGCCCAGGGTGTGCGGTAGGCCCTGGCCGCCGAACTCCGGCGGCGCGTTGAGCGCCGGCCAGCCGCCATCCACATATTGCTCATAGGCCTCGCGGAAGCCGGGCGGGGTGGTGACCGCACCCGTGGCCTTGTCGAAGCTGCAACCGATCTCGTCGCCAACGCTGTTGAGCGGTGCCAGGACCGCTTCGGTGAAGCGTGCGCCTTCTTCGAGAATCGCATCCACCACATCGCGGCTCGCATCGTCCAGGCCAAGGCGCTGGAACAGCGGTTCAACGTTGAGCACATCGTGGAGGACGAAGCGGATGTCGGTCAGGGGAGCTTTGTAGCTGGACATGGCATTCCGTTGGCTGGGAAGGGGGAAGGGGGTCGGAAATGAGGGTGCAACAGGCGGGCGACAGTCGCCGTCAGCGCAGCACGCCCGGCAGGCCGGGCATCGGGCTCAGCACGCCTTCGCGCTTGATCGGATACTCGCGGACGCTGCCGCGATCGACAGGCGCCGCACTGGTGTTGCCCTGCAGGGAATAGGACACGCCGCGGCCGGCGGCCAGCGCATCGGCCAGCAGCAGGCGCGCCTGCGCCGAGGGTGTCAGGTCGACGCTGATCACGTCCGCCGACTCCTGGGAGATCTGCAGCTGCGGGCTGGCTTGCAGGCTGCCGGCGGCCTCACCGTTGACCTGCATTTCAAGCTGCAAGTGATCAAAGCGCATGGCGATGCTGCTGTAGTTCTGCACCCGCAGGTCGATCGACCAGCTGCCATCGGCTTCAACGGTGAGCTGCTGGATGCTGGCGGCCGGTTCGGACACCCGGCGCACCGGCCCGGTGCTGCACGCGGTCACCAGTGCGGCGGTGATCAGGATCAGGAAAGGCAGACACTTCTTCATGCGGGGCAATCTCCGGGAAGCTGCGCGGACGGCATGCGGCCAGAATACTACGCTGCCACCAGTCGGGCCGCCGGCCCGGAAAAGGCCTCAGTCCAGCCGCAGTGCGATCCCCAGGCCCTGGATGTCTTCCGCCTCGCCTTCCAGGTCGGCGCGCAGCAGCGGATGCGCATCAAGCCAGTCCGGATCAACCTGCAGCCGCAGCATGGACCCGGTTGCCGCCAGCGTTGGCAGTGGCATTGGTTCGTCTTCGCCGGAGTGGTGCAGCAGCACGGCCAGGCGCAGCAGCATGCCAAGACGCAGCGCGGCGCCGAGCAGGCGGTCGGGCAAGACATCGAAGGCGCTGCGCGACACCTTGCGCCGATGGGTTCTGACCAGCGCGGCCAGGAAGCGCTGCTCCTGCTGCGAGAAACCGGGAATGTCCGAGTGCGCCAGGATGTAGGCACCGTGCACGTGGTGCTGGCTGTGGGCGATGGTCAGGCCGATCTCATGCAGGCGGGCGGCCCAGCCCAGCATCAGCCGGTCGTCGGGTCCCAGTTGCCATTGCTCTGCAACCTGGTCGAACAGCCGCAGTGCAGTGGTGTGCACGCGTGCTGCCTGGGTCTCGTCGATGCCGTAGCGCTGGGTGAGCGCGTGGATGGCCGCTTCGCGCGGATCATGTTCGCCGCCGCGGCCGAGCATGTCGTACAGCACGCCCTCGCGCATGGCGGCCTTGCTGATCGCCATGCGCTCCAGCCCGAGTACGGCGAACGCCGCCTCCAGCGCCAGCAGGCCGCCGGCGATGACCGGGCGACGCTCTTCCGACAGACCGGGCAGGTCCAGCGCGTCGATATGCCCGGCCTCGATCAGCCGATCGCGCACGATGGGCAGCGCCTGTGCGGTCACCGCGCCCTTGGTCAGGCCCATGGCCGCGCATATTCCGCCGATGGCCTTGTTGGTGCCGGATGAGCCCAGCGTTTCCTGCCAGCCGATGGCGCGGAAGGTGGAGGCGAACTGCTGGAACTCGGCCGCAACCTCGTTGAAAGCACTTTGCCACTTTTCCCGGGTGAGCTTGCCGGTCGGGAAGAACCGCTGGGTGCTTGAAATACACCCGACCTGCAGGCTCTCGCGCTCCAGCGTGTCCAGGCCCCGGCCAATGATGCATTCGGTCGAACCACCGCCGATGTCGATCACCAGCCGCCGCTCGCCCGGCCTGGGCGGCTGTACGTGGGCAACGCCTTGATAGATCAGGCGCGCTTCCTCGCGACCGGCGATCACTTCGATCGCGTGGCCCAGTGCATATTCGGCCGGCACCAGGAAGTCCCGCGGCACCGCCATGCGACGCACCGCGTTGGTGGCCAGGGCGCGCACGTGGTGTGGCGGCACGCGGCGGATCCGCTGGCCGAAGCGTTCCAGGCAGGCCAGGGCGCGGTCGCGCACGTCCACCTGCAGCCGGCCCTTGCCGTACAGGCCTTCGCCCAGGCGCACGGTTTCACGCAGGCGGTCCACCACACGCAGCTGGCCCAGAGTCACCCGCGCCACGATCATGTGGAAGCTGTTGGAGCCCATGTCGATCGCGGCCAGGGTGTCGCCATCCTGGAGTGACTTGGCGATGGTGCCGGGCAGTACCAGCGAACCGGTGGTCTTCATCCGCAGATTTTCTCCAGCAGCCAGGCCTGCGCCGAGTGCGGCGGAGCGCCTTCTTCCGCTTCCACCCTGTGATAGCTGCCATCGGCATGCAGCTCCCAGGCGTCGAGGTTGTCGGCCAGGTAGTTGTCCAGCACTTCTTCGTGGATGCGTTGCACCAGGGCTGGCGCAAGGATCGGGAAACACGCCTCCACGCGGCGCAGCAGGTTGCGCTCCAGCCAGTCGGCGCTGGCGCAGAACAGCTCCGGGTTGCCGTCATTGGCGAACCAGTACACCCGATGGTGCTCAAGGAACCGGCCGACGATCGACACCACCCGGATATTGTCGGAAATGCCTGGCACGCCAGGGCGCAGGGTGCAGGTGCCGCGCACCACCAGGGTGATCTTTACGCCCGCCTGCGAAGCGGCATACAGGGCGCGGATCACACGCGGCTCGTTGAGGGCGTTCATCTTGGCGATGATGCGGGCGGGCCTGCCGGCCCGTGCATGTTCGGTTTCACGGCCGATCCGCTCCAGCACCCCGGGATGCAGGGTGAAGGGCGATTGCAGCATGTGCCCCAGCTCGATCGCCGGAGCCAGCCCCGACAGCTGCATGAAGATCTGATGCACATCGCTGCCGATGCCCGGGTGATCGGTCATCAGGCCCAGATCGGTATAGGCGCGGGCATTGCCGGGGTGGTAATTGCCGGTGCCAAGATGCACGTAGCGGCGCAGCTTGCGACCTTCCCGGCGCACGATCAGCAGCATCTTGGCGTGGGTCTTGAAGCCCACCACGCCATAGACCACCTGCACGCCGGCCTCCTGCAGGCGTCCGGCCAGGCCCAGGTTCGCTTCCTCGTCAAAGCGCGCCAGCAGCTCCACCACAACGGTCACGTCCTTGCCGTTGCGGGCGGCCTGGACCAGGTGTTCGACAATCGGTGAATCCTTGCCGGTGCGGTACAGGGTCTGCTTGATCGCCAGCACATTCGGATCTTCGGCCGCCTGCTGGATCAGTTCCAGCACCGGATTGAAGCTGTCGAACGGGTGGTGAAGCAGTACGTCCTCATCGGTGATCAGGTCGAACATGGCGTCGCTGCCGCGCAGCTGGCGCGGCTGGAACGCCGGGTATTTCAGTTCCGGGCGCTCCACCAGGTCATACACCTGCACCGCGCGGCTCAGGTTGACCGGCCCGCTGATGCGATACACCGCATTGTCAGGCAGGTCGAAATTCTCCAGCAGGATGCGCACGATCGATCGCGGGCAGTCGGCGGCGATTTCCAGCCGCATGGGTCGCTGGTAGCCGCGACCGGCCAGCTCCTCACGCAGGGCCAGGGCGAGGTTCTCCACCTCGTCCTCGTCCATGATCAGCTCGGAGTTGCGGGTCACCCGGAACTGGTAGGCGCCCTTGACCTCCATGCCGGGAAACAGGTGGTGGACGAACTCGGACAGCACCGCGGACAGGAATACGAAGTCGTCTTCACCACCCGAGACCTTCGGCGGCAGCTTGATGATGCGCGGCAGGGATCGCGGCGCGCGCACGATGGCCAGGTTGCCGATGCGGCCGTATGCATCCTTGCCCTTCAGCACGACCACCACGTTCAGCGACTTGTTGAGGATGCGCGGAAAAGGGTGCGCGGGATCCAGCCCCAGCGGCGAAAGCACGGGCATGATTTCGCTGTGGAAGTAGGCCGCCAGCCAGCGGCGGTGACGCGCGTTCCATTCACTGCGGGCAATGACGCGCACGCCGGCGTCGGTCAGGGCAGGGCGCAGCTCGTCGTTCCAGACGGCGTATTGCGCGTCCACCAGCTCCGCGGCGCGCTCATGGAAGCGCCGCAGTGCGTTGACCGGGGCCAGCCCGTCGATCGCCGGTGGCAGGCCAAGCTCGCCGGCGTGGCGTACGGCAGCGGCCCGGATTTCAAAAAATTCGTCCAGATTGGTGCACGAGATGCACAGGAAGCGCAGCCGCTCCAGCAGCGGCACCTTTTTGTCCTGCGACTGGGCCAGGACCCGGAAGTTGAAATCCAGCTGGGCCAGTTCGCGGTTCAGGTACAGGGCCGGATCGGCCAGCGGATCCTGTTCTTCGGTTATCGGCGCGGTCATGGGTCAGAATCCTCCAGGGCCGTCCGCGGCAGGGTGCGTCCCGCGGGAAAGCGGCAGGTGAACACGCTGCCCTGGCCGACTTCGCTGGAAATTTCCAGCCGGGCCTGGTGCAGCTGCAATACGTGTTTGGCGATCGCCAGGCCCAGGCCGGTCCCGCCCAGGTCGCGTGAGCGGCTGGTGGATACCCGGTAGAAGCGCTCGGTCAGGCGTTCCAGGTGTGATGCGGGGATGCCGTAGCCGCTGTCGCGCACCGACAGCATCACTCCGCCTTCTTCGTCCAGATCGATGACGATTGAAATGCTCCCATCGGCCGGCGTATAGCGCACCGCGTTGGACACCAGATTGGAAAATGCGCTGTGAAGTTCACGCGGTGATCCGAGCAGGTCCACGCCGGCGCGGTCTTCAATGCTGATCACGTGCCGGCCTTTGCCGAGTGCCTCTGCATCGCGTCGCAGGGTGGCCAGGGTGGAATCCAGCGGCACCACCTCATCGCTGATCGAGTCCTGCGACTCGAGCCGCGACAGGGTCAGCAGGTCTTCCACCAGCTGGGTCATGCGCTGCGACTGGCGCTGCATTTCCACCAGGATGGGGGCCCACTCCGGCTGTTCCGCTGGGTCGAGCATCTCCAGGTAGCCGTGGATGACGGTCAGCGGGGTGCGCAGTTCGTGGGACACGTTGGCCACGAAGTCGCGGCGGATGTGTTCCAGATGCACCAGCTTGGTCACGTCGCGCGCCACCAGCAGCCACAGCTCGTCGGAATACGGGATCAGGCGCAGGCTCAGGCGAATGGCAGGACTGACCGGCGAGGCCGCATCGAGCAACGGCTCGGCGTTGCGACCGGCGGCCAGCCAGTGCGCGATCGGCAGCGGCCGCAGGCGCTCTCCGAGCGGCGCCTGGATGTCCTCCGGATACTGCAATCCAAGCAGGTCGCTGGCGGCTTCGTTGAACCACTGCACGCGCTGGGTGTTGCGCTCCAGCACCACCACAGCGTCGGGCAGCGCGGCCGCGGCAGCGCGGTAGGCGCGCAGCATTTCAACCAGCCGCTGGACGCGATTGCGATGTTCATCCTGGTTGCGATGCAGCAACTGCTGCAGGTCGCTCCAGGTGTCGGTGCCTTGGTCCAGGGCCACGCGCTGGCGGGAGGCCAGGCGCCGTACCAGTTTCCGCAGCCTCAGCTGCTGCCAGGCCAGCAGGCCCAGCGCGGCAATCGCCAGCGCCGGCCAGGGGTGGCCGAGTGCAAAACCCAGGGCAAGCGCCACCAGAAGCACGACCAGCGGACGGGCCAGTGACCTGCTCAGGGGAGGGGGCGCATGGGCGGACATCCGCATCAGTCTAGGCGCCCGGGCGATGAATCACACAGCGGTCGAGAAGCGGTAACCGGCACCACGCACGGTCTGCACCATGCCCGACAGGCCGCTCGGCTCGAGGGTTTTGCGCAGGCGGCGGATATGCACGTCCACCGTGCGCTCCTCGACGTACACGCTGCCGCCCCAGACATGATCGAGCAGCTGCGTGCGTGAGTAGACGCGCTCAGGGTGGGTCATGAAAAAATGCAGCAGGCGGAATTCGGTAGGACCGATGTTGAGCGGCTCCTCGTTGGCGAACACCCGGTGGGCCGCGCCATCGATACGCAGGCCACCAAGAACGACGCTGCCATCCTCGTCGTCTTCGCGCGAGCGGCGCATCACCGCACGGATCCGGGCCAGCAGCTCGCGTGCGGAGAACGGCTTGACCACGTAGTCATCCACGCCGGCTTCCAGTCCGCCCACCCGGTCGTCTTCCTCGCCGCGGGCGGTGAGCATGATGATGGGCACTTCGCGGGTCAGGTCATCGCGGCGCCAGCGACGGGCCAGTTCAAGACCGCTGGTGCCGGGCAGCATCCAGTCAAGCAGGATCAGGTCAGGGACCTTGTCGGCGATTGCGGACTGCGCCTGGAGGGCGTCACCCGCATGGACCGGTTCGTATTCGCCCTTGCGCAGGGCGAAAGCCACCATCTCGCGGATGGCGGGCTCGTCGTCGACGATCAGGATCCGTTTCTGCATCTGTGTTGTCACAACCTGCCTGCTTGACCGTAGTCTGGATTAGACGACAGATGGATTAGACGACAGATTTGTGACCGCATCATGACATCGGCGTGCAGGGGGTCAGCGGCGGCGCAGGTCGTCGTCATGGATGCCCTGGCGCTGCAGCTCAAGCACGGTCGGCGTAATGGCGGCAATGCGGGCGTCAATGCGGGCGCGTGCGTAGTAGTCCAGGTCATCGCGCCGGCGCAGGTTGTTGAGCTGCACCAGCGCCTGTTCGGCACGGCCGCTCAGGTAGGCAGCCTCGGCCCAGGCCTCGCCGGCCCGGACCGTATCGCCGGCGATTTCGCTGATGCGGGCGAAAGTACGCTGGAACACCGGATCGTCGGTGGCCGAACGCAGCAGCGGTCGCAACAGCGCCTGGGCGCGGACGCCGGCCTCCGGCGTATTGCGCTCCACCAGCATGGCCGCATAGGTCAGGGCCACGGCGCGGTCGTTGGGCATGCGCCGAACCATGTTTTCAAAGCGCTCGTCGGCTTCTTCAAGACGCCCCGACTTGGCCAGGGCTTCGGCCAGGGCCAGGGCCAGCCAGCGATCGCCCGGATGCTCCTGCAGCAGGGCAGCGAACTCGTTGGCAGCACCAGCCACTTCGCCGGCGCGCATGCGGGCCAGGGCCAGACCGTAGCGCTGGGCGTCGGTGAGCGGCTCGGCGCGGCGCATGGCCTCGTATTCGGTAATCGCCTGGCGGGTGGTGTTGGCACTGAGAACCCGCATGCGCTCGCGTGCCCAGCCGAAGATGACCGGGTCGGCGGCACCTGTGCCCAGGACAGGCAGCTGCAGGTTGCCCGGCAGCAGGGGATTGCTGGGGCGTCCCGGCGCCGGGGCGGTGACAGTGCCGGTGGGAACCCGCACGCGCTCGGTCAGCACCGCATCCGGCGTGGAGGTGGTGGCCACCACGCTGCCGCGGCCGGCGTGCTGCTCCGCGCGCTGGCGCGCTTCCGCAATCCGGGTGGTGGTGACCGGGTGGGTGCGCAGGTAGTCCGGCAGGCGTTCGCGTTCGGTGCCCTGGTTGACGCGCGACACGGCCTGCATGCGCTCGAACATGCTGGCCATGGAGTTCACGTCGTAGCCGCTGCGGGCCAGGGTGCGCATGCCGATGCGATCGGCCTCGGACTCATTGGAGCGGGTGTAGTCGATCTGGCGCTGCAGGGCCAGGCCCTGGATCGAGGCGATCGCAGCCATGCCGGCATCGCCCGAGGAGCTGCTGTCGGTGCTGGCGGCCAGCGCAATTGCGCCGAGCATGGCCAGCAGCATTGGCATGCTGTCGCGCTGCGCGCGCTCGACGCTGCGCAGGACGTGGCTCTGGGTGACGTGGACGATTTCATGCGCCATCACCGCGGCGACTTCATCTTCGGTTTCCGCAGTGAGCACCAGCCCGACGTTGACGCCGATATAACCGCCCAGGGTGGCAAAGGCGTTGATCGAGCGGTCGCGCATCATGAAGAAGGTGAACGACTGGCGCGGTTGGTCGCTGGCCGAAGCCAGCCGGTTGCCGGTGGTGCGCAGCCAGTGATCGATCAGCGGATCCTCCAGCACCATGTCGTAATGGCGCAGCTGGGCCAGCAGCATTTCGCCATATTCCTCCTGCTGGGAGGGGCTGAGCACGGTGCCGGCCGAGGAGCCGATGTCGGGCAGCCGGTTCTCCTGCGCCGCGGCATGGCTGCCGGCGAAGACCAGGGTGAGCAGGGCTGCAATCAGGAAGGCGCGCATCGGGTGTGTGGCGGGTCCGGAAGTCAGGAGACGTGGAAGGGGCTGTTACAAGAGGAATGGTGAAGAGAATGACGCCCCCGGGCGGGCAGGGAGTGAATCACCCGTTAATCCTCATCTGGAAAAAGCCCGGCAAGGGCGTGTGCGCCGGCAGTGTACGGGCCTGCACTGGAAAAACCGGCCGCTCGTACCCACACTTTGGACACCTTCCGCCGCATCAAGTTTCCGGAGCCTGCCTTGGATAACGCCCAGACCGCCGCCCAGCCCCCCATCACGCTGTATACGAGTGCCATCTGCGCCTACTGCAATGCGGCCAAGCAGTTTCTCAAGGGCCGCGGCCTGGAGTGGACCGAAGTACGCATCGACCAGGACCCGACCGAGCGCGAGCGCATGGTCGAGCGGACCGGACGCACCTCGGTGCCGCAGATCTTCTTCGGTGAGAACCATGTGGGTGGCTACGACGACATGATCGCGCTGCACCGCGCCGGCAAGCTGGACGCGCTGCTGTCCGGCGATGCGCCGCAGGAGGGCGCATGAGCGCAGAAACCGAGGGTGACCGCGTCGCCGAGTTCACCGCTTTCCGCGAGCGCATGAACAAACGCATCCTGGACGAGCCCAACCAGGTGGTACGCCGGTTCTTCGCTCTGGATACCCAGGCCTATGCCGACGGCGCGTTGGACGTGAAAACCAAGGAGCTGCTGGGGCTGGTGGCCTCGCTGGTGCTGCGCTGCGATGACTGCATCAGCTACCACGTGGCCCAGTGCCGTGGCGCCGGCGCCAGCCGCCAGGAGCTGTTCGAAACGTTTTCGATCGGGCTGGTGGTCGGGGGTTCGATCGTGATCCCGCACCTGCGCCGGGCGGTGGACTTTCTGGACCAGCTGGAGTGCGGCGAAGCTGAAGCTCCGGCGGGGCATTCGCACGACTGAATTCGGCCCGCACTGCAGGGTTCCGGGCGTTCCGGCATAATTGGCGGCTCACTTTCAATCACGCGCCGCGGGTTCGCTGCGGTGCCTTTCTGCACGGAAATCCCCCCAATGTCCCAGAAAATCACGGTGATCCGCGGCGACGGCATCGGCCCCGAAATCATGGATGCCACCCTGCACGTGCTCGACGCGATGGATCTCGGCCTGAGCTATGAAGAGGCCGACGCCGGCCTGGCCGCGCTGGAAAAGCACGGTGAACTGCTGCCCGCGGCCACGCTCGAATCGATCCAGCGCAACAAGGTTGCGCTCAAGAGCCCGCTGACCACGCCGGTCGGCGAGGGCTTCAGCTCGATCAACGTGGCCCTGCGCCGCCATTTCGACCTGTACGCCAACGTGCGCCCGGCGCGGACCTACCCGAACACGCTGGCCCGCTTCCCCGGCGACGTCGACCTGATCACGGTGCGTGAAAACACCGAAGGCCTCTACACCGGTGAAGGCCAGGAGATCACCGAGGACGGCGAGACCGCGACCTTGATCTCAAAGGTCACCCGCAAGGGCTCGGAGCGCATCGTCCGCTATGCCTTCGAGATGGCCCGCCGCACCGGCCGCAAGAAGGTCACCGTGGTCCATAAGGCCAACATCCTCAAGACCACTTCGGGCCTGTTCCTGAAGGTGGCGCGCGAGATGGCCGCGGAGTTCCCGGAGATCGAGTGCAGTGAAATGATCGTCGACAACGCCTGCATGCAGCTGGTGATGCGCCCCGAGCAGTTCGACGTCATCGTCACCACCAACCTGTTCGGCGACATCGTCTCCGACCTGTGCGCGGGCCTGATCGGCGGCCTGGGGCTGACTCCGGGCGCCAACATCGGCCACGAAGTCGCGATCTTCGAAGCCGTGCACGGCACCGCGCCCGACATCGCCGGGCAGGGCAAGGCCAACCCGGGCGCGCTGCTGCTGGGCGCGGCGCAGATGCTTGACCACATCGGCATGCCGGACCAGGCCGAACGCCTGCGCAACGCAATCGTGGCGACGCTGGAAGCCAAGGATTCGCTGACCGCGGATCTGGGCGGCACCGGCACCACCATGGGTTACGCACAGGCAATCGTCAGCCGCCTCTGATCGCCCGAGCCACCGGATGCAACACGAAAACGGGACGCACAGCGTCCCGTTTTTCGTATCCGATCATCCCGCCGCGGACAGTGACGCGCGGGACGAACCCGGACACAATCGATGCTTTCGCCCTGGGGAACCACCGTCCATGACCACCCGCGCAAGCGCGCTGGCGCTCACGCCGCTGCTGCTGTTTCTGGCCCTGTTCTTCGGTGCCGGCCTGTACTTCACCGCCCAGGGCGAACCGATGGGCTTCTACCAGCTGCGCGCGCCGGTGGCGATCCTGCCAGCGCTGGCGCTGGCAGCCTGTCTGGCGCACTTTCGCGGATTGAAGGCCGGGGAAGTGCTGCTGCAGGGCATGGGCGATTCGAACATCGTGCTGATGTGCCTGATCTATCTGCTGGCTGGCGCATTTGCTTATGTATCCAATGCGATCGGTGCGGTGGACGCGGTCGTGGCGCTCGGTCTGGGAGCATTGCCGGCTTCGCTGGTCATGCCTGGCTTGTTCCTGCTGGCCTGTTTCATCTCCCTTGCGATCGGCTCCTCGATGGGCACAGTCGCTGCGGTGGTGCCCATTGCACTGGGCGTGGCAGATGCCGCGGGGTTCGATCGGGTGCTGGTGGTGGGGGCGGTGATCGGCGGGGCGATGTTCGGCGACAACCTGTCGGTGATCTCCGATACCACCATCGCCGCCACCCGCACCCAGGGTGCGCAGATGCGCGACAAATTCCGGGAGAACTTCCGCATTGCCGCGCCCGCCGCGCTGGTCACCATGGGACTGCTGCTGTTCCTGGGAGATGCAGCCCCGGTGGAACAGGCGGCCAGCGGGGTGTCGCCGTGGCTGGCCCTGCCGTATCTGGTGGTGCTGGTGTTGGCGGTGGCCGGCCTGGACGTGCTGGTGGTGCTGGCGATCGGCCTGGCGCTGGCAGGTGTGTTCGGGCTGGTGATCGGGGACGGCTATGACGCGGTGGCCTACGTGGGCGATATCTGGATGGGCTTTGACAGCATGGTGGAGATCCTGCTGCTGTCGCTGCTGATCGGCGGATTGAGTGCGTTGATGAAAGCCAGCGGAGGACTGGCCTGGTTGACGCAGATCATCTCGCGCATTGCCCGCGGCCATCGCGGTCGGCGGACGGGGGAATTCAGCATCGCGGCACTCTCGGCCACCACCGACGCGTTCACCGCCAACAACACCGTGGCGATCCTGATCAGCGGCAGCGTGGCGAAGGATATCGCCGAGCATCACGGGATCAGTCCGCGCCGCTCGGCGAGCGTGCTGGATATCTTCGCCTGCGTGATGCAGGGGGTATTGCCGTACGGGGCACAGATCCTGCTGGCGGCGTCACTGTCGGCGGTCTCTCCGCTGGCGCTGGCAGGCAAGGTGTATTACTGCTGGATCCTCGCGGTCGTGGCGGTCGGCTTCATTCTGTGGCCATCGAAGCCGGTGCCCACTCCCTAGGAGCGCCGCCCATGCAACATGACGATGAAAAAAGGGCGCCACCTGGGCGCCCTTTCGTGAAACATGCGAAGTCCGTCAGTCACGCGAATTCAGCTTGGCCAGCAGGCGCAGGAACTCGATGTACAGCCATACCAGGGTGACCATCAGGGCGAAGGCGCCGTACCACTCCATGAACTTGGGCGCGCCGCGTTCCACCCCGGTTTCGATCAGGTCGAAGTCCAGCACCAGGTTCAGTGCCGCGATCACCACGACGAACAGGCTGAAGCCGATCCCGATCAGCCCCGACTCGTGGATCAACGGGATGCCGCTGCCGAACATGTTCAGCACGATCGAGGCCAGGTACACCAGCATGATCCCGCCGGTGGCAGCCACCACGCCCATCTTGAACTTCTCGGTAGGTTTGATCAGCCCCGAGCGGTAGGCGAACAGCATGACGAACAGGGTGCCGAAGGTGAGCATCACCGCCTGCATCACGATGCCTTCGTACATGTGGTTGAACATGGCCGAGATCGCGCCGAGGAAGAAGCCCTCGACCAGCGCGTACAGCGGCGCGGTGACCGGCGCCCATTCCTTCTTGAACACCGTCACCATGGCCAGCACGAAGCCGCCGATCAGGCCGCCCCACATGTACAGGTTGAAGCCCGGTGCGGGCTCACCGGTCGGGGTCAGCGCCTGACTCCAGGCCCAGGCCGCGGTGAGGGTTGCCAGCAGCAACAGCAGGCCGGTCTTGTTGGCAGTGCCGTTGAGGGTCATCACCTGGTCAGGGCAGGAGACGACAGTGCCGCTGCCCAGGTCCAGGAATGTGGATTCCTTGAGGGCGGGATTTCCGCTGCGCATGGATACCTCTTTGATTTGAATGGATGCTGGCGCTGAGGATACACGTGAAGACGTGGATTCCCGCTGGCAGCGCCGGGAAGAGCGGCAACGACCCGATTGACACCGGCCCACACGCCCCGGACAATACGCGGTTCCCGGGCCGACGATGCAAGTCGCCGGCAACTCAGGAACGGACCGTTCGGCATCGGCGGGGTATAGCGCAGTCTGGTAGCGCGCCTGCTTTGGGAGCAGGATGTCGGGGGTTCGAATCCCTCTACCCCGACCACCGGTCGCCACGGACGGGAGTCGATGCGACAATCCGGCGCGGGCGCCCGTAGCTCAACCGGATAGAGCACCGGCCTTCTAAGCCGGTGGTTGCAGGTTCGAGTCCTGCCGGGCGCGCCAATCCAGCGGCGCAAAGTGGTTCGTAAAGTGTTTCAATGTTCCAGATGTGGTGGCTGTAGCTCAGATGGTTAGAGCACCGGATTGTGATTCCGGGGGTCGGGGGTTCGACTCCCCTCAGCCACCCCAGTTTCAACCCTGATTTTTGATGGCATCGAAATTTTGATTGCCATCCGGGAAACGCGCCGTTACACTGCGCCACCCGATTTATCCGGGCCGTTAGCTCAGTTGGTAGAGCATCGGACTCTTAATCCGCTGGTCGATGGTTCGAATCCATCACGGCCCACCAGTTTCGAAAACGCCCGGCATTGCCGGGCGTTTTTCGTTGTGGTGCGGGTAGAATTGGCCCGCGATTGCGAAAGTGGCGGAATTGGTAGACGCCCCGGCTTTAGGTGCCGGTGCCGCAAGGCGTGGGGGTTCGAGTCCCCCCTTTCGCACCATCTTCAAGCGGAACCGGCACGCTGATACACGGGCGAACGTGCGTCCGTGGGCTGCGCGGATCA
The DNA here is from genome assembly GCF_039548515.1 of Luteimonas qiangzhengi. Taxonomy (NCBI): domain Bacteria; kingdom Pseudomonadati; phylum Pseudomonadota; class Gammaproteobacteria; order Lysobacterales; family Lysobacteraceae; genus Luteimonas; species Luteimonas qiangzhengi. The sequence continues at coordinate 56,763 of NZ_JBCLVE010000009.1, read as the reverse complement.
CGCCGCCCTGTAGCGTCCGCCCCCCGAATCCGCCACAATATCCCGTTCCGCTGGAGCCCGGGCGTCAGCTGTGCGACCCCCGGTTCCGGTATCCCGACAATGATGAAATTCCCGGCCCACGGCCGCGGTGCAGGAGTGGTTATGCAAGTTTCGGTCGAATCCACCGGCAATCTCGAGCGCCGGATGACTTTCCAGGTTCCGGCAGAACAGTTGGAAAGCGACGTTGGCGGCCGCCTGCGCGAAATGGCCGGCACCGCCCGCATCAAGGGCTTCCGCCCGGGCAAGGTGCCCACCAGCGTGATCAAGCAGCGCTTTGGCGCGCAGGTCCGTGCCGAGGTGCTGGACCGCCTGCTGCGCGAGCAGTTTGATGGCGCCATCAGTGCCAACGAGCTGCGCGTGGCAGGCAGCCCGCGGATCGAGCCGGCTTCGGAAGGCGACGATGAGCTGTCCTATGTGGCCACCTTCGAAGTCGTGCCGGACTTCGGCGAGATCGACGTTTCCAAGCTGACGGTGGTGCGTCACACCGGTGAAGTCGCCGATGAGGACATCGACCGCATGATCGACAACCTGCGCCAGCAGCGCAGGAGCTGGAGCGCGGTGACCCGTCCGGCTGCGCAGGGCGACGCAGTGGATATCGAGACCTGGTCGCAGGCCGGCGACGAACGCCTGCCGCCGGAAGGCTCGGAAAAGGGCACCCTGGTGATCGGTTCGGGCGCGATGCTGCCGGCGCTGGAAGACGCGCTTGTGGGCATGTCCGCCGGTGAGGAAAAGACCGTCGAGGTCGAGTTCCCGGCCGACTGGCGCGTGTCGCAGCTTGCCGGCAAGAAGGCCCAGGCCCACCTGAAGGTGGAGCGGGTGTCCGAAGAGATGCTGCCCGAGGTTGATGCCGACTTCATCAAGAGCTTTGGCGTGAAGAAGGGCGAGCTGGAGCAGTTCCGCACCGAAATCCGTACCAACCTGCAGCGCGAGCTCAAGGGCGCGCTGATGAACCGCCTGCGTCGCGAAGTCGGCGAGCAGCTGGTCTCCACCTGGGAGCACGTCGAGCTGCCGCCGCGCCTGGTGGAAAACGAGGCGCGCGCGCTGGCCCAGGACTCCGTGGAGCAGGCGCGTCGTCAGGGCCGCCAGGTGCCGGACCTGCCGGACAAGCAGTTCATGGAAGTGGCGCGCCGGCGCGTGCTGATGGGTCTGCTGGTGGGTGAAGTCGCGCGGACCAACAAGCTCATGCTTGATCCCAAGCGCCTGAATGAAACCCTGCGCCTGATCGCTTCCACCTATGAGGAACCGGAGCAGGTCATTGAGTTGTACCGCAACGATCCCCAACTCATGTCAGGATTGCAGAACAGGGTGATGGAAGAGCAGGTGATCGACTGGATCGCCGAGCGCGCCCAGCACACCGACGAGAAATTGACCTTCCAGGAAGCGATCGCGCCGCAGGCGTGATCGTTCCGTTCACGGCGATAGCCCGCCTTTCCAAGTTGGATACCCAGACAGCATGATCAACCAGACCAAGGCCCTCAACCTCGTCCCGATGGTGGTCGAACAGACCAGTCGCGGGGAGCGCGCGTACGACATCTATTCGCGTTTGCTCAAGGAGCGGGTGATCTTCCTGGTTGGCCCGGTCGACGATCACGTGGCCAACGTGATCGTCGCCCAGCTGCTGTTCCTGGAGGCTGAAAATCCCGAGAAGGACATCAGCCTGTACATCAACTCGCCGGGCGGCATCGTCACTGCGGGCCTGGCGATCTACGACACCATGCAGTTCATCAAGCCTGACGTGAGCACCATCTGCGTTGGCCAGGCGGCCAGCATGGGCGCACTGCTGCTCGCGGCCGGTGCCAAGGGCAAGCGCTATGCGCTGCCGAACTCCAGGATCATGATCCACCAGCCGCTGGGCGGCTTCCAGGGTCAGGCCACCGACATCGAGATCCACGCCCGCGAGATCCTCTCGCTCAAGCAGCGCCTGAACGAGATCCTCTCCCGCCACACCGGTCAGAGCATGGACACCATCGCGAGCGATACCGAGCGCGACAACTTCAAGAGTGCCGAGGCCGCGCGCGATTATGGCCTGATCGACGAGGTGCTCGAGCGGCGTCCCGACGAGAGCATCCAGCCTGTCTGACGATGTCTCCAGTTGCCTGCCCAAAGACGGGCAGGACGCGCGCAAAGTGCCGTTAAACAACGGGTTTCTGTGTTCCGGCGCGGTGCTGGCGCGGCGCAGTCGCTATGCTATTCTCAAATCGATCCAGCGCCACAGGGCGCCGTACCAGCGGGTAAGCAACGCATGAGCAATGACTCCCAGGGCCGTTCCGGCGACAGCAGCAAGATCCTCTACTGTTCTTTCTGTGGAAAGAGCCAGCATGAGGTGCGCAAGCTGATTGCGGGCCCCAGCGTGTTCATCTGTGATGAGTGCGTTGAACTGTGCAACGACATCATCCGTGAGGAGCTCGAGGAAAAAGCCCAGTCGGCGCGCAGCTCGCTGCCCAAGCCGAAGGAAATCCTCGAGGTGCTGGACGAATACGTGATCGGCCAGCAGCGCGCCAAGCGCACCCTGGCGGTGGCGGTCTACAACCACTACAAGCGCATCGAAAGCAGGCAGAAGAGTGACGAGGTCGAACTGGCCAAGTCCAACATCCTGCTGGTGGGTCCCACCGGTTCGGGCAAGACCCTGCTGGCCGAGACCCTGGCGCGCATGCTCAACGTGCCGTTCACCATGGCCGACGCGACCACGCTGACCGAGGCCGGTTACGTGGGTGAAGACGTTGAGAACATCATCCAGAAGCTCCTGCAGAAGTGCGACTACGACGTCGAGAAGGCGCAGCAGGGCATCGTCTACATCGACGAGATCGACAAGATCTCCCGCAAGAGCGAGAACCCGTCGATCACCCGCGACGTGTCCGGCGAAGGCGTGCAGCAGGCGCTGCTCAAGTTGATCGAAGGCACCATGGCCAGCGTGCCGCCGCAGGGCGGACGCAAGCATCCGCAGCAGGAGTTCCTGCAGGTCGATACCAGCAATATCCTGTTCATCGTCGGTGGCGCATTTGCCGGCCTGGACAAGATCATCCAGCAGCGCACCAGTGACGGTGGCGGCATCGGCTTTTCGGCCAAGGTCAAGAGCAGCGAACGCAAGGTCGATTCCGGCAAGGTGCTGGCTGACGTCGAGCCTGAAGACCTGATCAAGTTCGGCCTGATCCCCGAGTTCGTCGGCCGTCTGCCGGTGGTCGCCACGCTCGAGGAGCTGGACGAGGGTGCGCTGATCAAGATCCTCACCGAGCCGAAGAACGCGATCACCAAACAGTTCAAGAAGCTGTTCGAGATGGAAGGCGCAGAGCTGGAGTTCCGCGACGACGCCCTGGCCGCCATTGCGCGCAAGGCGATCAAGCGCAAGACCGGCGCACGCGGGCTGCGCACCATCGTCGAGTCGGTGCTGCTCGACACCATGTACGAGCTGCCGTCGCTTGAGAACGTCAGCAAGGTGGTGGTGGACGAGGCGGTCATCGACCACAAGACCGAGCCGTACCTCATCTACCAGAACCCGCCGTCACAGAAGGTGGCTTCGGCCGAGTAGCAGGAAGGATTCCAGCGGCGGGCACTGGGCCCGCCGATCGTGCAAGGAGCGCATGATGGCAAGGAACTGGATCGTGGTCGGAGACCCGACCAGCAGCGGCGGCAGCGTCATCACCGGCTCGTCGTTCACCGATATCGATGGCATTCCCGTGGCCCGGGTCAACGACCAGGCCACCTGCCCGCGCCACAAGGGCGCCTACCCCATAGTTGACGGCGACTCCACCCTGGTGGTGGACGGCCAGCCCGTGGCCCTGCATGGCAGCTCGCTGGCGTGCGGCTGCAAGGTGCTGTCGGCGCAGCAGGTGCGGGTGTTTGTGGATGTGGGGGGTGGGGGAGCGGGCGGAGCGGGTGGGCTGGCATCTTTAGCTGCGGCTGCAGGCGTTGCAGCAGCAGTTGCGAAGCTGCGCAACGCCACAGAGGGGGCTGCAACGACAGGACCGGCGGGTGAGTTCGATCAGGGCCTGTGCCTCGTTGACGGGTCAGGGCGAGTGCTGTGTGATGCCGCCTATGTCCTTCAACTGGAGGATGGGTCCTGCCTCGAAGGGCGGACGGATGATGCCGGGAACACGGCACGCGTGGTCACGCAAACGCCGCAGCGGATCGTCAAGGTCGTTTTGAATCCGGAAGATGTGGTGTGCTGTCCCGCGCATGCCCATCACTGCCCGGAGTCCTTGGACCCGCTCGAGATCGCATTGGAAGGGGTGACGACCAGTGCGGAAGGGTTTGGAGTTTCGGTTCACCAGGTAGCGACTCCCGAAGGTGATGCACGAGGGCTGACCCAGGGGGAGATAGCGATGTCGCGTCTGGTATTTGGCGACGCCATCGACTATTCAAAGGTCCGGATCCACAACCGGGAGTACCTGTGGTTCGGATTGCAGCCGGATAACGCGGCGATGGCTCCGAACGGCCACATCTACTTCAATCCGAAGCACTTCCAAGAAGATTTTTCCGATCCCGCCTCTCCTGACTACCAGTGGTGGTTCATGCATGAAATGACCCACGTCTGGCAGCATCAGCTGGGCTATCCAGTCAAATGGCGAGGAGCGCTTCGGGTGGGTCTCGGGTACGAATACGTTCTTGCTGCTGACAAAAGGCTTTCTGATTACAACATGGAAGCTCAGGGGAACATTCTGGCGGACTACTTCGCCCTGTCATTTCTCCGGGACGTTTTCGTAATGAGGCAGGCAAACTACAGGAGTGATCCAGATGCGGCTGTGCTTTTCAGCGCTGTGCTTAGTGATTTCATCCGGGACCCATCGAACCGCAAGAGCCTTCCTTGATATGGTCAGGCTGCGCGCGATCGTTTTTTGTCTCTCCGGTCTGGCACTGGGCTGTAGCGTCTTTTCATTGGAGGGAAGCGCCAGCACCTCGATGTATCAGGCAAGAGTCAAGCAAGCAGGTGACGTGCCTTGCTTTGCGTTGCAGAACGATCCACATACAGCGCGACATGCTTCGCGACTTGTGATGGTTCACGTCGCGATTCCACAAAGCGCAGCCATGGCCCGGGACGGGTCGATAGCTTGGTCTATCGGGTTCCCACAAGGTGTCGATCGGACGTTGCAGGGTGAAGAGTGCATAAAGTACGGCGATAGCCCCCCGGGTACGGAATCAATGGTGGCAGCTGAAGAGTTGCAGCTGGGCGTTGGCTATCTAGTCACACTTAACACGGATCTCGTAAACACAGGACGCTTGGAGAATCGTAGATATGCGGGCCATTTTTGCCTGAGCAGTCAGACCGATGGGAGTATCAAAGTGCATGACCTTGGGGCGACGCCTCGCTCAGATGTGCTTGCTGACGATGCTTGTCGAGGCCTCTATCGTGTGAAGTGAGTTGCATCTTTGTCGGCAAACACATTGCTGTGAGGGCATTCCTGTTTCAAGTCGAACTTTCAGGAAAAAGGGCGGGTCGCATCAGCCGCGAAGCACCGTTTTTGCCGCCCATTCACCACGTATGCGAATTTCCATACTGACCGTCGTCGTCTTTTTCTTCGGGTGTGTGCACTCAATGGATGGCCGCGCCATGTCGTCGATGTACCGGGCCAAGATTAAGCAATCCGGCAGCTTGCCTTGTTTCGCACTGGATGACAGTCGGGTGGTACGCCGGAATCCCTCCCAGATAGTAATGGTTCACGTCGCGGCAGCTCAGGGCGCCCCGCTGGCCAATGATGGAAGGGTGGCGTGGTCCATGGGCCTGCCGTCCCATGCGATGCTGATCCAGGGCGGCAACTGTGTTCCCTATGGCTTGGAACCGGATGATGCCGATGTGATGGTGTCTCCGACCCGCTTGCGCACGGGGGTGGCGTATAGCGTCAGCCTCAACACCGATGTCCTGCTGCGTAGGGGAGTTCGCAACCGCAAGTATTCCGGGGATTTCTGTCTGAGCACGCGGGCAGACGGCTCCATCCTTGTCCACGATTTGTGGACAAGCAGTGCCAATATCCCTGACGGAGACCCGTGCCGTGAGCTCTACCGGCTCCGGCGGTAATTTGCGGGAGGAGCAACATCACGTGCCGCGTGGTCGTTGGAAGTCTGCTCCAGCGGTGAGGATGTTCTTGACTGCTTGACAGTGGATGAAGGCGAATGGGGGTATCGACGCGGCTGGTGTTTCTTCCGGGGTAGTGAATGCGCAAAGCTTGCCAAAGCTGTGGTTGATCACTCTGGATGTGGGGAATGCACCCCATCGTCTTGCGTCCAGAGAATGTCTGGTCTACGGACAGGTGATGCCGCCGAAGCAATTTAACTGCTTGATCCAACAGGTTCTTCTGCGAAACGGCACTGCATTTGGTCCCGGTCGGGTTGCATCCCTCTCCGGTCAGCCCCATAACGAGGGCATGCCGGACGAAGCCGGCCCTGCACATGAAATCCGGAGCCCTGATGAGCACTCCCTCTACCGAAATCCTTGAACTGCCGGTGCTGCCGCTGCGCGACGTCGTGGTGTTCCCGCACATGGTGATCCCGCTGTTCGTCGGCCGGGACAAGTCCATCCGCGCGCTGGACATGGCGATGGAAGGCGACAAGCGCATCCTGCTGGTGGCGCAGAAGTCGGCCGATGTTGACGACCCCGCCGCCGACGATGTGTACGCCACCGGTACCCTGGCGCAGGTGCTGCAGTTGCTGAAGCTGCCCGACGGCACCATCAAGGTGCTGGTGGAAGGCGTGTCGCGCGCTGCGATCAGCGAGGTGACCGAGCGCGATGGCAGCCTGGTGGGACAGGGCGTCGAAATCGAGACCAGCGACGGGCGCGAGGCCCGCGAGATCGAGGCGGTTGCCCGCTCGCTGATGAACCTGTTCGAGCAGTACGTGAAGACCAGCCGCAAGCTGCCGCCGGAGCTGCTGCAGACGGTGTCGGGTATCGACGAGCCGGGACGCCTGGCAGACACGATTGCCGCGCACCTGGGCGTGCGCCTGGCCGACAAACAGAAGCTGCTGGAAACCGCCGAAATTGGTGATCGCCTGGAGGCTCTGGTGGGTCTGGTGGACGGCGAAATTGACGTGCAGCAGATGGAAAAACGCATCCGCGGCCGCGTGAAGGGGCAGATGGAGAAGTCCCAGCGCGAGTACTACCTCAACGAGCAGATGAAGGCGATCCAGAAGGAGCTGGGCGAGATCGATGACGCGCCCAACGACATGGAGGAGATCGCCCGCAAGATCGCCGAGGCCGGCATGCCCAAGGGGGTGGAGGCCAAGGCGAAGAGCGAGTTCAACAAGCTCAAGCAGATGTCGCCCATGTCGGCCGAGGCCGCGGTGGTGCGCAACTACCTGGAGTGGCTGCTGGGCGTGCCGTGGAAGAAGCGCAGCCGGGTGCGCAAGGACCTCAACGTCGCCCAGGACGTGCTGGATGCCGACCACTACGGCCTTGAGAAGGTGAAGGAGCGGATCCTCGAATACCTGGCCGTGCAGACCCGGGTGAAGAACATGAAGGGCGCGATTCTGTGCCTGGTCGGCCCGCCGGGTGTGGGTAAAACCTCGCTGGGGCAGTCGATCGCCAAGGCCACCAACCGCAAGTTCGTGCGCATGTCGCTGGGCGGGGTGCGTGATGAGGCCGAGATCCGTGGACACCGCCGCACCTACGTGGGCTCCATGCCGGGTCGGATCGTGCAGAACCTGACCAAGGCCGGCACCAAGAACCCGCTGTTCGTGCTCGATGAGATCGACAAGATGTCGATGGACTTCCGCGGCGATCCGTCCTCGGCACTGCTTGAGGTGCTGGATCCGGAACAGAACGACGCGTTCAACGATCACTACCTTGAGGTGGACATGGACCTGTCGGAGGTGATGTTCATCGCCACCGCCAACTCGCTCAACATTCCCGGCCCGCTGCTGGATCGGATGGAAGTGATCCGCATCCCCGGCTACACCGAGGAAGAGAAACTCAACATTGCGATGCGCTATCTGCTGCGCAAGCAGTTCAAGGCCAACGGCCTGAAGGAAGAAGAGCTGAAGATCGCCGAGGGCGCGATCCGCGACATCGTGCGCTACTACACGCGCGAGTCCGGCGTGCGCAACCTGGAACGCGAAATCGCCAAGATCTGCCGCAAGGTGGTCAAGGAAATCGCGCTGGCCGGTCCGAAGAAGAAGACCAAGGCGATCAGCGTCACTTCAAAGAACCTGGAAAAGTACCTGGGCGTGCGCCGCTTCGACTTCGGCCGGGCAGAGCAGGGCAACGAGATCGGCATGGTGACCGGACTGGCCTGGACCGAGGTAGGCGGCGATCTGCTGCAGATCGAAGCCACCCACATGCAGGGCAAGGGCAATCTGATCCTGACCGGCCAGCTGGGCGACGTGATGAAGGAATCCGCTTCGGCTGCACACTCCATCGTGCGCGCGCGTGCGGACCAGATCGACGTTGATATTGAATGGCTGCAGAAGCGCGATATCCACGTGCACGTGCCGGACGGCGCGACCCCGAAGGATGGGCCGAGCGCAGGCATTGCCATCACCACGGCGCTGGTCTCCATGCTGGCCAAGATCCCGGTGCGCTCGGATGTGGCCATGACCGGTGAAATTACCCTGCGCGGCAAGGTGACCGAGATCGGCGGGCTCAAGGAAAAGCTGCTGGCGGCACTGCGCGGCGGTATCCGCACGGTCATCATTCCCGAGGACAACCGCAAGGACCTGGCCGATCTTCCCAAAAACGTGACCGATGACCTGGAGATCATTCCGGTGAAGTGGATCGAGGAAGTGCTCGACATTGCGCTGGAGCGGCCGCTGCCGCAGCGGGCGGCCAAAGCGGCCGAAGGCGTGATCTCCAAGCCGGCTAAGTCACGTGAAAGGACACCCGTCAGCAAGCATTGACGCCTGCGCGCTGCTGTGGCAGGGAGGCCGAAAGTGGCGCGGTTGTGGGACTTTTCGGTTGCGCGTCGATGGGGCGCACTGGTATAAAGTGACCTGTTCGCGGCTTCATCCAGCGGGTTGGCCGCTCCGCATCGAGCGTTTGGCCGTTCGAAATCAACGCGACCCGGGTCGCATCAGGAGTTACGAGAGACATGACGAAGAAGAGTGACATCATCGAAGCCGTGGCCGCCAAGGCTGGCCTGACCCGCGCTGACGCGACCAGCGCCGTGGATACGGTGTTCGATACCATCACCAGCACCCTCGGCCGCGGCGACAGCGTTGCCATTGCCGGCTTCGGCACCTTCGAAGTGCGCGACCGCGCTGCACGCACCGGCCGCAATCCGCGCACCGGCGAAGAGATCCAGATCCCGGCTGCAAAGAATCCTGCATTCAAGGCTGGTAAAGCGCTGAAAGACGCTGTAAACTAATCGTCTTAGTCGGGGTGCTTAGCTCAGCGGTAGAGCGTCGCCCTTACAAGGCGAGGGTCGGGGGTTCGAACCCCTCAGCACCCACCACGCCAGGCTTCAAAAGGTTTCAAGCGCGGAGCGGTAGTTCAGTTGGTTAGAATGCTGGCCTGTCACGCCGGAGGTCGCGGGTTCGAGTCCCGTCCGCTCCGCCATTTTTGACCCAAAAACCCCTGCCCAGGCAGGGGTTTTTGCTTTTAAGGCTTTCATCCGCATCGTGTGTTCGTGCCCTCCAGCAGCCCAGCGCCTGCGGCGGTGCAATCCGGTTTAAAATGCGCGGCTACCTCCAGGGTCTGTACATACAATGCTGCAAGCACTCAGAGACAAGATGACAGGCTGGATCGCGATTGGAATCGTGATCCTGCTGGCAATTCCGTTCGCGTTCTTCGGCATGGAGCAGTACCTGTTCCAGAGCGGTGCCAATTACGCGGCCAAGGTGGAAGCCCCGCCCTCATGGTGGCGCAGTGCCCCCGACCTGTGGCCGGTGCGCAAGCTGGTGTGGAACAGCGAAATCATCGAGACCGAAGACTTCCGACGGGCATTCGAACAGGAGCGGCAGCAGCGCCGCATCCAGCAGGGCGACGCGTTTGATCCGCGTAGCTTCGAATCGATCGAGAGCCGTCGCCAGGTGCTTGAAGGCCTGATTGATCAGACCGTGCTGAGGCTCACTGCCGACAGCCGCGGCATCGCGGTCGGCAATGCGCAGGTGGCCGCGCAGATCCAGCAGATTCCCGGCTTCCAGGTGGACGGCCAGTTCGACCTGCAGCGTTATCAGGTGGCATTGCAGTCCCAGGTGCCACCGCAGAGCCCGACCCAGTTCGAAAACCTGGTGCGTGAGAGCCTGCAGCAGTCGCTGATTCCGGTGCAGGTGGCCGATTCGGCGTTTGTTACCCAGGCCCGGATCGATCGGCTGCTGGTGCTGTTGGGCGAACGCCGCGATGTTTCCTTCGCAGTGATCCCGGCGCTCGAGCCCGACGCGGAAGAGGTTGGCGACGAGGAAATCAATGCCTGGTACCAGGCCAACAGCGCCGAATATCGTGCGCCCGAGACGGTCACGATCGAATACATCGAAATGCAGGCCGCAGGTCTGGAGATCGACGATGAGCCGACGGATGAGGAATTGCGTGCTCACTTTGCGAGCGAGCGTGCGCGCTTCGTGGGCGATGAGCAGCGTCTGGCATCGCACATCCTGATTGAAGTGCCGGCCGACGCCAGCGCCGAGGAGTCGCAGGCGGCCCAGGCCCAGGCACGCGAGCTGGCCGAACAGGCCGCCGCCCCCGATGCGGACTTTGCCGCGCTGGCCCGCGAACATTCGGCGGATTTCGGCTCGGCTGAAATGGGCGGTGACCTGGGCTGGGTGCAGCCCGGCGAGATGGTGGCCGAGTTCGAGCAGGCGCTGTTTGAAATGGAGCCGGGCGACGTGAGCGGACCGGTCAGGACTGACTTCGGCTGGCACGTGCTGCAGCTGCGCGAAGTGCAGGGCGGCGGCGACACGGTTGCTTTTGAAGACGTGCGTGACCAGCTGCTGGAGGAGTTGTCAGGCAGCGCCCGCGAGCGCGCCTACAGTGATCTGGTCGGCACCGTGGTGGACCAGGCTTACCGTGATCCGAACTCCCTGGAGCCGGCAGCGGCGATCGGTGGATTCGAAGTGAAGCAGGCGGGGCCGTTCGCCCGCGGCGAAGGTGAGGGCGTCATCGCCAACCCGGCGGTGCAGCGCGCTGCGTTCACCGAAAGCCTGATCGAGGACCAGACGGTCAGTGATCCGATCGATATCGCCCCGAACCACAGCGTCCTGATCCGCGTGACCGGTCATTCTCCCGAGCGTGTCCGTCCGTTGGAGGAAGTCCGCGACGAGGTGATCGCCGCGATCCGTGTGGACCGTGCGACCAACCGCGCGATCGCCCAGGCCGACGGCATCATCGAGCGCATGAGCCAGGGCACCGCGCTCAGCGAGGTTGCCGAAGAGGAAGGCCTGGCCGTGCAGGAAGTGCCGGGCGTGCCGCGCGGTACCCCAGTGCCACATCCGGCCGCGGTGGAAGCCTATTTCTCCGCCGAAGCACCGGCAGAGGGTGCCTCAACCCCGGGCAAGGTGGTGCTGGATGACGGCCATATCGTGGTGTTCGAAGTGACCGCGGTGAACCCGGGCAATCCGGAGGACGCCAGTGCGCAGGAGCGCGCCATGCTGGCCCAGCAGCTGGAGGTGGGCGCCGGTAACGATGCGGCTGCCTCGTTGCTGCGCACGCTCCGTCAGAACATGAAAGTGACGGTGGTTGAATCCCAGCTCTGACGGGATTGGTCATGACAAAAAAAGACCCGGGTGCAAGCCCGGGTCTTTTTTTGCGCGCTTGTCAGGGGCGTGGCCCCGTCCGGCTCACTCGATGCCGGTCATGCTGACGATGTTGTAGCCGCCGTCCACGTAGGTGACCTCGCCGGTGACGCCGGCTGCCAGGTCCGAGGCCAGGAACGCGGCCACGTTGCCCACGTCCTCGATGGTGACCGTGCGCCGCAGCGGTGCTTCGGATTCCACATGGCCCAGGATCTTGCGGAAGCCGCCGATGCCGGCCGCGGCGAGCGTCTTGATCGGCCCGGCCGAGATGGCATTCACCCGGATACCTTCCGGCCCCAGGTTGTAGGCCAGGTAGCGCATGGTCGCTTCCAGACTGGCTTTGGCCACGCCCATCACGTTGTAGCTGGGCAGGGTGCGTACGGCGCCCAGGTAGGTCAGCGTCAGCATGGAGCCATTGCGTCCCTGCATCAGCGGTCGGGCGCCCTTGGCCAGGGCCGCGAAGGAGTACGCGGAAATGTCATGGGCGGTCGAAAACGCATCGCGTGAAAGGCCGTCGAGGAACTCGCCTGCGATGGCTTCGCGCGGGGCGAATGCGATGGCGTGGACGAGGATGTCGAAGCCGTCGGTCCAGTGCTTGCCCAGGTCGGAGAAAAGAGCTTCGATCTCGGCATCATCAGTGACATCAAGCGGGAATGACGGCCCGCCGCCCAGGCGCGAGGCAACGTCCTCCACGCGCGATTTGAGCTTGTCATTCTGGTACGTGAAGGCCAGTTCGGCCCCTTCCCGGTGCATCGCTTCGGCGATGCCGTTGGCGATCGAACGCTGACTTGCGATGCCCGTGATCAGGGCGCGCTTGCCTTTCAGAAAACCCATGGATAGTGATCTCGCGGTTGAACAACCGCTCTAGTTTGCCATGTGCGGCTGTCTACCGGGGCCGCCTTCGTCAATCTGCAGGACCATGCCGGGCTGGATCACGCTGCTGGCTTCAAGGCCGTTGCGCAGCAGCAGCTGGGCCGCGCTCAGCCCATAGTGGCGGGCGATGCGCCAGATGGACTCGCCGCGCGCCACCGTATGCAGGCGGGGGGCGGTGCGGGTCGTTGCCGGCGGCAGGGCGGCAACCGTGGTTGCGTCGTCTTCCACCAGGTCGCTGGCATCAGCGAGGAAGACGGGGCTGTCGTTCCGGGCGCGTCGGCCGGGCGCGAGCTCGGGTGCGAGCTCGGGTGCGAGTGCGGGCGGACGGGTGATCGGCGCCTGCTCCACCCGCAGCGCCATCAGGGCGTGCTCGGCGGGTGCCGGGGCCAGCACAGACTGGCCGCGGTTGGCGCTGGCCACGTTGCCGTTGGCGAAGACCGGATTGAAGTGCCGGACCATCGCGGGATCCAGGCCCCTGCGATTGGCCCAGGTGTCCAGCTGGCGCACATTGGCCGGCAGCTCCGCGGCGGTCAGCACCGGTACCGTCTGGTCGATCGCCTGCAGCCATTCCTCGCGCTCTCCGGCCTCCACCAGCAGGCAGGCCAGGGCCTGCAGCTTGCGTACGTAGGCGCGGGTAATGGGCGGCACGGACAGCTTCTCGGGCTCGGCGTCCATGGCCCGCTGGCCGGCGTTGCGCAAGGCGCCGAAGATCCGGTATTCACCGGCGTTGTAACCCATCACGGCCAGCCGCCAGTCGCCGGCGAACATGCCGTGCAGCGTGCGCAGATAGCGCACCGCGGCGGTGGTTGACTCCACTGGCGAGAGCCGGCCGTCGTAACCGGGCCGGATCGCGACCTCGTGGTTGCGGGCGGTGGCGGTGATGAACTGCCACAGACCGGTCGGCCCGGATGGGCTGCGTGCCCCGGGCTGGTAGCCGCTCTCGACGAACGGGATCAGCGCGTATTCGGTGGGCAGGTGGTACTCGCGCAGGGAATCGACCACGTAACCGAACAGCGGCAGCAACCGATCCGGGCGATCGGCGAGATCACGTGGGACATGGGAAAAATGCTGTCGCCAGCGGTCGCTGGAGTCCACCGCGCATTCCTGGTCCGACAGCCCGTCGCGGAAATCGATATAGATGTCGCGCCCGCTGCGGGTGATGGGCTGCAGGGCGTCGGTGGTCTGTCCGGTGGATCCGGCAATGGCCGGCATCTGCAGGCCCATGGCCGTGCCGCTGTTGCTGGCGGCCGAAGCCGGCAGCGCGCAGAGTGCGCCCAGCAGGGCGGCAGCAAGCAGGCCAGCGGCATGCCTGCTCGAACGGGGATTCCGTCTGAAAATCATCCGCTGAAGTTGTCCTTCCACGCACGCAGCGCGGCAAACAGCGCCACCCGGTTGTCGGCCTGGTCAGTGCTCAGCCGGCCCACGAGGGCGGCGCGCACCTGCGGTACGTCGATGCGCAGGAACGGGTTGCAGGCCAGTTCCTGGGCGAGGGTGGATGGCAATGTGGGTTGATCCTGGGCGCGCATGCGCTCGACTTCCTCACTGCGTTCGCGCAGCTGCGCATTGCCCGGCTCGACGGCCAGGGCAAAAGCGGCGTTGCTGCGCGTGTATTCATGCCCGCAACAGACCAGTGTCTGCGGCGGCAAGGCGGCCAGGCGATCCAGCGACTGGAGCATCTGCGCCGGGCTACCCTCGAACAGCCGCCCGCAACCCAGGCTGAACAAGGTGTCGCCCGGGAACAGCGTGCCGTGACCGTGGAAGGCGATATGACTGCTGGTGTGGCCCGGCACGGCGATCACCTGCAGGCGCCACGGGCCGGTCTGAATGGTGTCTCCATCGCCCACCCGGATGGTCGCGGTGGCAATGCGCTCATCATCGGGGGCGTACACCGGCAGCCCTGGCCAGCGCTCCAGCAGGGCTGGCACGCCGCCCACGTGGTCGTGGTGATGATGGGTGAGCAGAATCGCAGCCGGCGTCCGGCCGCTGCGCGCGGCTTCTTCCAGTACCGGGTCGGCTTCTCCGGGATCGACCACGAGCATGTGCCCGTCCGGCGCGTCCAGAGTCCAGATGTAGTTGTCGCTCAAAGCCCTCAGAGGGGTGGCTTGCATCGCGGACCGGCTCCCCGGCACCCAGTAGAATGGGGACCATGCCCGCGAATTTACCAGCAGGTCAACCCGCCGCCCGCCGCTCCTGGTTCGAGTCCGGGCCCGGTCAGGCCCTGATTGAAAGCGAGATTCCGCTGATCCGACGCACGCTGTCGGAGCGGCCGGCGCTGCCATGGCTGTGGTTTTCGCCGGGCTCCGTCAGGATCGAAAGCCCCGGTCGCGGCCTGTGCCTGGTGGCCAACGGCGGCGATTGGGAAGGACAGGTGCGCTGCCGCCTGCCGCTTCCGCTGGCCAGTGAATCGATCGCCACGGTGGTACTGCAGCACGTACCGGCCGGGGAGGGGCTCGCCGAGCTGCTGGGCGAATGCGCCAGGGTGCTGGTGGATGGCGGGCGCGTGCACCTGTTCACGCTGAACCCGCTGTCGCCCTATCGGCTGCGCTGGCAGGGCGCCGGTTTGCACGCCAGTGAACCGCTGACCTGGCGTCGACGCCTGCGGCGGGTGGGGCTGGAGCCAGATCCGGTCTCGCAGGGGGTGGGCCCGGTCTGGCGCGTAGAGGCGCGGCCCGGGGCAGGCAGCGGTCCTGGCCTGCGCGCGGCCTATGCGCTGCGTGCCGAAAAGCGTGTCATGCCGCTGACGCCAACGCCCGGTGGCGTACGTCAGCTTCGTTTTCAGCAAGGATTGAGTACCGGATGAGTGTCCACAAGCAAGTTCAGATCCACACCGATGGCGCCTGCCTGGGCAATCCCGGGCCGGGCGGCTGGGCCGCGCTGCTGCGCTATGGCCAGCGGGAAAAAGAGTTGGCGGGCGGAGAAGACCAGAGCACCAACAACCGCATGGAGCTGATGGCCGCGATCCGCGCGCTGGAAGCGCTGTCCGAGCCCTGCGACGTGGTGCTCCACACCGATTCGCAATACGTGCGCAAGGGCATCACCGAGTGGATGGCGAACTGGTTGCGCCGCAACTGGCGCACCGCTGCCGGCGCCCCGGTCAAGAACCAGGACCTGTGGCAGCGCCTGCATGCGGCTGCGCAGCGACACACGGTGGACTGGCGCTGGGTCAAGGGCCATTCCGGCGATCCTGACAACGAGCGCGTCGATACCCTGGCGCGCGACCAGGCGGAACGCTGCAAGGCCAGGCTTTCAGCCGTCATCCAGTAGAGCGAAGGGATTTTCAGGTTCTCCAATGTCCAATACAGAATCAACCAGCGCGGGGTCCCTCCGCCAGATCGTCCTAGATACGGAAACCACCGGCCTGGAGTGGAAGAAAGGCAACCGGGTGGTGGAGATCGGCTGCGTCGAGCTAATTGAGCGCCGGCCCACCGGGCGCACCTGGCACCAGTACATCAACCCCAAGTGCGAGTTCGAGCCGGGGGCGCAGGAAGTGACCGGGCTCACGCTCGAATTCCTGGCCGACAAGCCGCTGTTTGAAGACGTGGTCGACGATTTCCTGGCGTTCGTCGATGGCGCCGAGCTGGTGATCCACAACGCCGCGTTCGATATCGGGTTTCTTGATTCCGAGCTGAGCCGGTTGGGAGACAGCTACGGCTGCATGACCGACCGGACGATGGTGCTGGACTCGTTGGACCTTGCCCGCCAACGCTACCCCGGTCAGCGCAACTCGCTGGACGCGCTGTGCCGGCGCCTGGGCGTGGACAACGCCCACCGACAGCTGCACGGCGCCTTGCTGGACGCCCAGCTGCTGGCCGAGGTGTATCTGCAGCTGACCGCCGGCCAGCGGGAGATCGGTTTTGCCGCGTTCGAGCCGGCTGCTGATGCGGTGGCTTTGGCGGGTTCGATTCGGCCAGCCGGCCCCAGGCCGCGGGTGGTGCCCACGGATGAGGAGCTGGCCCTGCATGCGGCCCGTGTGGAAGCGATCGGCAACCGCAGCGGTCGCACGCTGTGGCAGGCGCCGGAACAGGTGGCCGGGCGCGAAGTCGAGCCTGCCTGAGATGACCTTGCGGGCCCGCTGACAGCGGGCGTCGCTCAGCTGCGCCGCACCAGCACCACGGTCACGTTGTCCGACCCGCCGTTGTCCAGCGCGGCCGCCACCAGCCCGTCAACGCATTCCTGCGCACTGCATTCGGTGTGTGACAGCACCCGGGCAATGCCGGGGTCGTCCATTTCCTCAGTCAGGCCGTCGCTGCACAGCAACAGCTGCATGCCCGGCAGCAGTTCACCGGTCATGGTTTCCACGTTCAGCGCCTTCGGATCGGTGATGCCGAGCGCCTGGGTCACCACGTTGCGATGCGGGTGGTCGCGGGCCTGGTCCACGCTGATGGTGCCCTGCCGGATCAGCTCCTGGACGTAGCTGTGGTCCTGGGAGAGCTGGGTCAGCCGGCCTGCATGCCACAGGTACACGCGACTGTCGCCCACCCAGGCTACTTCGAAGCGGTTCTGGCGCACCCGCGCAGCCACCACGGTGGTACCCATCGGCAGGGTGTCGTGACGCTGGCGGGACACGCGGATGATCTCCTCATCGGCGATCCGGATCGCCTGTTCCAGCGGCGTACCCTGACGGATCTCGCGCACGATGGTTTCACGGGCCAGCGCGCTGGCGACTTCGCCATATTCATGCCCACCCATGCCATCGGCCACCAGCCACAGGCCCAGGTCGCTGTCACCGTAGTAGGTGTCCTCATTGAGGTCCCTGCGCATGCCGACGTGGGTCAGATGACCGAATTCGATCATGGGGTTGCCCGCATCCATGAGTGATTCGGTGTCCGGATTGAACGCTGGAGGCGGCGCTTGAGGCTGCGTTGTGCGGACGTCGGCCGCGGTGTCTGCTGGATCTGCGTCGGCCACTGACAACCCGGGTGCTGCGGAAGGGTTGGTTAACTTAGCAGAGTGGCGGTCAGGGGGAGCCCCGGGGGTGCCTGCGGTTTCGGGTAACGGAGACCGATCGTTCATGCGGGGCGCCGGTTGTGGGGGAGCCTGTGCTGCGGGCTCTCTACTGGAACATACGTAAAACAGGGCAGGGGAGGACACCCACGCGTCCGGCTCAATCGCTGCCGGCGCGGCGCCGCCAGGTGAGCCGCAGCCCGGCGTGGGCAAGCTGTTGGCTGAAGCGGCTGGAAAGCGCCAGATCGCCGGCGGCCAGCAGGCTGCCGTCAGGGGCGGAAATCAGAGGCAGGCGTTCGCGAACCCAGGGCGCGACGTCCAGTTCCTGCAGCACATGCTTGAGCGCGTGCGAGTGGCCGCGGCCTGGCAACACGATCCGCTCGCCGCCCTGGCGCGCGTGGACCTGCAGCTGCCAGGGGTCTGCGCCCGGGTCGCTGGCGGAGCCCAGCCGCTCCAGGCAAAGCAGATCACCGGTGGGGAGGTGCAGCGGCTCAGCACCGTCCCAGCAAACCCGGTAGTTGGCAGGCAGGGCACGGTTGTCCGCGCTGGCGTGCAGCAAGTTGCGCCAGCGCCGGATCCGGGCGCCCGACCATGCAAAGGCCGCTGTGGCGTCTGCGCGCGCTGACAGCAGGTCCGACTCCACATGCGCCACGCCTTGCGCAGGCAGGGCGGGCAGGCCCAACTGCGCCAGCCACGCGCGCAGGAGGCGGGCCCGTCGCTCGCGCGGGTAGCGCAGCAGGGCGTCGGTCCGGATAACCTGGGGGTCCGCGGTGGACACCGCAGCCAGGCCTTGCTGGTCTTCCGCGGCCAGCAGGTCTGCTGCTTCTTCCGCCAGCGCGGCGCTGCGCGCGAAGGCGGCGGAGGCGTGGGGCCAGCGCTCGCGCAGCAGGGGCAGCACGTGCACACGCAGATGGGTGCGATCGTGGTCGGAAGCTGCGTTGCTGGGGTCGTCCACCCAGTGCAGGCCGTTGGCGCGGGCGTATTCGAGCAGTTCGGTCTGCGGAAGTTGCAGCAGCGGGCGCCACAGCCAGCCGCGACCGATCCTGCGCCATGCCGGCATGGCCCGCAGCCCCTCGACGCCCGAGCCGCGTAGAGCGCGCAGCAGGAAGGTTTCGGCCTGGTCATCGCGGTGGTGGGCCAGGGCGAGGATCCCGCCCTCTTCAAGCGCGGCCTCGAATGCCTGGTAGCGTGCCAGGCGGGCGGCGGCTTCCAGCCCCTGGCCCGCGCTGCGGTCAACCGCGACCCGGGCAATGGTCAGCGGCAGGTCAAGCGCTGCGCAGGTTGCCTGGCAATGCTGCGCCCAGTCATCCGCCTGGGTTTGCAGGCCGTGGTGCACATGAATCGCGCGCAGGCCGCGGGCGCGGATGGCGCCGTCAGCGGCCAGCAGGTGCAGCAGCGCCGTGGAGTCCATCCCGCCGCTGTAGCCCACCAGCACCGGGCCAGCGACGGGCGGGGGCGACAGCACGGGCGGGTGCTCAGCGCCCCTCGTAGGCGCCGTAGCTGCGCAGGCGCTGGTAACGCTGTTCCAGCAGCTGTGCGGGTGGACGTGCTTCCAGTTCATCCAGCTGGTTGAGCAGCACCGCCTTGAGCCGGATCGCGGTCTGGGCGGGGTTGCGGTGGGCGCCACCGATCGGTTCGCGCACCACCTTGTCCACCAGCCCCAGTCCATGCAGGCGCTTGGCGGTCAGACCCAGCTGCTCGGCGGCCTCGCGCTTCTTGTCGGCGTCCTTCCATAGGATCGAAGCACAGCCCTCGGGCGAGATCACCGAGTAGGTGCTGTATTCCAGCATCAACGTGCGGTCGCCAACGCCGATCGCCAGCGCACCGCCGGAGCCGCCTTCGCCGATGACCGTGCACAGGATCGGCACTGACAGCTCGGCCATTTCGATCAGGTTGCGGGCAATGGCCTCGGACTGGCCGCGTTCTTCCGCGCCGATGCCAGGGTAGGCGCCCGGGGTGTCGATGAAAGTCAGCAGCGGCAGCTTGAAGCGCTCAGCCATTTTCATCAGCCGCAATGCCTTGCGGTAGCCCTCGGGGCGCGGCATGCCGAAGTTGCGGCGCACCTTGGCGCGGGTGTCGCGGCCTTTTTCGTGGCCGATGATCATCACCGGACGGCCGTCGATCCGGCCCAGTCCGCCAATGATCGCCGGGTCGTCGGCATAGGCGCGGTCGCCGGCAAGCTCTTCGAACTCGTCGCAGACCACGCGGATGTAATCGCTGGTGTAGGGCCGGGCGGGATGCCGCGCCAGCTGGGACACCTGCCAGGGATTCAGGTCGCGGAAGATCTGCGCGGTGCGGCGGCGCAGCTTGTCCTGCAGGGTGCGCAGTTCGGAGTCGATATTGACCTCCGGACCGGTGCTGGCTTGGCGCAGCTCCTGGATTTTGCTTTCCAGGTCGGCAATGGGCTGTTCGAAATCGAGGTAGTTCGGATTCATCTGTAACCGGGCCGTAAAACAATCACGACAGTCTATCCGACCAGCTGCCGCGGCACCGTACCGTGGCGTGTGTTGTTCGTGTTACCGGTACGTGAAGCGGCATTGGGATGGCATCGGTAACATCGACAGCGCCTGAATACTGGAAGGGGGCTTCATGCTGACCCGGCTGCACGATCTTTTCGGCCTTCGCACCGGCCCGGTGACGTTCTTCGTCTCGGTGCTGATCATCTTCGCCTTCGCCGTGGCGATGTCGATCTTTCCTGGACCCGTCCAGGGCGCCTTCGGGGTGGTGGCGAGCTACCTTCGCTACGAGCTCGGCTGGTTCTACACCCTGGGCACAACCGGGCTGGTGATCTTCGCATTCGTGCTCGCGGCAAGCCGCTACGGACGGGTGAAGCTTGGCGATGACGATTCGGAGCCGGAATTCTCCGGCGTGGCCTGGTTCGGCATGCTGTTTGCGGCCGGGGTGGGCGCGGTGCTGATGTTCTGGGGCGTAGCCGAGCCGATGAACCACTACGCCAATCCACCGCTTTACGGCACGGTGCCGGCAAGCGACATGGCGGCCATGCAGGCTCTGGCCATCGCCAACTTCCACTTCGGCATCCATATGTGGGCGCTGCTGGTGATTCCGG
Source organism: Luteimonas qiangzhengi (assembly GCF_039548515.1). Lineage (NCBI taxonomy): Bacteria > Pseudomonadati > Pseudomonadota > Gammaproteobacteria > Lysobacterales > Lysobacteraceae > Luteimonas > Luteimonas qiangzhengi. The sequence goes on along the minus strand of NZ_JBCLVE010000009.1, from coordinate 36,191 downwards.
GGCTGTGCTTTGGCTACTTCACCTACAAGCGCCGGCTGCCGCCGCGGGTGTCCTCGGCGCTGCAGCCGCTGCTCGGGGACGGCATCCACGGTCCGTGGGGCAAGGCGGTGGACATCCTCTGCGTGGTGGCCACGGTCTTCGGCCTGGCGGTCTCGGTCGGCCTGGGCGCGATGCAGATCAACGCCGGCATGAATTACGTCATGGGCGTGCCCATGAACGGCTGGCTGCAGGCCGGCATCATCGCTGTCATCACCGCGCTCGCACTCGTCTCGGCGCTGTCCGGCCTGGACAAGGGCGTCAAGCGGCTTTCCTACCTGAACATCGTGCTGACGGTGGCGCTGATGCTGTTCGTGCTCATGTGGGGCGCCACCATGGACACGGTCCGCGGCATCGTGGAGTCGGCGGGGGCCTACGTGAGCCATCTGCCCGTGCTGTCCTTCTTCAACGATTCCTTTGGTAGCGGACGCTGGTCCGGCGACTGGACCGTTTTCTACTATGCGTGGACGGTCACCTGGTCGCCCTTCGTGGGGCTGTTCATTGCGCGTATTTCGCGCGGGCGGACGATCCGCGCCTTCGTTACCGCCTCCATCGGTCTGCCCACGGCCTTCGTCATCATCTGGATGGGCACCTTCGGGTTCAGCGCGTTCCGCATTGATCGGGCCGCGGAGACAGCCGGGTCCCTGACCGAAACCATCGTGACCAACGGGCACGTGGAAGCCGCGCTGTTCCAGTTCCTGCAGTCGTTCCCGCTCTACGGGTTCACGGCGGTGCTGGCGCTGATCGTGATTGGCATCTTTTTCGTCACCTCGCTGGACTCTGGCGCGCTGGTGCTGGACAACCTGGCGTCCGGGCATGAAGACGTGGGCCCCAGGCGCCAGCGCGTGCTCTGGGCGCTGTCCGTGGGCATCGTGTGCGCGGTGATCCTGGTGACCTCGGGCGAGCACGGGCTGGCGGCCCTGCAGGAGGTGATCATCGTCATCGGCGCCCCGGTGATGGTGCTGGTCGTAGGCTTGTGCGCGCTGCTGCTGAAGGCGTTACGAGAGGATGTCGGCACGCCCAAGCCGATTCGCACGCGGCAGTGGAAGAAGGTGCTGCCGATCGAGGAATACGAACGGCGGGCCCAGGAAGACGAGCACGACATGGCCGAGTACGTGATTCGACCCGAGTACGAGCTGGGCACCGAGCCGGAGCACGACACCCACCAGCCGCATACCTGGCACTGGCAGCAGGCCCAGGAGACCGGGGCCCTGCTGACCATCGGTCTGACCGGCGGCATCGGGTCCGGTAGATCTCTTGCGGCCGAGGATTTCCGTGCGCTGGGGGCAGTGGTAATCAGCGCCGACGAGCTGGTGCGCCGGGTGCTCAGGCCTGGAACCGAGGCGCTGGGGGAAATCAGGGAGGTGTTTGGCCAGGAAGTCATCACCGACGGCGGTGAACTGAACCGCTACGCGCTTGGAAAGCTGGTGGCCGGCAATGAGACCGCCCGGTCCAGGCTCAACCAGATCATCCATCCGCGGGTGCGCGATGAAATTGCGCGTCGTGCTGCCCAGGCCGGCCCCGACGCGGTAGTCGTGGCGGACGTGCCGATGCTGGCCGAGACCGACCAGCCCAGGTTCGGGCTCAACCTGGTGCTGGTGGTGGAAGCACCCGCCGAGAAGCGGGTGACCCGCCTGGTCAACGAGCGGGGACTGTCGAGGAAGCAGGCCTGGGAGCGGATCGATTCGCAGGCGACGGACGAAGAGCGCCGCGAGATCGCCGACGAGGTGATCGTCAACGATTCAGGGCGCGAGGCGCTTACCGGGGCGGTGCGTGAATTCTGGAACGAGCGGGTGCAGCCGGTGGTCGATGAGCATCGAGCTGGCTCGGACGGAGACGATGCAGGAGGAGCGCCGGACTCATGAGTCCGACCTGGTCAGCGGCTCAGCTGCTGAGCCACGGCCGGTCCAGGGCCACCCGGACTGCGCGCACGCCAGGATCAGCGCGCAGCTGTCCAAGCAGGTCGGGGTCAACGCGCACGCTGGATTCACCGTTCAGGTCGATCACCCCGCAGGCACCGCTGGCCAGCAGCACCTCGCAGCGCAGCGGGGTCTGGCCTGGACGCTGGGGCTGAAGCAGCGTCTCCAGCCGGTCCAATACTCCCGGCACGCGCAGATCCAGGCGCAGCGCCAGGCGGCGGGACACCTGCGGGCAGATCTGCTCGAAGTCCCAGCAGCGCTGCGCACGCAGCGAGAATCCGCCGCTGAATTCGTCCTCGCGCAGCCCGCCCTCCACGATCAGGATGCGATCGCGGGTGAGCAAGGGCGCGTATTCCTGTAGCGCTTCGGAGAAGAACGCACATTCCAGGCGGCCGCGCCCGTCCTCGATCTGCACAAACGCCTGCGAATCGCCGCGTTTGCGCATGCCGGTGACCAGGCCAGCCACCACCACGGTGACTTCCGGCCGCCAGCCGCCGCGGCCTTCCGGTCGCGTGGCAAACAGCGCATCCAGCTTGCCCAGATCGGTGCCGACCAGGGCCTCCAGCTCTACGCGATGTGGATCAACCGGGTGCCCGCTCAGGTAGTGGCCCAGCGTGTCGCGCTCGCCGGCAAGCACCTGACCCAGCGACCACGGTTCGGCCTGGGGCAGGTCGATTTCCAGCGCGGGCGCGTGGTCGTCTCCGCCGCCGCCAAACAGCGATACCTGTCCAGCGCTGCGTTCGCGCGCCAGCTGTTCGGTGGCCTTGAGCGCTTCGGGCACCTGCAGCATCAGCGAGGCGCGGTTGCTGTCCAACGCATCCAGGGCGCCTGACAGGGACAGTGCTTCCAGGGTGCGGCGGTTGAGCCGGCCTGCATCCACGCGGGTGCAGAAATCCAGCATGTCGCGGAACGGCTCGCCACTGGAGCGTGCCGCGGCGATGGCTTCGCACACACCCCGGCCCACGCCCTTTACCGCGCCCAGGCCATAGCGGATGGTTTTGGCGTCGATGGCCTGGAACATGTGCGCGGAGGCGTTGACGTCGGGCGGCAGCACGTCCAGCCCCAGCGCCCGGGCCTCTTCCAGAAAGCCCACCACCTTTTCCGTGTTGTCCATGTCCGAGGACAGCACCGCGGCCATGAACTCGGCCGGGTAGTGCACCTTCAGCCAGGCGGTCTGGTAGGCGACCAGCGCATAGGCGGCCGAGTGCGATTTGTTGAAGCCGTACTCGGCGAACTGCTCCATCAGGTCGAAGATGGAGGTGGCGACCTTCGGATCGACGCCGTTGGCAGCGGAGCCGGTCTCGAATTTGGCCCGCTCCTTGGCCATCTCCGTGGCGTTCTTCTTGCCCATCGCGCGGCGCAGCAGGTCGGCGCCACCGAGCGAATAGCCGGCCAGGACCTGGGCGATCTGCATCACCTGTTCCTGGTACACGATCACCCCGTAGGTAGGGCTGAGCACCGGCTCCAGCGCGGGGTGCGGATAGGTGACCTCGGCGTTGCCGTGCTTGCGGTCGACCCAGTCCTTGTCCATCCCCGAGTTCAGCGGGCCGGGGCGGAACAGCGCGGCCAGCGCGATGATGTCCTCGAACCGGTCGGGCTGGGCGCGCTTGAGCAGCTCACGCATGCCGCGCGACTCGAACTGGAACACCGCCACCGTGCCGCCGCGGGCGAACAGCTCATAGGTCGGCGTGTCGTCCAGTGGCAGCGTCGAGATGTCCAGCATCTCTTCGCCGGCCGCTTCGCGCCGCGCGTTGATCGCCTTCACCGCCCAGTCGATGATGGTCAGCGTGCGCAGGCCGAGGAAGTCGAACTTCACCAGGCCCACCGCTTCCACGTCGTCCTTGTCGAACTGGGTGACCGGGTTCTTGCCGCGCCCGTCTTCGTCGTGTTCGGCGAACAGCGGGCAGAAATCGCTCAGCGGGCGCGGCGCGATCACCACGCCGCCGGCGTGTTTGCCGGCGTTGCGGGTCAGGTTCTCAAGTTGCAGGGCCAGGTCGAGCAGGTCGCGCACGTCCTCCTCGTCGTTATAGCGCGCGATCAGTTCGTCGGAGCGCCAGTTCTCGTCCTTGCGGCCCTTGTCGGTGCGGCCCAGCGCGTCCGACAGCGACACGCCCAGGGTCATCGGCACCAGCTTGGCGATGCCGTCGACCATGCCGTACGGATAGCCCAGCACGCGGCCCACGTCGCGCACCACCGCCTTGGCGGCCATGGTGCCGTAGGTGATGATCTGGCTGACCCGGTCGCGGCCGTACTTGCGGGCGACGTAGTCGATCACCTCGTCGCGCCGGTCCATGCAGAAGTCGATGTCGAAGTCGGGCATCGACACGCGTTCCGGGTTCAGGAAGCGCTCGAACAGCAGGTCGTAAGGCAGCGGATCCAGATCGGTGATGCCCAGCGCCCAGGCCACCAGCGAGCCGGCGCCCGAACCACGCCCCGGACCCACCGGGATGCCGTGCTCCTTGGCCCAGTTGATGAAGTCGGCCACGATCAGGAAGTAGCCGGGGAACCCCATCTCGATGATGACGCCCAGCTCGATGTCCAGCCGCTCGAGATAGGTCTCCCGGGTATGGCCTTCGGCCATCGGGTTGCTGGCCAGGCGCTGATCCAGCCCGTCGCGCGCCTCGCTGCGGATCCAGCTTTCCAGGGTGTGATCGTCGGGCACCGGGAAGGCGGGCAGGTAGTACTTGCCCAGGCTCAGCTCGAAGTTGCAGCGCTGGGCCAGGGCCACCGTGTTGTCCAGGGCGTCGGGCAGATCGGCAAACAATTCGGCCATTTCATCGGCCGACTTCAGGTACTGCTCCGGGCTGTAATTTTTGGGACGGCGGGGATCGTCCAGCACCCGGCCGGTGGCGATACAGCTGCGCGCCTCGTGCGCGTCGAAGCCGTCGGCGTCCAGGAAGCGCACATCGTTGGAGGCGATGATCGGCAGACCGCGATCGCTGGCCGCGTGCAGGGCGAAATCGTTGAACAGCTCCTCGCCATCGCGCCCGGTGCGGGTCAGCTCCAGGTGCAGGCGGTCGTCGAACGCGCGCTGCCAGTCTCCCAGCCACTGCAGGGCGGAATCATGCTTGCCGGCAGCGGCCAGGCGCCCGGCCTCGCTGTGGCGGCCGAGCAGGGCGAACAGGTCGCCGGTCTGCTCCAGCAGCCACTCCGGCCGTATGACCACGCCGTCGGTCCGGTGGCCTTCCAGCCAGCCGCGGCTGAGCAGGCGCGACAGGTTGAGATAGCCTTCGTGGCTTCGGCACAGCAGGGTCACCGGCCATGCGGGTTCGGTGCCGCTGGCCACCATGACATCGGCGCCGGCGATCGGTTTGACGCCGGCGGCTTCCGCCCTGGAATGGAACTCCACCAGCGAGAACAGGTTGTTGCGATCGGTGACTGCGACCGCGGGTTGTCCCAGCGCAGCACAACGCTCGACGAGCTCCGGAATGCGGATCGTCGAATCAACCAGCGAATACTCGCTGTGCAGATGAAGGTGGACAAAGCGGACTGACACGGCCCGCTCAGCGTAGGTGTCCGGGGCGATGCCGACAAGAGTTGACATCGTGGTCCATAGCGGCTGTGTTTGGGTATTTCAGCCCAGCTGGAAGCGGTCGGGCGCGGCCAGATCCGGCATGAGTGACAGCTGCACGGGCGCATAGCTGCGTCGGTGGTGTGGACAAGGGCCATGCGCCTGCAGCGCGGCCAGGTGCTGGGGGCTGGGATAGCCCTTGTGCCGGTCGAACCCGTACTGCGGAAACTGCTCATGCAGCTGTCGCATGGCCCGGTCGCGGGACACCTTGGCCAGGATCGAGGCCGCCATGATCGATGGATCCAGCGCATCGCCGCCAATCACCGCCTCGCCCGGGCAGGGCAGGTCGCGGGGCAGCTGGTTGCCATCAATGCGGGCCAGCTGGGCCGCGGGCGACAGCGCGCGCAGGGCCCGGCACATGCCGGTGAGGGTGGCCTGGAGGATGTTGAGGGTGTCGATTTCGTCGATGTCCACGAATTCCACCCGCCACGCCAGCGCAGATTCCACAATCTGCGGATACAGCGCTTCGCGGCGCTTCTCGGACAGGCGCTTGGAATCATCCAGGCCTTCCATGCCGTGCCCGGGGCGCAGGATCACCGCTGCCACCACGACCGGGCCGGCCAACGGTCCGCGCCCGGCCTCGTCCACGCCGGCCACCAGCAGGCTCATCGGCGCGCCACCAGGGCTTCGATCACGTCCGCCGCGCGCGCTGACGCGTCGCGACGCAGGGTCATGTGGATTTCGCGGAAACGCGGCTCCAGCGCCGCCACTGCGGCCGGATCGTGCAGCCAGGCCAGCACCGCCTGGGCGAGCTTGTCCGGCGTGCAGTCTTCCTGGATCAGCTCGGGCACCAGGGTCTCGCCGGCCAGGACGTTCGGCAGGGAAAAACGGTCGGTCTTGAGCAGGCCGGTGGCCCGCACCAGCACCTGGGTACCGCGGGCGACGCGGTAGCCCACCACCATCGGCCGCTTGGCCAGCATGGTCTCCAGCGTGGCCGTGCCGGAGGCCAGCAGCACCACGTCGGAGGCCACCATCGCCTCGCGGGCCTGCCCATCCAGCAGCAGCACCGCACCGGGGGGCAACTTCGCCGCGGCCACCTGTGCCTCCAGCGCCTGCCTGCAGGCAGCGTTGGCGGCCGGGATCACGATCCGCAGGCCCGGGACCTGGGCGGCCACCAGCGCGGCCGCCTGCAGGAACACTTCACCCAGCCGTTCCACTTCGCCCATCCGGGAGCCGGGCAACACCGCCAGCACGGTGCCCTCAGCCGCCAGTCCCAGCCGCTGGCGGGCCGCCCGGCGATCCGGGTTGAGCGGCATTTCATCGGCCATCGGATGGCCCACGAAGCGCGCGTCCACGCCGTGCGCGGCATAGATGTCCGGTTCCATCGGAAACAGGCACAGCACCCGGTCGGCGCTGCGGCCGATCGTGCGTGCGCGACCGCGGCGCCAGGCCCAGACCGAAGGACTCACGTAGTGCGCGGTCCGCAGTCCGTCACGTTTGAGACGGCGCTCAAGGCCGAGATTGAAGTCAGGGGCATCGATACCGATGAATGCGTCCGGCTGCCAGGTACGCAGCCGCTGGTGCAGGCTGCGGCGCAGGGACAGCAGGCGCGGCAGGTGCGAGAGCACCTCGCTCAGGCCCATGACCGCCAGCTCGGACGAATCGTGCCAGGCGTCCAGGCCGGCCCGGCGCATGGCATCGCCGCCCACGCCGGCAAACAGTGCGTCCGGGAATCTGCGTGAAAGCTCGGCAATCAGCCCGGCGCCCAGCAGGTCGCCCGAGGCTTCGCCCGCCACCAGGGCGAAACGCGCCCTCACCGCAGCAGGGCGCGCTGGCCGGATTCGATGAACTCAAGCATCGCGCGCACATCCTCGCTCTCGCCGGCCATCTCGGACAGCCGGGTCCGGGCCTGGGCCAGCTCGTTGCCGGACATGTACAGGGCGCGATAGGCGCGCTTGATCGCGGCCGTGCGGTCGGAATCGAACCCGCGCCGCTTCAGGCCTTCGCTGTTGATGCCGCGCGGCCGTCCGTATCCTTCCTGGGCCACCATCACGAAGGGCGGCACATCGCCGTTGACGAAGGCCCCCATGCCGATGAAGGCATGCATGCCGATCCGGCAGAACTGGTGGACGCCCACGAACCCGCTCAGGATCACGTGATCGCCGATTTCAACATGGCCGGCGAGGGTGGCGTTGTTGGAGAACACGCAGTCGCTGCCGACGATGCAGTCGTGGGCGATGTGGGTGTAGGCCAGCAGCCAGTTGTCATTGCCCACCCGGGTCACGCCGCCGCCACCGCCGGTGCCGCGATTGATGGTGACGAACTCACGGATCAGGTTGCGGTCGCCGATCTCCAGCCGCACCGATTCCCCGGCAAATTTCTTGTCCTGCGGATCGCCACCGATCGCCACGTGGCCGTGGACGACGTTGTCGCGGCCGATCCGGGTCGGGCCGAGGATGCTGCAGTGCGAGCCGATGCGGGTGCCGTCGCCGATCTCGACCTCCGGTCCAATCAGGGTGAAGGCACCCACCACCACCCCGGCCCCCAGCTTCGCGGACGGGTCCACGCTGGCGGTCGGGTGCACCTGTACCGCTACGGACATGTCAGGCTTCGACCTCCGCACAGAGGATCTCTGCGCAGGCCACTTCGCGGCCTTCCACGCTGGCGGTCCCCACGTACAGGGTCATGTTGCGGATCTCGCGACGGATCTCCACTTCGAGATCCAGGCGGTCGCCCGGCACCACCATGTGGGAGAACCGCGCCTTGTCCACCTTCACCAGGTAGGAAATGCGGTCGGTAACCACTTCGTCGCGGCTGAGGTGGCTCAGCAACCCGCCGGCCTGCGCCAGGGCTTCGATCACCAGCACCCCCGGCATGACCGGTTGGTTAGGGAAGTGGCCCTGGAAAAAACCTTCATTGCCGCTCACGTTCTTGAAGCACAGCACCCGGCGGCCCGGCTCCACTTCCACCACCCGGTCAACCAGCAGGAACGGATAGCGGTGCGGCAACAGTGCGCGGATGGCGTTGCTGTCCAGAGGCAGCGATGGTGGAGCCTTGGTCATTCTTTTCCCTTTTCAATGGCGGCGATGCGTTGTGCAAGCGTGTCGAGCTGGCGGATGCGTACTGCAGTGCGCCGCCACTCACGCGCCGGCGTCGCCGGTATTCCCGAAGCATACTCGCCCGGTTCAGTGATCGAATGCGAGATCATGCTCTTGGCCATTACCGTGACCCGATCGCAGATCTCCAGGTGCCCGGCCACGCCAACCTGGCCGGCCAGCATGCAATAGCGGCCGATGCGGGTGCTGCCGGCAATGCCGACGCAGCCGGCCATCGCCGTGTGCGCACCCACGTGCACGTTGTGGGCAATCTGGATCAGGTTGTCCAGGCGCACGTTGTCTTCCAGCACGGTGTCGTCGATGGCGCCGCGGTCGATGGTGGTGTTGGCACCGATCTCGCAGTCGTCGCCAATCCGTACACCGCCCAGCTGCGGCACCTTGATCCACTGGCCCTGTTCCATGGCCAGGCCGAAGCCGTCGCCGCCGATCACGGCGCCGGGATGGACCACGCAGCGGGCCCCCATCCGCACCCGCCTGACCAGGCTGACCCGCGCCACCAGCTCCGTGCCGGCGCCGATCTCGCAATCCTCGCCAACGGTGCAGCCGGGGCCGATCACGGCGCCATGCCCGATGGTGGTGCGCGCGCCAATGAAGCTGTGCGGCCCGATGTGGGCGCCCGGATCAACCGTGGCGGAAGGATCCACCACCGCGGTCGGGTGAACGCCGGGATCGATGGCCTCGCGCCGCTCGAACAGCGTTGCGGCGCGCGCGTAGGCCACGTAGGGGTCGGCCGCCAGCAGCGCGGTCCCGTTGAATGAGTCGGCTTCTTCCGGCTGCAGGATCACCACGCCGGCGCGGCTGTCCTGCAGCTGCGCGCGGTAGCGCGGATTGGCCAGGAAGGTCAGCTGGTGCGGCTGCGCAGCGCCAAGCGAGGCGACTCCCTCGATCCGGACGGCGCCGTCACCACGAAGTTCCAGCCCGGTGTGGGCGGCAATCTCTGCCGCCGTGTATGCCTGCTTGTCCATGTCTGCTCCTGCGTACGACGGCGCGATATCAGAACGCGCCACCGAAGGTGAACTGCAGGCGCTCGACCTCGTCGCCGCGGCGGATCAGGTCGCCAGCGCCGCCAAACACATCGTCCTGCTTGCGCAGCGGATAGGCATAGCTGATCGAAATCGGACCCACCGGCGCGCGCCACATCAGGGCAACACCTGCCGAGACACGGAAATCCTTGACCTCGAACGCATCCAGGTCGGTGTACACGTTGCCGAAGTCGACGAACGCGGAAATCCGCGCCGCCGGCGAATCGAGCAGGGTGGGGAAGTACATCTCCAGCGAGCCGACCGTCTTCAGCGCGCCGCCCAGCGGCTGCATGTAGTTGCTGCCGCCCACCGCTTCGCGCGGGCCCAGGGTGTTGTCGCGGAAACCGCGTACCGAGCGGGTACCACCGGCGTAGAAGTTCTCGTAGAACGGCAGTCCGCTGGCGGTGATCGTGCGCAGGTAATCGTCCGCGTCAGGCGTGCAAGGCTCGGTCGGGGGCGGCGGCTGTGGCCACGGGTTCTCCTGGGTCGGGGGCGGCGCCGGGATGAAACACACATCCCGCGACACGTCGCTGCCATAGCTGTCGCCGTAGCCGAGTTCGGCGCGGCTGTTGAGCACGAATGCGCGGCTGATCGGCCAGTACTTGGAGAACTCGTAGCTGAGCTTGTAGTACTCGGCGGTCGAGCCGGGCAGGGTGATTTCCGCCGCGATGCGCTGATGGGTACCGCGCGTGGGCTGCAGGAAATCGTTGCGGGTGTCGCGCGACCAGCCCACCTCGGTCCGCCAGGCGTGGAAGGTGCGCGAGCCGAACGCATCGACGTAATCGACGATGGAGTCCGGGGTGCCACCGCGCCAGGTAAAGATCTCGTTGCGGTCCACGCCAAACAGCAGCGAGAAGCTGTCGTGCTCGCTGATCGGCACGCCGAAGAACACCTGGCCGGCCGCGCTGGTGGACGAGTACTGGGCGGTGTTGAACTCGGAGTTGTCGAATTCGCGCCACCACAGGTTGTAGCCCATCGACAGCCCCTCATCGGTGAAGTAGGGGTTGACGTAGGAGAACGCGTAGCGCTGCAGGTACAGGTTGCGGCTGGCCTCGATCGAGACCCGGTTGCCGCGGCCCAGGAAGTTGTCCTGCGACAGCTGCACCGAGGTGGTCACGCCGGCAAGCTGCGAATACCCCAGGCCGAACACGAAGCTGCCCGAAGCGGTCTCGGCGACGCTGAAGACCACATCGACCTCGTCCGGGCTGCCCGGCACCGGCTCGGTTTCAACGCTGACGCTGCCCGATTCAAAAAAGCCCAGGCGCTGCAGGCGGATGCGCGAACGGTCGATGGCGGCCTGCGAGTACCAGGAACCTTCGAACTGGCGCATCTCGCGGCGCAGGACCTCATCGGAGGTGCGTGTGTTGCCGCGGAATACGACCCGGCGCACGTTCACGCGCGGCCCCGGAACCACCTGCATGGAGATCTTGGCGGTGCGCTCCTCGCGGTTGACCTCCGGGATCGGATTCACCTGGGCGAAGGCGTAGCCGATGTTGCTCAACGTGGCGATGATCGCGTCCGAGCTCAGCTCCAGCAGGGCGCGCGAGAAGGTCTGGCCCTCGCGGATGAAAATGCGGGACTCGATGTCTTCCTTCGGCAGCACGGTATCGCCGGTCACTTCCACTTCCGACACGGTGTACACCTCGCCCTCGGTGATGCCGGAGGTGATGTACATGTCCTGGCGGTCGGGGCTGATCGCCACTTCGATGCTGTCTTCGCTGAAGTCCAGATGGCCGCGGTCAAGGTAGAAGTTGTGCAGCTTCTCGCGGTCGCCATCGAGCTTTTCACGTGAATACTGGTCGTCACGGCGGTACCAGCTCAGCCAGTTGCTGGTGCCCGACTCCCAGTTTTCGCGCAGGGTGTCCTGGTCGTAGGTCTCGTTGCCGACGATATTGATGTGGCGGATCTTGGCCGCCGAGCCTTCGTCGACGTTGATCGTCACGTCCACCCGGTTGCGGTCCAGATTGGACACCGTGGGCGTGACCAGCACGTTGTACTTGCCGCGGTTGTTGTACTGGCGCGTCAGCTCCTGGGTCACCCGGTCCAGGGCCAGGCGGTCGAAGGTGTCGCCTTCGGCCAGGCCGATTTCCGTCAGACCCTGCATCAGGTCTTCGGTCTTGATGTCCTTGTTGCCGGTCAGGGTCAGGCGGTTGATGGCCGGACGCTCGGTGACCGTGATCACCAGGATGTCGCCCTGGCGGCCCATGCGCACGTCTTCGAAGAATCCGGTGCGGTAAAGCGCGCGGATGCCTTCGCCCACGCGGGTCTGGTCAACCTGGTCGCCGCGTTCAATCGGCAGGTAGGTGAAGACCGTACCCGCGCCGATGCGCTGCAGGCCATCCACACGGATGTCGCTGACGGTGAAGGGAGTGGCCGCCGGGCTTTGGACGGATGGCGGCGCTTCTGCTGTCTGCTGGGCCCCGGCGGGGGACACGATCGCCGCCGCAAGGGCGAGGGCGAGCAGGTGGCGGCTGGGATTTCGCGTCATCTAATACGTCCGTCTTGAATGCGCCTCGCAGCTGCCTGGGTGGCGCGGCGTTGGCGTTGAATGGAGGAAAGTCAGCGTTGGACCAGTTGCAGGATGTCGTTGTAGAACGCCAAGCCCATCAGGCTGGCCAGCAATGCAAGCCCGACATACTGCCCGGCGACCATGGCACGATCGCTTAACGGGCTGCCTTTGACCAACTCGATAAGGTAATACAGGAGGTGGCCGCCATCCAGCAGCGGGATTGGCAGCAGGTTGAGGATGGCCAGGCTGAGCGACAGCAGCGCAAGGATGGTCAGGTACCACGCGACGCCTTGGCTGGCGTAGGCGTTGGTGGCCCGGGCGATGGTGATCGGCCCGGCCACGGTGTTCTGGATCGCCACCCGGCCGCTGAACGCACGGCCAATCATCCCCACCAGCTGGCCGGTCAGGTGCGCGGTCTCGCGCAGCGCCGCCGGCACCGCGGCCACAGGGCCGTAGCGCTGCATGGCGTCCTTGGACGGGGCCTGGCCGCGGTCGGACTGGATGCCCAGCACCCAGAATTCACCGCGTTCCGGGTCTTCCATCAGCTCAGGGGTCAGCTCCAGCGCCAGGCGCTCGTCCTCGCGCTCAACTTCGACCATCGCGCTGCCGCCCTGCGCGCCCAGCGCCTGGACCAGCGGCCCGATCTGTTCGAAAGTTTCGATCCGGTGCGCGTCGAACGCGGTGACGCGGTCGCCTTCCAGCAGCAGGCCGTCGGCTGGCGAACCCGGCTGGATCCCGCCGATCACCGCCGGCACCAGCATATGCCGGGGCAGCAGGCCGATCGAAGGCAGCAGGTGCAGGTCGTCCATGTCGGCCGGCAGGCGCGACAGCGGCAGGGTGCGGGTGCGCTGGTTGCCAAGGGTATCGGTCACTTCCAGTTGCACATCGCTGCGGTCCAGCGCGGCCGGCAGCAGGGCCAGCTGCACCTCGTTCCAGGTCGGCGTCTGGCGCCCACCCACGCTGTGGATGGTGTCGCCGCGTTCCAGGCCGGCTTCAGCGGCCAGCCCCTGGGCCACGCCGGCCACTGGCATGTAGTCGGGCCGGCCGACCACGAACATCGTCCACAGCAGGACGACGCACAGGATCAGGTTGGCCGCCGGGCCCGCAATGACGATGGCAATGCGCTGCCAGACCGACTTGCGGTTGAACGCCTGCGACGCTTCCTCTTCGGCCACGGGCGTCTCGCGCTCGTCCAGCATCTTCACGTAACCGCCCAGGGGAATGGCGGCGATCACATATTCGGTGCCGTCGCGGCCGCGACGCGACCACAGCGCCCGGCCGAACCCGATGGAAAAGCGCAGCACCTTGACCCCGTTGCGCCGGGCGACCCAGTAATGGCCGAACTCGTGGAAGGTTACGAGCACGCCCAGGCTGACGATCAGCCACCAGACGGAGCCAAAAAAGGTGGTCATGGGCGGAAATTCACGCGTTCAGGCAGGCGGATGGAGTGGGGAAAGGGCATGGCGATCAGGGAGCGTACCGGGGCAGGGCGTCGCGTGCGACCCGGCGCGCCTGTTCATCCGCATCGCGCAGGGCCTCCAGCGAGGTTGCCGGTGCGTGCGGCAGCGCTGTCAGTGCATCCGTCACGACGGCGGCGATGTCGAGGAAACCGATCCTGCGCTCCAGGAAGGCCGTTACCGCAACCTCATTGGCTGCGTTGATGGTGGCCGGCGCGGTGCCGCCGCTTTCCAGCGCCTGCCGGGCAAGGGCCAGACACGGGAAGGTGGCCTCGTCCGGCGCTTCGAATTCCAGCCGCCCCTGCGCCAGCAGGTCCAGTCTGCCGACACCCGAGTCGATCCGTTCCGGCCAGGCCAGTCCCACTGCCAGCGCGGTGCGCATATCCGGCAGACCCATCTGCGCCAGGGTGGAGCCATCGTCAAACTCCACCAGCGCATGGACCAGGCTCTGCGGGTGCACCAGCACATCGATGCGGTCAGCCGGCAGGCCGAACAGGTGGTGGGCCTCGATCACTTCCAGGCCCTTGTTCATCAGCGTGGCCGAATCCACCGAGATCTTCGGCCCCATCGACCACTTGGGGTGGGCGATCGCCTGCTCGGGCGTGACCTGTTGCAGCTCCGCGCGGCTGCGGCCGCGGAACGGCCCGCCAGAAGCGGTGAGGGTGATCGCACGCACGCCCGGATGCATCCGCCCGTCGGGCAGACACTGGAAAATGGCGCTGTGTTCGCTGTCGATGGGGATCACGCTGGCGCCGGCCTCGCGCGCGGCGGCCATCACCAGTTCACCGGCCAGCACCAGCGACTCCTTGTTGGCCAGCAGCAGGCGCTTGCCGGCCCTGGCGGCTGCCAGGGTGGAATCGAGCCCGGCTGCGCCCACGATGGCCGCCACCACGGTGTCGCAGGCGTCGCTGGCAGCCAGGTCCGCAAGCGCCTGTCCGCCAGCGTGGGCAACGGTGGAGAGCCCGGCGGCGTCCAGACCGTCGCGCAGGGCGTCGAAGCGGGCCGGGTCCGCGATCACGGCGTGGTCGGGACGGTGCTCACGACACAGCGCCACCAGCGCATCCACGTTGCTGCCCGCAGCCAGTACCGAAGCCCGCATCCGCTGTGGATGCCGGGCAATCACGTCCAGAGCGGAGGCACCGATCGATCCGGTGGCGCCAAACACGGCAATCGAGCGTGGGCTGGTCATGGTCACGCGCTCAGAATCCCAACCAGATCTGGCCGACGGCGAACACCGGAAGCGCCGCCAGCACGCCGTCCATGCGATCAAGCAGGCCGCCGTGACCGGGAATCAGGTTGCCCGAATCCTTGACCCCGGCATGGCGCTTGAGCAGGCTCTCGAACAGATCGCCGAGCACCGAGAAACCCGCCGCCAGCAGCGCCACCAGGGCCACCGCCGGCAGCTGGTCGGAGGACGCACCGGCCAGCGGGGCGAACACCAGCGCGGTCAGCACCGCCAGCAGCAGGCCGCCGATCATCCCTTCGATGGTCTTGTTGGGGCTGATGCGCGGTGCCAGCCGGCGCTCCTTGAATACCTTGCCGCCAAAGCTGCGACCGGCGAAGTAGGCGCCGGTATCGGCCGCCCAGACGATGGCCAGGGCCAGCAGCAGCCAGCGGTTGCCGTTCGGCGCGCCGGAATGGATCAGGCCGACCGCACACCAGGCCGGCACCATCACCAGGGTCCCGGCGGCCAGCTTGATTACCCGCGAGCGGGCGTCCGGCGCGGAGGCAAACCCGGGGTGGCGCAGCCAGATCGCGACCAGCAGCCAGCCGATCACCGCGGCCACGCACAGCAGCTTGAGCAGCACCATCGAGCCATTGGGATCGCTGGCCGAGGCCCACACCAGCGCCAGGATCAGCAGCAGGTTGGCGATCAGCAGGGTGCCGCGGGCGATCGGGTCATCCACTCCGGCCAGGCGCAGCCATTCCCACAGCCCGCCCAGCAGCGCCACGGCCGCCAGTGCCACCAGCCACGGGGTGGGCAGCAGCAGGACTGCGGCGATTGCCAGCGGCGCCATCACAAGGGCGGCGATTACACGGGTCCTGGTCATGCGGAAGAAGCGTCCTTCGTATCGGGTAAGGCCTGCCTGGCGACGATCTGCTCGGCGGTCAGGCCATAGCGCCGCTCGCGTGCGGCGTAGTCGTCCAGCGCCTGCCGGAGGGTGGCGGCGTCGAAATCAGGCCACAAGGTATCGGTGAACCACAGCTCGGAATATGCCAGCTGCCAGAGCAGGAAGTTGCTGACCCGGAGCTCGCCGCCGGTGCGGATGAACAGGTCGGGCGGCGGCAGCTCGGACAATGACATGCGCGCGCCCATGGCGGCTTCGTCGATCTGCTCCGGCTGCAGTCGCCCGGCGGCCACATCCTCGGCCAGGGAGCGTGCGGCGGAGGCGATGTCCTGCCGTCCGCCATAGCTCGCAGCCACGTTCAGGTGCAGACGATGGTTGTGGACGGTGCGGGCTTCAGCTTCCTGCATGCGCTGCTGGATGGCGACGTTGAAACGGCTGCGTTCGCCGATGAAACGCACCTGCACGCCGCGCCGCTCCAGCTCGATCACCTCGCGTTCCAGCGCGTTGAGAAAGAGCTTCATCAGCGCGCCGACCTCTTCGGCGGGCCGCCCCCAGTTTTCGCTGGAAAACGCGAACAGGGTCAGCGCCTGGATGCCTTGCTCCAGGCAGAAGTCGATGCATACGTTGACGGCGCGCGCACCGGCGCGGTGGCCGATCATGCGCGGCCGCCGACGACGTGCGGCCCAGCGGCCATTGCCGTCCATGATGATGGCGACGTGGCTGGGGACTGCGGGAGGATTGGGAACCTGCATGGACACAGTGGTTTTGACAACCACTCAGACGGCCATCAGTTCCTGTTCCTTTGCCTTGACGACTTCGTCCACGCCCTTGATCGCCTGGTCGGTGATCTTCTGGATCTCGTCCTCGCTGCGGCGCTCGTCGTCCTCGCTGATCTCTTTTTCCTTCAGCAGATCCTTGGCCTGCTGATTGGCATCGCGACGGATGTTGCGGATCGCGATCTTGGCGTTCTCGCCTTCGTTGTTCACCACCTTGGCCAGCTCGCGGCGACGCTCTTCGGTCAGCGCGGGCAGGTTGATGCGGATGGTGGTGCCGGACGTGTTCGGATTCAGGCCGAGGTCGGAGGCCAGGATCGCCTTTTCCACCGGACCGACCATCTGCTTTTCCCAGGGGGTGATGGTCAGGGTGCGGGCATCGCTGACGGCGACGGTAGCCACCTGCGACAGCGGCATGTCCGAGCCGTAATAGTTGACCTTCAGCTGGTCGAGCAGTGCGGTTGACGCGCGGCCAGTGCGGATCTTGGCCATGTCGTTGCGCAGCGACTCGATGCTCTTGTTCATGCGAGTCTGCGCATCTTTCTTGATTTCGTTGAGCATCGACGGCTCCATCTCGTGACGGGTAACCGCCGGATTATAGCTGCAGCAGCGAGCGAACGGCCTCAGCCGCGGCCCTTTACCAGCGTGCCGATCTGTTCGCCCTTGAGAATGCGCAGCAGCTGGCCGGGCTGGGCCATGTCGAAGATGCGCAGCGGCATGTCGCTGTCGCGGCACAGGGCGAAGGCGGCGGTGTCCATCACCTGCAGGTCGCGGGCCAGCACCTGATCGTAGGTGAGGGTGTCGAAACGCTTGGCGTCGGGGTGTTTGGCCGGATCTGCGTCGTATACGCCATCCACCTTGGTGGCCTTGAGCAGCAGGTCGGCGCCGATCTCGATCGCGCGCAGCGCAGCGCCGGAGTCGGTAGTGAAGAACGGGTTGCCGGTGCCGGCGGCGAAGATCGCGATCCGGCCCTTTTCCAGATGGCGGATGGCGCGGCCGCGGATGTAGTCCTCGCACACGTCGTTGACCTTCAGCGCGCTCATCACCCGGACATTGCCGCCCAGCTTCTGCAGCGCGTCCTGCATGGCCAGCGCGTTGATGACGGTGGCCAGCATGCCCATGTGGTCGCCGGTGACCCGGTCCATGCCGCTGGCGGCCAGGCCCGCGCCGCGGAAGATGTTGCCGCCGCCGATCACCAGGGCGATTTCCGCGCCGGCCTGCTGGACTTCCATGACCTCGCGGGCGAGGCGGCCGATGACCTTCGGATCAATCCCGTAATCCTCTTCTCCCATCAGGGCCTCGCCGGAAAGTTTGAGCAGGACACGGCGAAAGACGAGCTGGGACATGGGAGTGTACTCCGGGGGCGGGATGGACGGGCAGGCAAACAGGGAGATTTTAGCCGATGCCCGTCATACGTGCGGATGAAGGCTGTGGTTGCGTTTCGTGTCGTGCGTATCAGTTGGATGCAACCAGCGGCATGTTTTGACAAAACAGTGCAATAACTGCCTTGTCGGGTCATGTGGGGCGGGGTATGACGGTGGCGTGACACCCATCCCGTCCTCATCAGGAGTTTGCAGGTGCTGCCATCCAAGCGTTCCGTCCGTCCCAGAATCCTGGCTGTCGCGCTGCTGGCCTGCATGGCCGCAGGTACCGCCCATGCGCAATCCAATACCGCCGGTTCGATCTTCGGCGACGCCGGCGCACCGGGTACCACCATTGTCCTGCGCAACGTGGATACCGGGCTGACCCGACAGGTCAATGCCGACGGCAGCGGCCGCTACTCCGCCACCTCGTTGCCGACCGGGCGGTACACGGTGTCCGTGCAGCGGGATGGCCAGGTGCTGGCCACCCGGGAGGGCGTGCAGGTGACCATCGGCGGAGGGCAGGAAGTGTCCTTCGCCACCTCGCCAGCTGGTGCTGGCGTGGGTGCCACCGAGCTTGATCGGGTGGTGGTGACCGGGGTCTCTTCGGCGGCATTCATCGACGTGTCGTCTACTGATACCCGCACCGTGTTCACCGCCGAGCAGCTGGAGATGCTGCCGGTGGGGCGCAGCATCGAAGCCGTAGCGCTGCTTGCCCCGGGGGTGGTCGAGGCGGACTCGCGTTATCCGAACACGGCCTCGTTCGGCGGCTCGGCGGCTTCTGAAAACGCCTTCTACATCAATGGTTATGCGGTGACCAATCCGCTGACCAACATGGGCTCGAGCACGCTTCCCTTCGATGCGGTCAGCCAGATGCAGGTCATCACCGGCGGCTATGGCGCCGAGTTCGGACGTGCGACGGGCGGCGTGGTCAACATGGTGACCAAGCGCGGCGGCAACGAGTGGGAGTTCGGCGGCCAGCTCATCTATCGGCCCGATTCGCTGCGGGCCGATTCGCGCGACATCTACTATCCGCACAACAACACGCCCAACGACGGCCTGATCTACCAGAAGCGTCGCGAGCATGAGCTGGAATCATGGAGCTTTGGCGCTTATGCGGGCGGCCCCCTGATCCGCGACCGGCTGTTCATGTACGTCTCGGGCGAGGTTGAAAAGCAGGACCAGGCCAGCGTGCTCGGCCGGCCCGGCGGCGCCACCAACGGCTATCGCGAGTACGACTACGAGATCCCGCGGTGGATGGCGAAGCTGGACTGGTACATCACCGACAACCACATCCTGGAGTTCACCGCGATCTCGGACGTGACCAAGAACACGGTCGATTACTTCCCCTATGAATACGAGCCGGGTTCGAACCAGACCGTGCGCGGCAGTGGCAAGACGGGAGGTTATTACTACGAGGACGGCGGTGAGCTCTACATCGGCCGCTACACCGGCTACCTCACCGACAACCTGACCCTTACCGCGCTCTATGGCCGCCAGGAACAGGAGCATATTGCGGATCCGTTCGGGTATGACCCCTCGGTGGTCTATGTCAGCGACAGCCGCCCGGTCGCCAATCCGGTGCAGCGCGGCACCTACTCCCAGCTGGACTTCCCCGATGCGTATGACGAAACCGACGGCGGGCGGCTGGACGTGGAGTGGCGGGTGGGCAGCCACTCGCTCCGCCTCGGCTATGACCGGCAGGATTCAACCTCGCGTGCCGGCCAGGTGACGTCGGGCCCGGGCTACCGCTGGATCTACAACCGCTGCGCCGATGACGTGGGCACCATTCCCGGTGGCGGTGGCGCGGTCTGTCCCGGTGGCAACGGCGACTATGTCTCCCAGTACACATATGCCAACGGCGGCACGTTCTCCGTGGAGCAGGCCGCCTATTACCTGGAGGACAGGTGGCAGGTGAGCGACAACTGGCTGTTGACCCTGGGACTGCGCAACGAAAGCTTCAAGAACTTCAACGGCGACGGCATTGTGTATGTGGAGCAGTCTGACCAGTGGGCGCCGCGCCTGGGGGCCAGCTGGGACGTGTTCGGCGACTCGACGTTCAAGGTGTTCGCTAACGCCGGGCGCTACCACCTGGCGATGCCCAACAACGTCGCCCTGCGTGGCGCCGCGGCGTCGCTCTACACCAATGAGTATTTCGCCTTCACCGATATCGACCCGGCTACCGGTGAGCCGATCGGCCTGACCCCGCTGGGTGATGGCCCGTACTCGGCCAATCGCGAGTACGGCCAGGCGCCGCACCCGGATTCGGTTGCCGCCCGGAATCTGAAGTCGCATTACCAGGACGAGTTCGTCCTGGGCTTCGAGAAGCAGCTCACCGATACGATCAACGTCGGTGCCCGTTTCGTGCATCGCGATCTCAAGGCCGCCATCGATGACATGTGCGATTACCGGCCGGCCTACAACTGGGCGATCGGGCAGGGCATGACGGAGGACATGGCCGACCAGCTGGGCAACGAGCTGGCGAACTGTCGCCTGTTCAATCCGGGTCAGGGCAATACCTTCATGCTCGACGACGGCACCGGGCAGCTGGTCGAAGTCGCGCTGAACGCCGAGGAGCTGGGGTTCCCCGCGCTCAAGCGCAAATACAAAGGGATCGATGTGTTCCTGGAGCGGCCGTTCGACGGTACCTGGTACGGACGGCTGGACTACACGATCTCGCGCAACTACGGCAACGCGGAAGGCCAGCTGAAGTCGGACATCGGCCAGCAGGACGTGTCCCAGACCCAGGACTGGGACCATCCCGAACTGATGGATAACGCCTATGGCTACCTGCCCAACGACCGGCGCCACTATCTCAAGGCGTACGGCTTCTACCAGCTGAACCCGCAATGGCGCGTCTCGGCCACCGCGACCCTCAACTCCGGGCGGCCGCGCAACTGCATGGGCTACTACCCGCAGACGCCCGAGAACGAGGATTTCAACACCAACTGGGCGTACGGCGGTCCGTATTACTTCTATTGCAATGGCGAGCCCACGCCGCGCGGCAGCCAGGGCAGGCTGCCGTGGGCGAACAAGGTTGACCTTGGCGTCGCTTACGCCCCGGCTTTTGCCGACAACGCGCTGGTGTTTTCAATGGACGTGTTCAACGTGTTCGACCGGCAGGTTGCCCAGAACCGGATTGAATACGGTGAAAACGGCGGGCCGGGTGGTCCCTATGCCCATGCCGGGCGGGTGGTCAGCTACGCGGCTCCGCGCAGCGTCCGCTTCGCGGTGCGATACGACTTCTGATTCCCAAGGCCGGGCATGGCCCGGATCTCTCCGTGGGTGTTGGCCGCCGGTTCCGACCGGCGGCCTTTTTCTTCGACGCAAAGAAAAAGACCGCGGATCGCTCCGCGGCCTTTCCTGTTGCAGCTTGACTGACCGGGCTTACGCCAGGCCGGCCTGCTTCATCACTTCGGCGGCGTAGTCTTCCACCACCTTTTCGATGCCTTCGCCAACTTCCAGACGCTGGAAGCCGATCACGTCTGCGCCAGCGGCCTTGAGCGCCTTCTCGACGGTCACGTTGGTGTCCAGCACGTACGGCTGGCCGTACAGGGTGACTTCGTTGACGATCTTGTTGATCTTGCCGCTGATGATCTTTTCAAGGATTTCGGCCGGCTTGGAGCGGTCCTTCTCGGACATCTTGGCCATTTCGATTTCCTTCTCCTTCTCAACGAAGGCGGCCGGAACGTCGGCAGCCTTGTTGTGCGGAGGGTTCATCGCAGCAACGTGCATGGCCAGGCCGCGGGCCAGCTCGGCATCGCCGCCCTGGACTTCGACCACGACGCCGATGCGGCCGCCGTGCACATAGGTGGCCACGTTGTTGCTGCTCTCCACGCGGGAGATGCGACGCACCTGGATGTTCTCGCCGATCTTGGCGACCAGTGCGGCACGGGCCTCTTCAACGGTCTCGCCCGAAGCCAGCTTGACGTCCTTCAGGGCTTCGATGTCGTTGCCCTCGACCGACAGCGCGGCCTGGGCCACGGTATCGGCGAAAGCGAGGAAGCTCTCGTCCTTGGCCACGAAGTCGGTTTCGCAGTTGATCTCGACCAGCGCAGCCTTGCCGCCCTCCTGGGCGGTGGCGATGCGGCCTTCGGCAGCAACGCGGCTGGCCTTCTTGTCAGCAGCGGCCAGGCCCGACTTGCGCAGGGCTTCGGCAGCGGCGTCGATGTCGCCATTGGTTTCGACGAGCGCCTTCTTGCACTCCATCATGCCGGCGCCGGTGCGTTCGCGCAGTTCCTTGACCAGTGATGCGGTGATTTCCATGGGGGTCCTCTGAAAATGAGTGGAGTAGGGCGCTTATTCGGCCTTGGGAGCTTCAGCTTCGGCTTCAGCCTTGGCTTCCACCTTGGCCTTTGCGGGCTGCTCAGCCGGTGCGGCCTCTTCCTTGGCGGTGTCTTCCGCCGGTGCATCTTCAGCAGCAGCGGCCGCCTTCTTCGGGGCCTTCTTTGCCGGCGCAGCAGTGTCGGTGAATTCCTCTTCGCGCACGGTGGCGGCGCTCGGCGCAGCGGCCTTGCCTTCCAGCACGGCGTCGGCGGCGGCGCGGCCGTACAGCTGCACGGCGCGGATGGCGTCGTCGTTGCCCGGGATGGCGTAGTCCACCAGCGACGGATCGTAGTTGGTGTCAACCACGGCGATCACCGGGATGCCCAGCTTGCGTGCTTCGCTGATGGCGATGCTTTCGTGGCCGATGTCGATCACGAACAGCGCGTCCGGAAGGCGCGGCATGTCCTGGATACCCCCCAGCGAGGCTTCCAGCTTGTCGCGTTCGCGGCGCAGGGCCAGCACTTCGTGCTTGACCAGCTTCTCGAAGGTGCCGTCGGTCTCGAATGATTCCAGTTCCTTCAGGCGGCCAACCGACTTCTTCACGGTGGCGAAGTTGGTCAGGGTGCCGCCCAGCCAGCGCTGGGTCATGAACGGCATGCCACAACGCTCGGCTTCTTCCTTGATCGCTTCGCGGGCGCTGCGCTTGGTGCCGACGAACAGCACGATGCCGCGCTTCTGGGCAATCGACGAGATGAAGTTCATCGCGTCGCTGAACAGCGGCATGGTCTTTTCAAGGTTGATGATGTGGATCTTGCCGCGGGCGCCAAAGATGTACGGAGCCATCTTGGGGTTCCAGTAGCGGGTCTGGTGGCCGAAGTGAACGCCGGCCTCCAGCATCTGGCGCATGGTGATCTGGGGCATTGCTTGAACTCCTGAAGTGGAACCGGGCCGCCGCGGCTGTTGGGAATGGGCGGTCCGCCCGCAGGACGGGCGAAAGGTTCCGGGGTTGGGCCTCCCCGCTGCCTCCGTGACCGAACCCCATGAGGGCACCCCGGCACGGGGGTTTGCAGTGGGTGTGTATTCACCGGTGACGCCCGGCGTGGGCGGAATTGTCCATAAAGAACAATCCAGCGGGCAATTATAGCGGAAAAGGCGCATCGCGCAATCTTTCCCGGGCCCATCGGTACCTCTGCCAGCCCGCCCCCGTGATCGGCGATAATGTCCGGATGACCATCAATCTCAAGACCCCCGAAGAAATCGAGAAGATGCGCGTGGCCGGTCGTCTGGCGGCCGAGGTGCTGCAGATGATCACGCCGCACGTGAAGCCCGGCGTCAGTACCGAGGAGCTGGACCGGATCTGCCACGAGCACATCGTCAACGTGCAGGGCACCACGCCGGCCAACATCGGCTACCGCGGCTATCCCAAGGCGACCTGCATCTCGGCCAACAACGTGATCTGCCACGGGATCCCCGGGCCGAAGGTGCTCAAGGAGGGCGACATCATCAATATCGATGTCACCGTGATCAAGGACGGCTGGCACGGCGACACCAGCCGCATGTATTACGTGGGCGAGCCCTCGGTGATGGCGCGCCGGCTGGTGGATACCACCCGCAAGGCGATGTTCGCCGGGATCCATGCAGTGCGTCCGGGCGCGACCCTGGGCGATGTGGGCCACGCCATCCAGCAGGTGGCCGAGGCCGAGCGTTTCAGCGTGGTGCGCGAATACTGCGGCCACGGCATCGGCAAGGTGTACCACGACGATCCGCAGGTACTGCACTACGGCAACCCGGGCGAGGGCCTGGTGCTGCAGGAAGGCATGACCTTCACCATCGAGCCGATGATCAATGAGGGCAAGCGCCACACCCGGCTGCTGCCTGATGGCTGGACGGTGGTGACCAAGGACCGCAAGCTCTCGGCGCAGTGGGAGCACATGGTGGCCGTGACCGCCGACGGGGTGGATGTGCTCACCCGCATCCCCGGTGACGACAACGAACCTTTCCTCTGACGCCGATGACCGCCGTGCCTGCGAACCCGGGGAATGGCCGCACGCAGGTGGATGACGCCGCCTGGGCCGGTGAAGCGCGCGCCGCGCTGGCCGAGCACGATGCGGAGCTGGCCAGCCGCTTCGACGCCGGTGAAGACATCGACCGCCTGCTTGCCGGGCGGGTCAACGCGGTGGACGCCTACGTGCGCCAGGCCTGGGCCCGCTGCATCCCCGCCGAAGCGCCGTTGGCGCTGTTCGCGGTGGGCGGCTACGGACGGGGCGAGCTGTTCCCGGGATCGGATATCGACCTGCTGGCGCTGGTCGAGGATGGCTCGCCGATGGATTGCCGGGAAGAACTGGCACGCCTGTTCGCGCTGCTCTGGGACGCCGGCCTGCCGGTCGGGCACGCGGTGCGCAGTGCCGAAGAGTGCACCGGCATGGCGGCCACCGACATCACCGTGCAGACCTCGCTGCAGGAAGCGCGCCCGCTGCTGGCCAACCTGGCCGAAGTGCGGCGGCTGAACGATGCGATCTCGATCGAGCGCACCTGGCCACCAGCCGAGTACTACGCCGGCAAGCTGGCCGAGCAGCGCCGGCGCCACGCCCGCTATGGCGATACCTCCGACAACCTGGAGCCCAACCTCAAGGACGGCCCCGGCGGCCTGCGCGATGTGCAGACCCTGCGCTGGCTGGCGCGACGGGTGCTGGATGCGCACAGCATGGAGCAGCTGATTACCCTGGGCCTGCTGGGGGTGGACGAACACGCCACCCTGGAGCGCGAGCGGCGCACGCTGTCGCGGCTGCGTTTCGGTCTGCACCTGGTATCGGGCAAGGCCGAAGAGCGGCTGCGCTTCGATCACCAGAAAGCACTGGCGGCGCGGCTGGCGCACGTGGAAGAGGCCGATAACGCGCTGGTCGAAAAGATGATGCAGCAGTTCTACCGCAGCGCGGCGGTGGTGCTGCGGATCAGCGAGCGGCTGATCCAGCGCTTCGAAGAACACCTGGAAGGCGAGGGTGAACTGGTGGTACTGGACGACGCGTTCGCCACCCGCCGCGGTTACCTGGCGGCCCGCGACGAGGTCTGGCCGGGCAACGATGTGGGCCGGGTGTTCGATCTGTTCGCGGTTTGGGCCGGACTGCCGCAGGTGCGCGGGCTGCATTCGCAGACCGAGCGCGCGCTGGCCGAATCCCTGCACGCACTGCCCACCTGGCGCGATGCCGAAATGAGCCTGCGCAAGCGCTTTCTGAAGCTGCTGCGCGGGCCGGCGCCGGTGCGCACGCTGGAGCGCCTGTCGCGGCTGGGCGTGCTGGGTGCCTGGATCCCGGAATACGCCCAGGTCACCGGCCGCATGCAGTTCGACCTGTTCCACATGTATACGGTCGACCAGCACACGCTGGCGGTGCTGCGCAACATTGCCGGTTTCGGCGCGGAAGATCCGGACCCGCGCTTTGATGCAGCGCATGAAGTCTGGCCGTACCTGCGCAAGCCGGAATTGCTGCTGCTGGCCGGCCTGTTTCACGATATTGCCAAGGGTCGCGGTGGCGACCATTCGGAACTGGGCGCGGTGGACGCGCGCGAGTTCTGCCTGGGCCATGGCCTGGGCGAAGCCGACGCCTCGCTGGTGGAATGGCTGGTGCGCCGTCACCTGCTGATGTCCACCACGGCGCAGAAGCTGGACATTTCCGACCCCCAGGTCATCCATGCCTTCGCTACGGAAGTGGCGGATCGGGAGCGGCTCGATTACCTGTACCTGCTCACCTGCGCCGACATCGCCGGTACTTCGCCACAGATGTGGAACGCGTGGAAGGACCGGCTGCTCACCGACCTGCGCACCGCCACCCGCCTGGCGTTGCGGCGCGGGCTGGAGAATCCGGTGGCGGCGGTGGAGCGGATCGCCGAAACCCGTGATCACGCCCGCGAGCTGCTGGCCGCCCACGGTGTCGACGAGGACGGCGCCGATGCGCTGTTCGAACGCATGCCGGAAACGGTGTTCATGCGCGGCCGTCCCGATCAGGCCGCCTGGCAGGCGCGGGCGCTCAATGGCACCCGGCCCGGCGATACCGTGATCAAGGTGCGGCGCCTGGCCGAAGGCGCGCAGGCGCTGGAAGTGTTCGTGCATTCGCGGGACCGCGACGGCCTGTTCACCGCGATTGCGATCACCCTGGACCGCTGCGGCCTGGCGATCCAGCAGGCGCGCGCGCTGGACGGCCCGCACGGCACCATCTTCGATACCTTCCAGGTGTTGCCCACCGACCCGCGCTTCATGCTGGAGCCGGCCGCGATCGAGCGCAAGCTGGCGACGGTGTTGGCCGGATCGCTGGATGTGCGCCCCGCACGGCGCAACCAGCCGCGCCACCTGCGCCACTTCCGGATCGTGCCGCAGATCGCCTTCGACCAGACCGCCGACGGCCGCCAGACCATTTTCAGCCTGGTCTGCACTGACCGCCCCGGCCTGCTGGCCGATGTGGCCCACGTGCTGCGCGAGCAGCGTCTGCGCGTGCATGACGCCCGCATCGCCACGTTCGGCGAGCGGGTGGAAGACGTGTTCAAACTCACTGACGAACAGAACCAGCCGCTGGATGAAGCCCGTCGAGAGGCCCTGCGCGAAGCGCTGCTGGCCAGCTTGGATGGAGAAAATCCCGGCTGATCCGAGCGCGAAAGCACGCGTCGGTCTGTTCCGTTTCACCTCACATATGGAAGTTCAGATCACCCCATGACCCATTACGACTTTTCCGAAGACAGCATCTCCGGCATCCGCCACACCATCGAATCCGCCTTCAACCGGCGCACCGCGCTGACTCCCGAGGAGATCGAAGGCAGCGTGCGTCCGGCAGTGGAACACGCCCTGGTGGGCCTGGAGGCCGGCTACCTGCGCGTGGCCCAGCCGGAAGAGGGCGCCGCCGGAGAAGGCACGCACGGCTGGCAGGTCAATGAGTGGCTGAAGAAGGCCGTGCTGCTGTACTTCCGCATCAACGAGATGTCGCTGGTCGAATCCTGGCCTGCGCCGTTCTGGGACAAGATCGAGGCGCGGTTCGCCGGCTTTGACGAAGCCGCGTTCCGCAAGCTGGGCGTGCGCGTGGTGCCGGGCGCCGTGGCCCGGCGCGGCAGCCACCTGGGGCGCGACGTGGTGCTGATGCCGAGCTTCATCAACATCGGCGCGTATGTGGGCGAGGGCACCATGGTGGATACCTGGGCCACGGTGGGCTCGTGCGCGCAGATTGGCGCGCACTGCCACATCTCCGGCGGCGCTGGCATCGGCGGCGTGCTTGAGCCGCTGCAGGCCTCGCCAACGATCATCGAGGACAACTGCTTCATCGGTGCGCGCTCGGAAGTGGTGGAAGGCGTGGTGGTGGGCCGCAACAGCGTGATCGGCATGGGCGTGTTCCTGGGCCAGAGCACCCGCATCTACAACCGTGCGACCGGCGAGGTCAGCTACGGCTACGTGCCGCCCGGCAGCGTGGTGGTCGCCGGTTCGCTGCCCGCCGAAGACGGCAGTCATTCCCTCTACTGCGCGGTGATCGTCAAGCAGGTCGACGACCGTACCCGCGCCAAGACCTCGGTCAACGAGCTGCTGCGCGGCCTGGCTTGAGACCCACCTCCGGCAAGCTGCGCCCCACCAGCACGCCGGCCAGCCCCAGCAGCGCCAGGAAGCCCAGCGCAATCTCCGGCCCCAGCGCAGCCAGGGCGCCGGACAGCCCGCCGATCACCAGCAGCAGCGCGCCCATGGCGGTATTGGCGACGGCCACGTACTCGGTGCGGCGGTCGCCCTCGGCCATGTCCACCACATAGGTTTTGCGTGCCACCCGCACCGCCGTGTGCACCAGCACCAGCAGCAGATACACCGCCGGGTACAGCCACCATTGCGTGCGCATGCCGGGCAGCGCCAGCACCGCCAGGAACACCAGCAGCACTGCCGAGGCAATGCCGGCGCCCCAGCTCATCAACTGCCGCGATGACCGGTCAGCCATCCTGCCGAACGGCCTGCCGCCCACCAGGCTGGCCAGTCCCTGTGCGATCACAAAAGGCCCCAGTCCGCCCAGCCCCACGCCGCCCACGCTCGCGGCCATCGCCACCACGAACGGTGGACTGAGCGCGGAGACCAGCAGCAGGGTGCGGGCGATAACGAAGCGGCGGAACGGCTGGTCCTCGCGCAGCAGCCGCCACGACGACTGGACCCAGCCCGCACGCGTGTCATCGGGCGTGTCGGGCACGGCGGCATCCGGCTCGCGGACGCCTGCATACACCACCGCGGCGAGCACCCATGCCAGTGCGGCCACGCCCAGAAGCGCCGCCAGCGCCAGCGGCGAAATGTCGCCGCCGCCGAGCACGCGGATCGCCAGGCCAAGGGTGACTGCCAGCGCGCCGGACAGCATCGTGCTGACGCCGTTGATCTGGCCGCGTTCGCCCTTGGGCACGGTGTCGCCCATCACGTCTTTGCCGGCCAGCGAGCAGAGCGAGCGCGACAGGGCGAACAGGGCCAGCGCGGCCAGGATCAGCACACCTGCCGAGGTCCCACGCATCGCCGCCGCTGCGAACGCCATCAGCGCGGTCGCGACCGCCTGGCCGACGGCGCCGGCGATCCAGGCCGAGCGCCGCGGCCGCAGCCGCTTGATCCATGGTGTCAGCGCGGCCTGCGGGAGCATCGACCCCGATTCGCGGATCGGCACCAGCAGCCCGATCAGCACCGCGGGCACGCCCAGCGAGGCGAACAGCCACGGCAGCACGGTCTTTGCATTCACCACCTGGTCGCCGATGGCCTGCAGCGTGCTGGCGGCGACCTGACGCAGGCCGTTGCGGGCGGTGGCCGTCTGCTGCTCCGGGCCCTGGTTCGAACGATCAGCTTTGACCAGACGCTGGTACAGCTTGAGGGAAGTGGCCATGGGCATAGTTTGGCCCAGGGCGGCGGGCCTGGCACGCATGGGCGCTCTTACAATGGGGCATCGAACTGCTGGAGGAACCCGTGACAACGATTTACGGATTGAAGAACTGCGACACCTGCCGCAAGGCTCGCAAGTGGCTGGAGCGCTTCGGCGTCGAACACGAATTCATCGACTACCGCGAGAACAAGCCCGCTCCCGAAGTGTTGGTGGACTGGGCCGGACAACTTGGCGGCTTCGAGGCCATGATCAACAAGTCATCCACCACCTGGCGCGAGCTGCCCGACAATCGCAAGGGCGCCTCCAGCGATGCCGAGTGGAAGCTGCTGCTGCGCGAATATCCGCAGCTGATCCGCCGCCCGGTGGTAGTCACCGACGACGGCAAGGTCACCCAGCGCTTCTCCGACAACGGCTTCAAGGACCGCTTCAACATCACCTGATCCCGGTGCACAGCGTGCTGCCCTCCCAGAAACCGGCAGCCCACCTGTAGGAGCGCGCCATGCGCGCGAAGCCGCGTGAACAGCGTCGTGGCCCGAATGGGTTGCGCACCGCATTGCCCACCGGACCCTTGTGGTGGCGGCTATCTGCTGGTGACGGGTGTCACGCGGCTTCGCGCGCATGGCGCGCTTCTACATTGGAACAATCGATATGTCCGACGTGCTCGAGCTGCTGAAAGACCTGATCTCCCGTCCTTCGGTCACGCCGGATGATGCGGGGTGCCAGCCCCTCATCGCACAGCGTCTGAAGCGCGCCGGTTTCAGCTGCGAACACCTGCGCTACGGCGAAGTCGACAACCTCTGGGCCACCCACGGCAGCGGCGAAGGCCCGGTGCTCGTGCTGCTGGGCCACACCGACGTGGTGCCGCCCGGACCGATCGAAGCTTGGAGCAGCGATCCGTTCCAGCCGGAAATCCGTAACGGCGTGCTCTACGGCCGCGGTACCGCCGACATGAAGAGCGGCGTGGCCGCGTTCGTGGTCGCAGCCGAGCGCTTTGTCGCCGCCTACCCCGACCACAAGGGCACCCTGGCCCTGCTGCTCACTTCGGACGAGGAGGGCGAGGCCATAGACGGCGTGCGCCACGTGGCGGAGACGCTCCGCGAGCGCGGCCAGCGCATCGACTGGTGCATCACCGGTGAGCCTTCATCGCAGGAGAAGCTGGGCGACCTGATGCGGGTGGGCCGGCGCGGCTCGCTGACCGGTTACCTGGCCGTGCGCGGCGTGCAGGGTCACGTGGCGTATCCGGACAAGGCACGCAATCCCATCCACCAGGTCGCCCCGGCGCTGACCGAGTTGGCCACGCGCCAGTGGGACGAAGGCTACGAAACCTTTCCGCCCACCAGCCTGCAGATCAGCGACGTGCACGCCGGCACCGGTGCGGACAACGTCATTCCCGGTGAACTGAAGGCCACGTTCAACCTGCGCTACAACCCGCATTGGGATGCGCCCCGGCTGGAGGCGGAAGTCGAAGCGCTGCTGGCGGGTCACGAGCTGGACCATCAGCTGCGTTGGCACCGCAGCGGCGAGCCGTTTTTCACCCCGGAAGGCCGGCTGCGCGCCACCGCACGTGAGGTGCTGACGGAATTCGCCGGTGCGCCACCCGAAGAAAGCACCGGCGGCGGCACCTCCGACGCCCGCTTCATCGCCCCGCTGGGCGCGCAGTGCATCGAAATCGGGCCCGCCAACGCCAGCATCCACCAGGTCGACGAGAACATCCTCGTCGCCGACCTGGAAGTCCTTCCGGACCTCTACCAGGCCCTGATCGAACGCCTCCTGTAAACCGTCACCCCGACCACCCGAGACTCCCCCTGTAGGAGCGCGCCATGCGCGCGAAGCCGCGTGACACTTGGCGTTGCAGTGAGGCTTCGGATGCGACGTGGTTACCGAAGCCACTCCGTGCGCCAGAATTCACGCGGCTTCGCGCGCATGGCGCGCTCCTACAGGATCGGCCGCGTGGGGGCGTCAGGGGTGCAGGGTGAGGGTGTATTCGGCGGGGCCGGGGAGGAAGGGGGTGGGGCGGCCGTGGACCCAGTCGTCGTGGCCGGCGCCCCAGAACGGTGATAGCGGGTGGCCGCTCTGGCCGCCGGGCATATGGGCAATGCCGTCCTCTTCGTGGCCGGGTGACACGACCATCCGCTGCGACGCACCAAACGAAGCTCCCTGCACCCTCGGCATCATGCCGTCGCCGGGCAGCGGTTCCGCGGGCATGCACAGCATCCGCCGACCGATCAGCGGGACCGCTGCTGCCATCGGATGACAGATGCGCGCGGTATTGCGCTCGCCCCAACTGCGCCTGTCCAGCGGACCCTGGACCGTCAGTCCGTCCCGAACCTCGCGCGCGGCGTCTTCGAACAGCGCGTGCCAGCTGACGAAGCGGGGGGACAGCAAGTGCGCCGGCCGCTCGGTCACCAGCGGCCAGACGATGCCTTCCAACTGCGGCAGGTCGGGCATGCTGAAGTCCTCGCCCAGCGCCACCCGGGCGGGGGCGGTCAGCGCATCGGCAATGCGCGCGTGTACCGCCAGGCGCCACGCGCGGACGATCCGGTAGCTGACCGAATCAATGTCCGCACGCGCGTTCCAGTCCGAAGCCGCGGTGGCCAGTTCCAGCAGCGCGGGCGCATCATCGTGCGGCGGCAGACCGTCCAGCAGGCGCCACCAGCGGTGGAGCGCCATGGCCCGTGTATCCAGCTGGATTGCCAGCAGGTCCTGCTCGGTGAACGTTTCGCTGGCCAGTAGCAGGTCGCGGATCTGCTTCTGGCGCGCGCCAAAGGCGTAGCCGCCGTCACCCACCAGGCCCAGCGCCTCCCCATCCACCACCCTCGCATTGGCAGTCCACAGGCGGTGGTCCGTTGGATCCACAATCGTGGGTGAGCGATCGGTGGCGATGGTCCAGGCCGCACAAGCCGCCTGACCGTTCCGTCCCGCATCGCTGCCTGACACTGTTGGCTCAATCGACAACCGCTGCGCGCACCCGTCATCACGCACCGGCAGCGGCCCCAGCAGGCGCCACGCAATTCGGCCAGTGCGATCACCGATCACCAGGTTCTGGGTGGGAACGGCGATGCGGTCGGCCACAGCCAGCGCTTCGTCCAGGTCACCGGCGACGGCAAGGTCCACCAGGCCGAGGTTGATGGCACCGGTCAGGTGCGCAACCCAGCGAAGGCTGAGCAAGCGGCCGTCATCCAGCGTCTCCATCACCGGGCCCCACGCTGTTTCACGCACCTCCAGCGTGACATCGTCGCCGCCCGAGACGCTGATGGTTTCCAGATGTCGCGTGATCGCTTCGCAGCCGTCGAGGCGCTCCCCATTGGCGCACGGGCTGTCCAGCCGCCAGTCCATGTAATCCCCATAGCTGTTGGTGAAGCCCCAGGCCACGTGGCCATTGCTGCCCACGATCACTGCTGGCAGGCCGGGCAGGGTGAAGCCGGACACATCCACCCGCCCACCCGTTGCCGCGTCATCCGCCCAGCGCAGCCGTGCGCGGAACCAGAGGTTGGGCGCGCCCAGGCCAAGGTGCATGTCGTCGGCAACGATGGCGCGCCCATCGGCAGTCAGCGCGCCGCCCACGGCGAAGTTGTTGCTGCCCGGCGTGCCGCGGTCGGACAGGGCGGCAGGGGCATCCGTCTCCGGCACCGGCAGCCTGCGCAGGTCTACTTCCCCCGGACCAGGCAGCACTGCGTTGCCGCGGGCCCGGCCCATCAGCGGCGCGTCCCATTCGCTGCCCTCGTGCGCCAGCAGTTGCCGCAGCGCCGGGGGCAGATGCGGAGCCATCTTCCACCACAGCAGCTCCCGGCGGTTGGTGCCCCCCTGCAGGTCGAAGTACATCGCGTAGCCGGCCAGGATCGAATCCACCGGGGTCCACGGTTCCGGCTGCTGGCGCAGCAGCAGGTAGGGCCATGGCCGCGTGCCGAGGTCGGACAGGCCGGCGTTGGCACCTTCCGCATAGGCCTGCAGCTGGGGCATGTGCTCTCCGGCGATGGCCTGCAGATCCGCTTCGATCCGCGCCCGCAGCCGGTGGCGCCGCGCCTTGCGGTCCGCATCCACTGCGAGCGGGCCGAACAGCGCCGACAGCTCGCCGGCCGAGCTGCGCCGCAGCAGGTCCATCTCGAACCAGCGCTCCTGCGCGTGTACATAGCCAAGCGCGCGCGCTGCATCGACGGCGTTGAAAGCATCGATGGTCACGACGCCCAGCGCATCGCGCTGCACCTGCGCCGGCGCGGTCAAGCCGGACAGGGCGTGCCGACCTTCCAGCGCAGGCAGGCTGGCGCGCAGCGTCAGCCACACTGCCAGCGATGCCAGCAGCACCAGGGCAATCAACAGGACGGCGATTCGCGGCAACCATTTGCGCATGGAGCGGACCGGCTGGAGGACAGCGCGCACCTTACAGGGCCTGCAGTAAAGTTGGGACATGATCGAAACCGCCATCACCCGCCTGCCAGGCATCGACGCACTGCCGCAGCTCACCACCATCGAAGCCCTGCCCAGCGTGACCCTGGCGATCCTGCTGCTGTTCGTCGGCAAGGGCCTGTCCGCCCGCGTTGCCACCCTGCGCCGCTACAGCATTCCCGAGCCGGTGGTTGGCGGCGTGCTGTGTGCGGCGGTGGTGTGCGCGCTGTACTACGGCATGGGCATGGAGGTGGACTTCGAGCTTGGTGCGCGCGACATGTTCCTGCTGTACTTCTTCGCCGCGCTCGGGCTGAACTCCAACGTCGCCTCGCTGCGCAAGGGCGGCTGGAAGCTGGTGGTACTGCTGGCGCTGGCCGGCTTCTACATCGTGTTCCAGAACCTGGTGGGCATGGGGCTGGCGGGACTGTTCGGCATGGACCTGCGGGCCGGGCTGATGGTGGGTTCGGTCTCGCTCACCGGCGGGGTGGGCACCACCGTTGCCTGGACCCCGCACTTTGTTGAAGAGCTCGGCATTGCCAACGCCGGCGAGATCGGACTGGCTTCCAACATGGTCGGCATGATTGCCGCCTGCGTGGTCGGCGGGCCGATCGCCGGCTGGCTGATCAAGCGTCATCCGGTGATGCCCTCGGCCGATGCGGAGCTGGAGGTCGGCACGCTCTACGGCGATGAATCCCGCGCCACCCTGGATTACGCCGGCGTACTGCTGGCGCTGTTCTGGCTCAACATCGCGTTGATGCTCGGCCACGGCGTCAGCCACCTGATCAGCGAGGCCGGGCTGCTGCTACCGGGCTTTGTCGGCGCGCTCCTGGCCGGCATCCTGCTGCGGCTGCTGGGTGACCTGTTGGCCCCCAACGGACGGCGCATGTGGAAGCTGGAAACGATGCAGCCGGGCATTGCGCTGATCTCCGACATCAGCCTGGGCCTGTTCCTGGTGATGGCACTGATGGGCCTGCAGCTGTGGGTGCTCGAGCCGCTGCTTGGTTTCATGACGGTGGCGATGCTGGTGCAGATCACCCTGGTGGTGCTGTTCTCGGTGCTGGTGGTGTTCAAGGCGATGGGCGGTGACTACGAGGCGGCGGTGGTCAGCTCGGCCTTCGGCGGCATCGCGCTGGGCTCCACCGCGACCGCCATGGCCAATATGACCGCGGTCAGCCGCGAGTACGGCGCCGCGCCGCGGGCGTTCGTGATCGTGCCGCTGGTGTGCGGCTTCTTCATCGACATCGCCAACGCGGTGATCGTAGGGGTGATGGCCGGCTGAAGGGCGGAAACGGGAATGGGAAAGGCAGTCGTTCTCATCCCGGCATGGAATGCGCAGGACCGGCATACTGGTCCGGTCCCCCGTTTCTGATGGAGCCTTCGCGATGAAGGGAAATGCCGAAATCGTTGATTACCTGAACTTCCTGCTGCGCGGGGAGCTTGCGGCACGCGACCAGTATTTCCTGCATTCGCGCCGCTACGAGGATCTGGGGCTGTACGAGATCTACGAGCGCATCAACCACGAGATGGAAGAGGAAACCGAGCATGCGGATGCGATCCTGCGCCGGATCCTGTTCCTGGAAGGCGAGCCGGACATGCGCCCGGATCCGATCGAGCCCGGCAAGACCCTCACGGAAATGCTGCGCAAGGATCTGGACCTGGAATACAGCGTGCGCGAGAACCTCGCCAAGGGCATTGCCCTGTGCGAGAAGCACGGCGATTACGTGACACGCGAAATGCTGGTCAAGCAGCAGGCCGACACCGAGGAAGACCACACCTACTGGCTGGAAAAGCAGCTGCGCCTGATCGAAATGGTGGGCATGCAGAACTACCAGCAGAAGCGCATGGGCCAGGAGCCCGAGCACGGCTGATTACCCAGCGCGGCGACCCGGATGCCGGGTTGCCTGTAGGAGCGCGCCATGCGCGCGAAACCGCGTGAATCCAGAGATCGCGAAATGGCGTCGGACCCATCGCGGTGACCGAAGCCCCACCGAGGCGCCAAATGTCACGCGGTTTCGCGCGCATGGCGCGCTCCTACATGGTTCCGGGCGTGCGGCAGTGATTCCGGGCGTGTGGCAGTGGCGGGACAACGGCGGCCATGACGCCGGTCGTCAGCGGCGGCGGGTGCGGTAGACGGTGGTGTTGAGGGCGGTGACGCCGGCCTCGCGGAAGCGGTCCTCGTTGGCGAGGATGTCGCGCCGCTCAAGCACGGAGACATCCCATTCCGGCTCCAGCAGCTGTCGGACTTCGGCTTCGATCACTGAAAACGGCGGGCCGTTTTTCTGCTCCTGCGGG
Organism: Luteimonas qiangzhengi; assembly: GCF_039548515.1. Taxonomy (NCBI): domain Bacteria; kingdom Pseudomonadati; phylum Pseudomonadota; class Gammaproteobacteria; order Lysobacterales; family Lysobacteraceae; genus Luteimonas; species Luteimonas qiangzhengi. The sequence continues at coordinate 614 of NZ_JBCLVE010000009.1, read as the reverse complement.
TATTCCAGGGTGATAAGCAGCCCGTCGCAGCCGGCTGGCAGGCGGCGCCAGAGCGTATCGGCATAACGCGCACGCATCTCCGGCGGCAGGGCGATCAGGGCGGCGCGGTCGTACACCGCAGCGCAGTCGGCCAGCGCGCCCTCATCCAGCGCGAACGCGTCGCCGCAGATCAGCTCAAACGGACCGGCGCTGTAGTGCATCCCGAACCGGCTTTCGTGCGTTGCAGGCACCAGCCCGCATTCGTCGAAGAATTGCCGTACCGCCACTTCCGACAGCTCCACGCCCAGCACCCGGTGTCCGCGTTTGGCCAGCCAGGCCATGTCCACCGACTTGCCGCACAGCGGCACGAATACCCGGCTGCCCGTTGCCAGGTTCAGCGTGGGCCAGTGCTTGCACAGCAGCGGCAGCGGCCGATCCTGGTGGAAGCCGATCCGTCCCTCCTGCCAGCGCTCATGCCAGAAATCAGGTTCCAAAATTCCATCCTCCGTTGTAGGAGCGGGGGGGGGGGGGGGGGGGGGGGGGGGGGGGGGGGGGGGGGGGGGGGGGGGGGGGGGGGGGGGGGGGGGGGGGGGGGGGGGGGGGGGGGGGGGGGGGGGGGGGGGGGGGGGGGGGGG
>NZ_JBCLVE010000008.1:0-181967 GCF_039548515.1 Luteimonas qiangzhengi | reverse complement strand
CCCCCCCCCCCCCCCCCCCCCCCCCCCCCCCCCCCCCCCCCCCCCCCCCCCCCCCCCCCCCCCCCCCCCCCCCCCCCCCCCCCCCCCCCCCCCCCCCCCCCCCCCCCCCCCCCCCCCGCTCCTACAGGGAGACCCACCAGCAGTCGAGGTGCTGGCGCAGGGTGAAGGTGGTACGCAGTGGGGCGGAACTGTCGCCTGCCATCTGGTGCACGCGCAGCGCCACGGGCGGCGCGCGAACGGCCGGGGCGGGCGCGGCGGCGCGTACCTGCAGGGTGCTGGCGAAGGTGGCGCTGATGCCGGGCTGGCTCGCGGCCACCACGGGTCTGGCGGCGCGCACGGCAACGATATCCACGACCGGGTTGCGGACAATCCGGTCCAGCTGGTCCATCAGCCCGTGGCCGCCACGGCTGGAAGTGCCTGGCCAGTGATACACGCCGGCCAGGCGGTTCACATCGCGGGCGTCGATGGCCGCGGTCAGTTCCTGGATGAGCTGGTGGATGCTGCGTGGGCAGCCGCGGTAGCGGTTCTGGCTGGTGGCGGCGCGATCGCGCGGCAGCCGCTCAACCGCGCCCACCTGGCGGCAGTCTCGATCGGTATAGATCGAAGTCCCGTCAGGCGCGGTGCAGCGGTTGATCTGCGCCTGCGCCTGCGCGCGCTGCGGCAGCGCCAGCGCGGCGACCGAGAGCAGGAGCAGCGCTGGAAGACAGACCCGGATCATCTGGGCAGAGTACCGTCAGCGTGCTGCGCCGGAAAGCTGGGGGCAGCCCCGCAAACCTATCGTCACGCGGCTTCGCGCGCATGGCGCGCTCCTACACCTTGGGGTGGCCGAGGCGACTGAGTACGGTCTGGGTGGGTTTGGCCAGGTTGAGGGTGTAGAAGTGCAGGCCCGGGGCACCGCCATCGATCAGCCGCTGGCACAGCGCCGCCACCACGTCGGCGCCGAAATCGCGGATCGACGCGGCATCGTCGGCGTAGGCCAGCATGCGGCGGGTGATCCAGCGGGGGATCTCGGCGCCGCATGACTGCGAGAAGCGCCGCAGCTGGGAGAAGTTCGAGATCGGCATGATCCCGGGGATGATCGGCACATCCACCCCGATACCGCGTGCGGCATCCACGAAGTGGAAATAGGCATCGGCGTTGTAGAAGTACTGGGTGATGGCCGCATCCGCCCCGGCATCCACCTTGGACTTGAAATGGTGCAGGTCGACCAGTGCGTCTTCCGCTTCGGGATGGGTCTCCGGATAGCAGCCCACTTCAATATGGAAGTGATCGCCCGCGATCTCGCGGATGAACTCCACCAGTTCCGAGGCATAGCGCAGCTCACCGATCCCGCCCATGCCGGAGGGCAGGTCGCCGCGCAGGGCCACCAGGCGGCGGCAGCCGATCGCCCGGTACAGGCGCAGCAGGTCGCGGATTTCCTCTCGGGTGCCGCCCACGCATGACAGGTGCGGGGCCGCGTCCATGCCGTACTTCTGATGCAGGCTGCGCACCGTCTCCGGCGTGTAGCGCAGGGTGGATCCGCCGGCGCCGAACGTGCATGACACGTACTCGGGCCCATGGGCAGCCAGACGGCGCACCGTGCGGCCAAGCTGGGCCTGCTGGTCTTCGTTCTTGGGTGGGTAGAACTCGAAGCTGATCGGGATCATTACGTGCCTGGCGCATGGATTCGAGATGAATCGTATCTCTTTATCGAGATGGATGCATGGATGTTTCGGGCTGCCCGAACGGCAGGGTCACGCACGGCCGGGTGTTACAGTCCGGTCCGTTTTCAAACCTGCCCCGAGGTGTCCGATGACAGAGCGTTTCCATCCGATTGGCGTCCCCGGCCAGCCGTGGGGCGAGGCCGAGCGCGCCCAGTGGCGGGCGCGGCAGCAGCGCCAGCGCAGCCATCACGACGATGTGGTGCAGACGATCGAATCGCTCGGTGCCGAGTGGGACGTCCGTGAATACGGCGCCCTCGACTACGACGGCCGGCGCTACCCGCTGATCGCCCTGCGCAGCCGCGGCTGGGACGAGCGGCTGCCGGTGATGCTGGTGACCGGCGGCGTGCACGGCTATGAAACCAGCGGCGTGCAGGGCGCGCTTCAGTTCGCCGCCGCGCACGCCAGCGACTGGGCCGGCAAGGCTAACCTGCTGGTGGTGCCCTGCGTGAGCCCCTGGGGCTATGAGCATTTCCAGCGCTGGAACCCGGCGGCGGTGGATCCCAACCGTTCGTTCATGCCCGACAGTCCAGCGCCCGAATCCGCCGCGCTGATGGGCCTGGCCGAACCGCTGCAGGGCAAGGTGCTGATGCACATCGACCTGCACGAAACCACCGACACCGATGAGTCCGAGTTCCGCCCGGCGCTGGCCGCCCGCCACGGCGCGCCGTTCGAGCCGGGCAGCATTCCCGATGGGTTCTATCTGGTCGGTGACAGCGAGAACCCGCAGCCTGAATTCCAGCAGGCGGTGATTGCGGCGGTCGAAGCGGTGACCCATATCGCGCCGGCAGATGGCAATGGCGAGATCATCGGATCACCGGTGGTCGGTCACGGGGTGATCAACTATCCGGTCAAGAAGCTGGGTCTGTGCGCCTCGCTCACCGATGCGGCCTTCGTCACCACCACCGAGGTCTATCCGGACAGCGCCACCGCCACCCCCGAACAATGCAATGCCGCGCAGATCGCCGCCATCCGGGCCGCCATCGACCACGCGCTGGCCCACGCGTCCTGATCATTCCAACTGCCCATGTCCATCATCCTGACTCCCTTCGCCCGCACCCGGCTGTTTCCCACCCGGGCCCGCGCCAACACCATCCAGGACTGCAGCCCGGAGCAGTTCGAGCGGCACCTCAATGCGCACCCGCCGCTCAAGGTGCTCGACGGCTACGCGCCGTTCTGCAAGCTGCACGTGCATCGCAACTGGACCAGCACCCGCTGTCTCACCGTGCCCATCGATGACGGCAACCGGCACATGCTGCGTTCGGCCTATGAAGCCCGCTCCAAGGCGGAGCTGCCGGTGCTGGTGCGCTGGTTTGAAGGGGTTGAGCCGCCGGTGGCCGAATACCTGGTGGTGATCCTGTACAGCGCGAAGCAGCTGGAGATCGAAGGCTCGGCCATCGACGGCGAGTGGGGCGTGGTGGGGTGTCTCTACACCGCCGCGCCTGAGGAAATTCCCATGGCCCCGATCACCATGATGCGTAACGCGCTCGGGGTGGAAGAGGGCGGCTCCGGCGTGCCGCTGGACCGCGAGGCGTATCGCCGCGCGGTGGAGTTCTGGGAAAACAACGCCAACTGGCGTCCCTGAACGAGGGCTCTCAGCGGGCGCCTTCGAGCGCCTGCAGGAACTGCTCCAGCGTCTGCCTGAGCACCGTGTGGCTGCCGGCGGACAGATACCAGCCGGCCGGATCCAGCCGGAATACCCTGCCGGCCTGCCAGGCGGAGGTCGCCGTCACCGCTTCGATCTGCGACAGGTCGGTGGCATCGCCGCCGCCGGTGGCCGGGCCGCGGTCGAGCACGATCAGCCAGTGTGGATCGGCGGCCATTGCGTCGGCCAGCGCCTGTGCCTGGGCGGCGCGGGCTGCCTCGGCCTCCGGGCTGCCGGGTTTGGGCCGCGCGCTGCGGGTGTCCGCCGTCCGCACCCACGGGGTTTCCAACGCGGGCAGGGTGGAGGCCAGGCCCAGCACATCCAGCGGCGTGCCGAAGCGGGCGCCCGGCACGTGGGGCGCTGCATTGCCGTTGAGGGCAAACAGCACCACCCCCTGCTGGCCCTGCGCCCGCGCCATCACCTGCTCACGCAATTCCCGCAGCCCGGCGGCGAGTGTGGCCGCCCGCGCCTCGCGGTCGTACACCCGGCCCAGCGATTCGATCCCCGCGACCACATCGCCGAAGAAATTGTCGGTGGAAGGGGTCAGGTCCAGTGTCGGCGCGATCTCCGCCAGCGCCTCGTACGCTGGCGCCGAACGGTCGCCCACGATGATCAGGTCCGGCGCCAGGGCACGCACCGCCTCCAGGTCGGGCTCGAACAGCGTGCCGACCTTGGCGTAGCGCGCATCCGCGTAATGGGCCAGCTCTCCGGTGAAATTGGCATCCGGCACCGCCATCGCCTCCACGCCCAGCGCGTGCAGGTTATCCAGCGCCGCCAGGTCGAACACCACCGTGCGCGCCGGCGCTTCGGCCACCGTGGTTACGCCCTGGGCGTGTTTGACCTCGAAAGGTTCGGCATGCAGCGGAGCGGCCGCAGCCAGCAGTGCGGCAAGAATGAGCGGAATGGATCGCATGCAAGCTCCCAAGGGCATCGCCGGAATGGCTGGCGAATGTTATTGAGAACTGTTTACATTCGCAACAGGCATCGCACTGTCCTGGCGTTGCAGCACGGCGGCAATGACGCTGTCGGCGAGGGCCTGGGCAGTGTGCCGGGTGGTATCCAGGACCAGTTCCGCGGCTTCCGGCGGCTCATAGGGCGAGTCAACACCGGTGAAGTTGGGTAGCTGGCCGCTGCGGGCCTTGGCGTACAGGCCCTTCACATCGCGGCGCTCGGCTTCGGCCAGCGGCGTGTCCACGAATACCTCGATGAATTCGCCGTCGGGGAACAGCGCCCGCGCCGATGCCCGCTCGGCCCGGAACGGAGCGATGAAGCTTGCCAGCACAATCAGCCCGGCATCCGTCATCAGCCTGGCCACTTCGCCCACCCGGCGCAGGTTTTCCACGCGATCCTCGTCGGTAAAGCCGAGGTCGCGGTTGAGACCATGGCGCAGGTTGTCGCCATCCAGCAGGAAGGTGTGCAGACCGCGCTGCGCCAGGCCGCGCTCCACCAGGTTGGCGATGGTCGATTTGCCGGCCCCGGACAGCCCGGTGAACCAGACGCACAGCGGGCGCTGGCCCTTCTGGCCCGCGCGCACCCTGCGATCCACATCGAACGCCTGCCAGTGGAGGTTGTCCGCCCGCCGCAGGCCGTGGCGGATCATGCCGGCACCAACCGTGGCCAGGGTGGCAGGGTCGATCAACAGGAAGCCGCCCAGCACCCGGTCGTGGCGGTACGGCGCGAACGGAACGGGGGCATCGATGGCCAGGGCCACCTGGCCGATCTCATTCATCTCCAGTCGCTTGGCAGCCAGTGGCTGCAGCGTTTCTGGATCCAGCCGGTGGCGCAGCGCGCTGACCACCGTGCCGGTGCTGCCGCAGGCCAGCTTGAACCGGTAGCGACGCCCGGGCAGCAGCGGCTGTTCGCCGAACCACACCACATCGGCCACAAACTGGTCGCTGACGTCCGGGGCTTCGCCCGGTCGAGCGAGGAGGTCGCCGCGCGAGATGTCGAGTTCATCGGCCAGCTGGATCGCCACCGCGGTGCCCGCAGCGGCGCTGGCACGCTCGATACCGGCGACGCGCAGCCCCCGGATGCTGGACTGCAGCCCGGACGGCACGGCCTGTACCGTGTCGCCCACCCGCAGTGCGCCGGCATGCAGGGTGCCGGTGAACCAGCGCCCGCCGACTGCGTCCCGCAGCACGTTCTGCACCGGCAGGCGCATGTGTCCCGTGCCGGCGGCCGCCGGCTCCATCGCCAGCAGCAGCTCCAGCAGGGCGGGTCCGCCGTACCACTGCCAGCGATCGCTGCGCTGGACCGTGTTGTCCCCCTCCAGGGCCGAGACCGGCACGGCGTGGACCGACCCCAGTTCCAGCCGTTCAGCGTGGGCCAGCAGCTGTGCGGACAGCGTCTGGAACACCTGCCGCGGATCACTGACGCGGTCCAGCTTGTTCACCACCAGCACAACCTGCGGCACGCCCATCAGCGCCGCGATGGCGGCGTGGCGGAATGTCTGCGGTTGCAGGCCCAGGGCCGCGTCCACCACGATGAGGGCGGCATCGGCGTTGGATGCACCGGTGGCCATGTTGCGGGTGTACTGCACGTGGCCCGGACAATCGGCGATCAGCAGGCGGCGGGTGGGCGTTTCCAGGTGACGCCAGGCGACGTCGATGGTGATGCCCTGTTCGCGCTCCGCCTCCAGGCCATCCAGCAGCAGCGAGTAGTCGATATCGCCTGTGGGATGTTGCCGCGCGCTGGCCGCCAGCAGCGCCTGGCGCTCGTCGTCGGTCACGCGCCCGGCCTCGTGCAGCAGCCTGCCAATCAGCGTGCTCTTGCCGGCATCCACGCTGCCACACGCCATGATCTGCAGGTCCATCAGAAATAGCCCTCGCGCTTCTTCTTTTCCATCGAATCGCCATCGACATGATCGATCAGACGCCCGGCGCGTTCCGACGCGTGGCTGGTCTCCATCTCTGCAATCACTGCGTCCAGATCGGCGGCGTCCGATTCGATCGCGCCGGTCAGCGGATAGCAGCCCAGAGTGCGGAACCGCACGCGGCGCATTTCAGGCGTCTCGCCCGGAAGCAGCGGCAGGCGCTCGTCGTCCACCATGATCCACGTGCCGCCGCGACGCACCACCGGCCGCTCGGCGGCGAAGTACAGCGGCACCACGGGAATGCCTTCGCGGCGGATGTAGCGCCAGATATCCAGCTCGGTCCAATTGGAGAGCGGGAACACCCGCAGGCTTTCACCGTCGGCTACGCGGGCGTTGTAGAGGTTCCACAATTCAGGCCGCTGGCGGCGCGGATCCCAACGTTGGCCGGCGTCGCGGACCGAGATGATGCGCTCCTTGGCGCGCGACTTTTCTTCGTCCCGGCGCGCACCGCCGATCGCGGCATCGTAGCCACCCGCGGCCAGCGCCTGGCGCAGGGCCTGGGTCTTCATGATGTCGGTGTGCACGCTGGCGCCGTGGCTGACCGGGCCGACCCCGTCGCGGAGGCCATCCGGGTTCACGTGCACCCGCAGCGCCAGCCTGGCCTCGCGTACGCGGTGGTCGCGGAAGGCGATCATTTCGCGGAACTTCCACGTGGTGTCCACGTGCAACAGCGGGATTGGCGCTGGGGCAGGCGCGAACGCCTTGGCCAGCAGGTGCAGCAGCACCGAACTGTCCTTGCCGATTGAATAAAGCACGACCGGGTTGCGGCACTCGGCCGCAACCTCGCGAATGATGTGGAGGCTGTGTGCCTCCAGTTGATCCAGGGTGTCCACGGGATCCATCCAGGTTGCGGCGGGGCGGCTGCGTGCGCCCCGCCACCCCCGTCAGTAGCGGTAGTGCTCGGCCTTGTACGGCCCTTCCACCGCCACGCCGATGTAGTCGGCCTGGTCCTTGCTGAGCGTGGTCAGCTTCACGCCGATCTTCTCCAGGTGCAGGCGTGCCACTTCCTCGTCCAGGTGCTTGGGCAGGATGTAGACCTTGTTCTCGTAGCTGTCGCGGTTCGCCCACAGCTCGATCTGCGCCAGGGTCTGGTTAGCGAACGAGTTGGACATGACGAAGCTCGGATGGCCGGTCGCGCAGCCCAGGTTCACCAGTCGGCCCTCGGCCAGCAGGAAGATGCTGTTGCCGGTGCCAAAGGTGTACTTGTCCACCTGCGGCTTGATGTTCACGTGCTCCACGCCGTCCATCGCCTGCAGCTTCTCGACCTGGATCTCGTTGTCGAAGTGGCCGATGTTGCACACGATGGCCTGGTCCTTCATCGCCTTCATGTGCTCCAGGGTGATGATGTCCTTGTTGCCGGTGGTGGTCACGTAGATGTCGGCGCGGCCCAGGGTGTCTTCCACCGTGGTCACTTCATAGCCTTCCATCGCCGCCTGCAGGGCGCAGATCGGGTCGATCTCGGTCACGATCACGCGGGCGCCGTAGGCGCGCAGCGAGGCCGCCGAGCCCTTGCCCACGTCGCCGTAGCCGCACACCACCGCCACCTTGCCGGCCAGCATCACGTCCAGCGCACGCTTCAGCCCATCGGCCAGCGACTCGCGGCAGCCGTACAGGTTGTCGAACTTCGACTTGGTGACCGAGTCGTTGACGTTGATCGCCGGTATCAGCAGCTTGCCCTGCTGGGCCAGCTGGTAGAGGCGGTTCACGCCGGTGGTGGTCTCTTCCGACACGCCCTTCCAGTCGCGGACCACGGTGGTCCAGAAGCCCGGGCGCTCGGCCGCCACGCGCTTGAGCAGGTCCTTGATCACCTGCTCCTCGTGGCTGCTGGCCGGGCTGTTGACGAAGCTCTCGTCGCCCTGTTCCAGCTCGTAGCCCTTGTGGATCAACAGGGTCACGTCGCCGCCGTCGTCCACCACCATCTGCGGGCCGAGGAAGCCGCCCTTGCCGTCGGGGAAGCTCAGCGCGTCCAGCGTGCAGTCCCAGTACTCCTCCAGCGTCTCGCCCTTCCAGGCGAACACTGGGGTGCCGCCGGCGGCAATCGCCGCGGCCGCGTGGTCCTGGGTGCTGAAGATGTTGCACGACGCCCAGCGCACATCGGCGCCGATGTCGTTCAGGGTCTCGATCAGCACCGCGGTCTGGATGGTCATGTGCAGCGAGCCGGTCACGCGCACGCCCTTGAGCGGGGCGTCGGGCGCGTGCTTGCGGCGGATCGACATCAGGCCCGGCATCTCGTGCTCGGCAATGTCGATTTCCTTGCGGCCCCAGTCGGCCAGCGAAATATCGGCAACCTTGTAGTCGCCGTCCTGCGAGAAGTTTCTCACCTGTGCGTTCATGTCTGCTCCGGTTCATTCCCGCCGCCGCAGCGGGGGGAGGGTAAAGGCAACCGGGCGCCGTTCGCGTTCAGATCCCACCGAGCCTGGCCGTGCTGTTTCCACGGTCGCAGCGCCCCTCGGCAGAGACCGGCCATTATAAGCGGGTGGGGCTGTACCGCGCCGGGTCGGCCCGGTCCGCAACTGGCCGCGGAGTTATACCACCTGATCTGCGCTGGTGGTATAACTCCCCCATGAAAGAGCCGTCCACACGTTTGTACCGGGAACTGCCTGCCGCCGCCCAGACCGCCTATGCGGAACTGTACGAGCTGGTCCAGGTGGCCGAAGCCGTCCGGTCGCCCGCGTTCGTAACCGGGACGGTGGCGTACAAGACCGTCAAGGGGTCGCGCTACGCCTACTGGGCGTTCAAGGAACTGGATGGCCGCAAGCGCGAGTACTACCTCGGTCCGGCCGGTCCGGCGATCGATGCCATTGAACGGGCCCGTCAAGCGGGCGCGCCGGCCCTGGATGCGGTGGCACGGCAGGCGGCAGCCGCGGTGGTGCAGGGTTGTATTGCCACGCCCCCGAAGCATTACCGCATCGTCAAGCGATTGTCCGAATACCAGTTTTTCCGCACGGGCGGGCTGTTGGTAGGTACCCACGCGTTTCTTGCGTTGGGCAACCAGTTGGGCGTCGCCTGGGGCGCTGGGACACGTACGCTGGACCTCGACTTTGCCCACGCCGGTCCGGGCGGCAACGTGGCGGTGGCTCTGCCGGGAAACCTGCAGGTCAACGCGCATAATGCGCTCACCTCGCTCGAGTATGGCTTCCTGCCGGCGCTCGGCGGCAGCAAGGGCATTTCCAGCCTGTATGTCAGCGAGAAGGATCCGCAGCTGCGGGTTGATTTCCTCACCGTGCCGAGGCGCAAGGGGAGGGAAGACGTTTACATGGCTGATCTGGGCGTGTCGCTCAGCCCGCTCAGGTTCCTCGATTATCTGATTGAACGCCCGGGCCAGGCGGTGCTGATGGATCGTGCCGATGCCTGCCTGGTGAACTTGCCCGATCCCGCACGCTACGGTCTGCACAAGCTGATCGTTGCCTATGAGCGCGGGGCGGCGCATCCAAAACACCGCAAGGACATTGCCCAGGCGCTAGCACTGATCGACTGGCACCTGGAGCGCGCACCGCATGCCCTTGCCGATGCGTGGGCGGACCTGGCATCGCGAGGTGTCGGCTGGGCGCGCCGCGCCAGGGCATCACTGGCGCTGGCCCCGGCGCCGCAGGCCCGGATAGTGGAGCGGTTCGAGCATGAGATTGCCCAGCCCGGGCTCTTCCCGGACTCCTCCTGACCGCCGTTTCCGAGTCCTGACCCGAGTAGGAGCGCGCCATGCGCGCGAAGCCGCGTGACATTTGGGTTGGAGGGCGGGGCCGGCGGGCCAGCGCCTGTCATGACACGCTGTGAATACGTCCATGTACGCTTGGCGGCGACGTCCATGTCGCCGACAGTCCTGCCAGGCGCTGGCCCACCGGCCCCTCGATAGTGCTGCGATCTGCCGGGAACAGGATTCACGCGGCTTCGCGCGCATGGCGCGCTCCTACAGCGGCGTCGCTCGTGGCCCATGACGGAAGCCATGGGGCAGGGGTGGCCGCCAGCGGCTAGGCTGGGAGTTTGACCTTTCAGGATGATCAGCCGATGGCCAAACCCGCCCTCCGGTATCTCGCCGCACCGCTCGTAGCCGCCAGCCTGCTGCTGGCCCCGCCGGTCCTGCTGGCGCAAGCGGGCACCACGCCCGCAGCCGCCAATGCCTCGCAGGGCGGCTACCTGCTGCCGCCGCCGGAGCTGCAGGCCATCGTTGATGCGCCGACCGCGCCGCAGATGATGCTCTCGCCGCGCCGCGACATCATCGCTTTCGTCCAAACCCCGTCGCTGCCGGGTATCGACGTCGTCGCCCAGCCGGAACTGCGCCTGGCCGGCACCCGGATCAATCCGCGCACCTATTCCCAGAGCCGCTTCTCGTTCGGCACCGATCTGTCGTTGCAGCCGGTTGACGGCGGCGAAGCGCAGCCGGTGCAGGGCCTGCCGCAGCCGCTGGCTTTGGCTTCCCTGTCCTGGTCGCCCGACCAGCACCATATCGCATTCACCCACATCGACAGCCGCGCCGGTGCGGTCGAGCTGTGGCTGGTGGATGTGCAGACCCTCAGCGCCCGCCGCCTGATCACCCAGCCGCTCAATGCGGTCTCCGGCCGCGGCTTTGACTGGATGCCGGGCGGCGATCGCCTGCTGGTGCAGCTGCGTCCCGCGGGGCAGGGCAATGCGCCGCAAAGTGACGGCGTGCCGACCGGCCCCAACATCCAGGAAACCGGCCCCGGCGGCGAGATCACCCAGCTGCGCACCTATCAGGACCTGCTGGCCAACGAGCACGACGCCCAGGTGTTCGAACACTACCTGCGCAGCCAGCCCGCCATCGTGGCGCTGGACGGCAGCGTGACCCCGCTGGGCAGCCCGGATCTCTACATCGGTATTGCCGCCTCGCCGGACGGCCAGCACCTGCTCAGCCAGCGCATCGAGCGCCCGTTCTCCTACCAGGTGCCGTACTGGAGCTTCCCGCGCCGGATCGAAGTGCGCGATGCCGCCACCGGCGCCGTGGTGCATGAAGTCGCTTCGCTGCCGCTGATCGAGGGCCTGCCCTCGGGCCGCGACGCCGTGGCCACCGGCGTGCGCCGGATCGAATGGCGCGCCGACGCCCCGGCCACCCTGGTCTGGGCCGAAGCCCAGGACGGCGGTGATCCCGCAATCGATGTCGCCGTGCGCGACAGCGTCTTCGCCCACGCCGCTCCTTTCAACGATGCGCCCACTAAGCTCGCCGACCTGGGCTACCGCTACCGCGGCGCCACCTGGGGCAATGGCGACCTGGCCCTGATCGACGAGTTCTGGTGGCGCGACCGCCAGACCCGCCAGTGGCGCATCGCCCCGGATCACCCGCAGCGCGCTCCCGAACTGCTGTTCGACCGCTCCTCCGAAGACCGCTACGGCGATCCCGGCAGCCCGGTGCTGGTCGCCGACGCCGCCGGCAACAGCCGCCTGCTGACCAGCCCGGACGGCAGCAGTCTGTTCCTGATCGGCAACGGCGCCTCGCCCGAAGGCGACCGCCCGTTCGTCGACCGCTTCGACCTGGGCAGCAAGGAAACCACCCGCCTGTTCCACTCCCAGGCCCCGTATCTGGAGCGTCCCGCCACCCTGCTGAACAATGCAGGCACCCGCGTGCTGCTGACCCGCGAATCCCCGGTCGAGCCCACCAACATCTACGTCCTGGACCTGTCGACCGACGCCGCCGAGCCGGTGGCCCTGACCGACTTCCCGCACCCGACCCCGCAGCTGCGCGACGTCAACAAGGAACAGATCCGCTACATCCGTGATGACGGCGTCGAACTCACCGGCACCCTGTACCTGCCGGCCGGCTACGATGCCGAACGCGACGGTCCGCTGCCGACCCTGATGTGGGCCTACCCGCGCGAATTCCGCTCCGCCGACGCCGCCAGCCAGGTCATCGGCTCCCCGCACGCCTTCAACCGCATCAGCTACTGGGGCCCGCTTGGCTTCCTGGCCCGCGGCTACGCCGTGCTCGAGGGCCCGGCCATGCCGATCGTCGGCGAAGGAGATGCCGAACCCAACGACACCTACATCAAGCAGCTGGTCGCCAGCGCCCAGGCAGCGGTGGACGAAGTAGTCCGCCGCGGCGTCGCCGACCCGAACCGCATCGCCGTCGGCGGCCACTCCTACGGCGCCTTCATGACCGCCAACCTGCTCGCCCACAGCGACCTGTTCCGCGCCGGCATCGCCCGCAGCGGCGCCTACAACCGCACCCTCACCCCGTTCGGCTTCCAGGCCGAAGAGCGCAACTACTGGGATGCCAAGGACACCTACCTGACCATGTCGCCCTTCCACCACGCCGACCTGATCAACGAACCGATGCTGATCATCCACGGCGAAGACGACAACAACTCCGGCACCTTCCCCATGCAGAGCGAGCGCATGTTCGCCGCCATGAAGGGCATGGGTGGGCAGGCGCGCCTGGTGATGCTGCCCAACGAATCGCACGGCTACCGCGCCCGCGAATCGATCCTGCACATGCTCTACGAAACCGACGCCTGGCTGGAAGAACACGTCAAACAGGCCCCAGCCACCGCGTTCTGAGCAACACAGACAAAGCCCGCCGGCCGACCCGGCGGGCAACCGCCCCACGCCGCAGCAGCGCCCATTTGTAGGAGCGCGCCATGCGCGCGAAGCCGCGTGAATCCGATTGCAGGAAGATGGCGGTGGAGATCAGTCAGCCGTTTTGGCCGAGGCTCCTGGGGCGAAGGTGTCCGAACTGTCGTGCCGTGCCTGACGTCACGCGGCTTCGCGCGCATGGCGCGCTCCTACAGAAGATGCGCCCAGAAGAGGAGGGGCACCCAGAAGAGGCGCCTCGACAGCTGATGCTCGCCGCACACCCTCGGACCCAGCGCACAAAAGTGAGCAATCAGTGAATTCCTAACGAAAAGTTAACGGAAAATTCCTGCCCCGTTAGCGCCGCGTTAACTTGCCGCCTTCTTCCGACCGTTAGCATGCCTCGTCGTCGTCCGATCCCTGAAAGGACCGGCCGGCGCCCGTTTCAGGAAGTGTCCTTACCGGTAGCGTCATCGGACAGCGTTGCTACAACCTCACGCAGAGCCTGCTCAGCGTAAGGAGAAAGGCGACGCATGGCAGCCCGCGGCTGGGGAGCCCTGGGTACAGGCCGCGTGGTCTTGACCACGAACTCCGTGACATCCAGCCCGATGGATCGGGCCGCCGCCAGGATCTCCGGGCCCGCCAGGCGCAACCTGGCATGCCAGATGGGCGACTCGACGAGATATACGAGCCTCTTGCCATCCACATTGCCCAGGCGCGCACGCGCGGCCAACGTTGGCGGCAGGAGGGAATGCAATCTGCGGTCCATCGTTTCGAGCCACATGGCCCGGCGAACCGGATCGCCGGCACCGTCCGCCAGCAGCGCATCAAGCGCAGCTTTGGCAGGGCGGGCAGGGCGTCTGGGATGGGATCGGAAACGAGACATTTGAAAGCATGACTTTACACAGCATTTGCAGTCAGGCGCGCCAGCGCATCAAAAACGGACTGTTGCACGGCTCACGGCGACTGCGCGTGATGGCCCTGCGCCGGCCCGGCGCGGCGGCCAGTTTGGTGGTGGCGGCAGGCATCATCTGCGGCGCCGCCATCAGCAGCGGCGAGACCTCGCGCCTGCAGGCCCAGCTGCAGCAGCAGGAAAAAGCCGTCGAAGACACCCGCCGCAAGGCCCAGCGCGAAGTCAACGCCATGGCCGCGCGCGTGGCCGAACTGCAGGCCCAGGCCAACCGCCTCAACGCCCTCGGCGAGCGCCTGACGCGCGCCGGCAAGCTGGTTGACGGTGAATTCGACTTCAACGAGCCGGTTGCCCTCGGCGGCGTCGGCCCGGTGGAAGACATGCCGGTCAGCGGCCTGATCCAGGACCTCACCCAGGTGGAAGGCCAGCTTCGCGCCTCGGGCTCGCAGCTGTCGGTGCTGGAAGCGCTGCTGTTCGATCGCCAGCTTGAACGCTCCGCCATCCCGTCGCGCTCGCCGGTGGCCAGCAGCTATGTCACCTCCGGCTATGGCCGCCGCGCCGACCCCTTCAGCGGCGGTCGTGCGTTCCATCGCGGCATTGATTTCCGCGCCCGCCATGGCGATCCGGTGATGGCCGTGGCCGACGGCGTGATCAGCTACGCCGGCTGGCGCAGCGGCTACGGCAACGTGGTGGAAGTGGACCACGGCAACGGTTACGTCACTCGCTACGCCCACAACACCAGCAACAGCGTGCGCGTTGGCGACCTGGTGCGCTCGGGCGAGGAAGTGGCCAAGGCCGGCTCCACCGGCCGTTCCACCGGCACCCACGTGCACTTCGAGGTCTGGGAAAACGGCCGCGTGCTCAACCCGCGCCAGTTCCTGGCCGAGGCCGCCGCCTCGGCCACGTAGGTCGGGGCTACGCCCCCCGTCGGCCACGTAGGGCCGACCTACCGTCCGCGGCGCTTGAAACGCGCCCGCGTCATCCCCACGGTACAATTCGAAGTTGCCGTGAAAAGGGCGCCTGGCGCCTTTTTTCATTTCCAGCGCCCGGGCTGCGGCCCGCAGCCCCTGCAAACGGATTCCAACCACCCATGCTCAATCGCCTGCTCACCAGCGTCTTCGGCAGCCGCAACGAACGCCAGCTCAAGCAGCTTCAGAAGCTTGTCGACAAGATCAACGCCCTTGAAGAGCAGATGAAGGCGCTTTCAGACGCCGAGCTGCAGGCCAAGACCCCGGAATTCCAGCAGCGCATCGCCAATGGCGAAACGCTCGACCAGATCCTGCCCGAAGCCTTTGCCGTGTGCCGCGAGGCCAGCGTGCGCGTGCTCGGCATGCGCCACTACGACGTGCAGCTGATCGGCGGCATGGTGCTGCACATGGGCCGGATCGCCGAGATGCGCACCGGTGAGGGCAAGACCCTGGTCGGCACCCTGCCCACGTACCTCAATGCCCTGGAAGGCAAGGGCGTACACGTAATCACGGTCAACGACTACCTGGCCCGCCGCGACGCCGCCTGGATGGGCCGGCTGTACACCTGGCTCGGCCTGACTGTGGGCGTGGTGTATCCGGGCATGGACCACGCCACCAAGTCCGATGCCTACAAGGCCGACATCACCTACGGCACCAACAACGAATTCGGCTTCGACTACCTGCGCGACAACATGGCGCTGTCCAAGGACGACCGCCACCAGCGCGGCCTGAACTACGCCATCATCGACGAGGTCGACTCGATCCTCATCGACGAAGCCCGCACGCCGCTGATCATCTCCGGCCCGGCCGAGGAATCGCCCGAGCTCTACATCAAGGTCAACCGCATCATCCCCTCCCTGGTGCCCCAGGAAGAGGAAGACGGCGAGGGCGACTACTGGGTCGATGAGAAGCAGAAGCAGATCCACCTGTCCGAGGCAGGCCAGGAAAACGCCGAGCGTCTGCTGCGCGAAGCCGGCATCCTGGATGAGGACGAGGGCCTGTACGACCCGCAGAACATCCACATCGTCCACCACCTCAACGCCGCCGTGCGCGCGCACGCCCTCTACCAGCGCGACGTGGACTACATCGTCCGCGACGGCGAAGTGATCATCGTTGACGAGTTCACCGGCCGTACCCTGAAGGGCCGGCGCTGGTCGGACGGCCTGCACCAGGCGGTGGAAGCGAAGGAAGGCGTGCCGGTCCAGCGTGACAACCAGACCCTGGCCAGCGTCACCTTCCAGAACCTGTTCCGCATGTACAACAAGCTCTCGGGCATGACCGGCACCGCCGACACCGAGGCGTCCGAGTTCCAGAGCATCTACGGGCTGGAAGTGGTGGTCATCCCCACCAACCGGCCGATGGTTCGCGTTGATCATCCCGATGCCGTGTTCCTCAACCGCGCCGGCAAGTTCCGCGCCGTGGCCCGCGACATCCAGGAATGCAACGCCAAGCAGCAGCCGGTGCTGGTGGGTACCACCTCCATCGAAGTCAGTGAGTTGCTGTCCGAAGAGCTCAGGAAAGCCGGCATCGCCCACGAAGTGCTCAACGCCAAGCAGCACGAGCGCGAAGCGCAGATCGTGGCCAACGCCGGCCAGCCCGGCGCGGTCACCATTGCCACCAACATGGCCGGTCGCGGTACCGATATCGTGCTCGGCGGCTCGCTGGAAGTGGAGCTGGCCGAACTCGGCGAGGAAGCCACTGAAGAACAGAAAGCCGAGCTGCGCGCCGACTGGGAACAGCGCCACCAGCAGGTCAAGGAAGCCGGCGGCCTGCACATCATCGGTACCGAGCGGCATGAATCGCGCCGTATCGACAACCAGCTGCGCGGCCGCTCCGGCCGCCAGGGTGACCCGGGCTCAAGCCGCTTCTACCTGTCGCTGGAAGACAGCCTGATGCGCATCTTCGCCGCCGACTGGGTGCAGAAGGTGATGGAGCGCATGGGTCTGAAGGAAGACGACATCATCGAAAGCCCGCTGGTGACCAAGCAGATCGCCAACGCGCAGCGCAAGGTGGAAGCGCACAACTTCGACATCCGCAAGAACCTGCTGGATTTTGACGACGTCAACAACGACCAGCGCAAGGTCATCTACGGCCAGCGCGACGAGCTGCTTGAAGCCGACAGCGTTGAGGACAACATCCTCGCCATCCGCCAGGACGCGGTGATGGCCCTGGTCACCCGCCACGTGCCGCCGCAGTCCATCGACGAGCAGTGGGACCTGCCGGGCCTGGAAGCCGCGCTGGCCGAGGAATTCAGCCTCACCCTGGACCTGCAGAGCATGGTGAAGAGCGAGCAGGAACTGGACGCCGAAGGCATCGCCGAGCACGTCTCCGAACAGGTGGACACGCTGTTTGCCACCAAGGAAACCGCCGTCGGCACCGAGACCATGCGCATGCTGGAAAAGCACATCATGCTCAACGTGCTCGATCAGAACTGGAAGGAGCACCTGGCGCGCATGGACTACCTGCGCCAGGGCATCCACCTGCGCGGCTACGCCCAGAAGCAGCCCAAGCAGGAATACAAGCGCGAGGCGTTCGAGCTGTTCTCCGACATGCTGGAGAAGGTCAAGCTGGAAGTGGTGACCCTGCTGGCGCGGGTGCGCATCCGCAGCGAGGAGGAGATCGCCGCGATGGAAGCCGAGGAGAAGCGCCAGATCGAAGCGCGCCTGCGCCAGGCCGAATTCCAGCACGCCGATTCCGGCGGCTACGGTGCCGACGAAGAAGCCGCGCAGCCTGATTACCAGCACGGCGAGCGTCCGCAGGCGCAGCAGCAGCCCGTGGTGCGCGACGGCGACAAAGTCGGCCGCAACGATCCGTGCCCCTGCGGCAGCGGCAAGAAGTACAAGCACTGCCACGGCCAGCTGACCTGACCGACGGTGGCGGGGGACCACTCCCGCCACCTCAAGTCCACCGCCCGCATGTCGGGATTACGCCTCCGCAACCACATGTCTGTCACCACCCCGTGCAGGAGCGCGCCATGCGCGCGAAGCCGCGTGACTTCTGGCCACGCGGCGTTGCTCCGGGCGGGACACGCTGACCGACGCTCCACCGCACACTTGAGTTCACGCGGTTTCGCGCGCATGGCGCGCTCCTACGGCGATGCCCATGACTGAGCAGCGCGTCGTCCACGTCGTCGCCGCCGCCATCACCGACCCGCGCGGCCGCGTCCTGCTGGCGCGCCGCACCATCGGCCGCGACCTCGCCGGCCTGTGGGAATTTCCCGGTGGCAAGGTCGAACCCGGCGAAACTCCCGAACAGGCCCTGATCCGCGAACTGCAGGAAGAGCTGGGCATCCATGTCCAGCCCGGCGCCCACATCATCACCGTGCCCCAGGCCTATCCCGCCAAGCGTCTGCGCCTTGACGTGCGCATGGTCACCGCATGGAAAGGCGTCCCACGCGGCCAAGAAGGCCAGGCCCTGGCCTGGGTTCCGCTGCACAAGCTCACCAGCTACGCCATGCCCCCCGCCGACATCCCCGTCGTCGCCGCGCTCACCGCCCCCGACCGCTACCTGGTGACCCCAGCCCCGGGCCGGATTGATGGTTCGCCGGTGTCCACCGGTGCGGGGCATGCTCCCGTAGGTCGGCCCTACGCGGCCGACGCGAGCGATACGTGGGCCGCGGTGGACGCCGGGTTGCATGATTCACGGGACGTCGGGGGCGTAGCCCCGACCTACGGGGATCAATGGCTGGCTGGGATCGAACGCGCCGTCGCTACCGGCATCCGCCGCCTGCACCTGCGCCTGCCGGATGCGGTGCCCGATGAGTCTGCGGCAGGACAGAAAACAGGGCAGGGCAGCCTTGGGCCCGCGCATTCGTCGCACGGTCTCACCGCCTCATGCCGCGAATCGCTCCTCCGACAAGCCGTCACCCTTGCCCACGCCGCTGGCGCCGAGGCCTTTATCAGCGGTGACATCGAACTCGCCCGGGCTACCGGTGCCGGCGTACACCTGCGCTCAGGTCAGCTGGCAGGACTGCAGCAGCGTCCGCTGCCTACCTCGCTCCCGGTCGCCGCCTCCTGTCACGACGAGGAAGAGCTACGCCACGCCCAGCGGCTGGGCTGTGACTTCGCCGTACTCGGCCCGGTCATGCCCACCCCCAGCCACCCCGGTGCCCCCGGCCTCGGCTGGACCCGCTTCGCCGCCCTGCGCGAAACCGTCTCCCTGCCCATCTACGCCATCGGCGGCCTCACCCCCGACGACATCCCCCAGGCCCGCCAACACGGCGCCCAAGGCATCGCCGCCATCCGCGCCCTCTGGCCGTCATCCCCGTAGGAGCGCGCCATGCGCGCGAAACCGCGTGAATTTGATTGTGCGGCGTGGCATCGGTGCCGGTGTCCTGTCCGTAGCCACGCGGCGTGGCCCGTAGTCACGCGGCTTCGCGCGCATGGCGCGCTCCTACAGGGCGGCAGCTTGCGGTCGAGGGCGGCAGCCGAATAAGCGCCCGAAAGTGCTTGCCTCAGGCCGCCCGCGGGCGCACGGTTCGTTCAATTTCCGACAGATTAGGCAAGGTCTTCAGATCATAAGCATTCTGCAGCGCCAGCCAGGAGCCGGCGTCGCCACCGAAGTGTCGCGCCAGGCGGGCAGCCGTATCGGCGGTGATTCCGCGGCGGCCGTTCACGATCTCGTGGATACGCGTCGCCGGAACGCCAAGTGAGATCGCCAGTGCGTTGGCGCTCAGGCCCAGCGGCTGCATGAATTCTTCGCGCAGGATTTCGCCGGGATGGATTGGACGCATGGCATTGGTCGGGCGGGACATGATGAACCTCATTCAGTGATAGTCGACAATCTCTACCTCGGCAGGACCACCGGTCGTCCAGACGAAGCACACGCGCCACTGATCATTGATGCGGATGCTGTGCTGACCAGAACGGTCTCCCCGCAGGGCTTCCAGCCGGTTGCCGGGCGGGCTGCGCAGGAAGTCGAGTGTCTGCGCAGAATCCAGCAGCTGCAGTTTGCGTTCTGCTGCCGCCCGAATAGCGCGAAACGGACGAGGGTTCGCACCTTCGAACAGCGCCCGGGTATGGCGACAGCGAAATGACTGGATCACGGGGAGATCGTATTACGGACGTCGTAATACGTCAAACGTATAGGCCGCCAGTTTTTGGTAGCGGTCGTGCAGGGCGGCGACGTGCTGCTCAAGCGCTTCCAGCGGGCCTTCGTTGACGATGATGTCGTCGGCAATCGCCAGCCGCTGCTCGCGCGTGGCTTGCACCTCGATCATCCGCTCGGCTAGCGCCTCATCAATCCCGTCGCGGGCCAGAAGCCGCTCCAGCTGCACTTCCCGAGGCACATCCACCACCAGGATCCGCTGCAGCCACGGATACGCATCGCGACCGGCCTCGGCCAGCAGTGGGATTGCCGCAATCGAATAGGGCCCGGGCGCCGCCTCGCACGTCTCGCGCACCAGCTGGCGCACCAGCGGATGCACAATCGCCTCCAGCTTCAGCCGCTGGGCATCATCGTTGAACACGCGTCGACGCATGGCCATCCGGTCCAATGCTCCGTCCGCCCCCAGCACCTCAAGGCCGAACGCCGCCACCACCGCAGCCAGCCCCTCACTGCCCACTGCCACAGCCTCGCGCGCCGCCACGTCGGCATCAGCCACCGTGATCCCCAGCGCCTCGAACCGCGCTGCCACCGCGCTCTTGCCGGAGGCCACTCCGCCGGTCAGGCCAATGATGTAATCACTCATGGTGTCTCTATACCCGCCAGAACCCCGTAGGTCGGCCCTACGCGGCCGACCCGAGGGATGCATGATGCACGGGGAGCGCGGTGATGCGTGATTCGCCGGTGATTCGCCGGGTGTCGGGGCGTAGCCCCGACCTACGGGAGCCTGCCCAATCACGCCAACCCCGCATACCGCATATACGCCCCGATCAACTGATCGCCCCACATGAACACAATCCAGCCCGCAATCGCCAGATAAGGCCCAAACGGAATGGGCGTCGCCCGATCCCGCCCCTTCGCGGCCAGCCATACCGAACCAATGATCGCCCCCGACAGCGCCGAGAGCAGCACGATCGGCAGAATCCCGGTCAGCCCGCACCAGGCGCCCAGCGCCGCCAGCAGCTTGAAATCGCCGTGCCCCATGCCTTCCTTGCCGGTGATCTGCTTGAACAGCCACCACACCGACCACAGGCTCAGATAGCCCACCATCGCCCCCAGCAGGGCCGGCTTGGCGGGCATATACAGACTGTCGGCCGCCGCTATCAATCCCAGCCACATCAAGGGCAGGGTGAGCTGATCGGGCAGCAGCTGGGTGCGCAGGTCGATCCCCGACAGCGCCACCAGGAACGAAGTGAACACGATCGCCCCGAACCCCTGCCAGCCGAAGCCGAAGTTCCACACGCAGGCCACGAACAGCAGCGAGGTGATCAGCTCCACCAGCGGATACTGCGCCGAGATCGGCGTGCGGCAGCTGCGGCACTTGCCGCGCAGCGCCAGCCAGCTCAGCACCGGAATGTTCTCGTACCAGCTCAGCTGGTGCCCGCAGCTGGGGCAGTGCGAGCGCTCCACCACGATCCCCGGCGGCGGCGGATCGTACATCTCCGGCTGCTCCAGCACCTCGCGCGCCTCGCGCTTCCACTCCCACTCCATGCGCTTGGGCAGGCGCAGGATCACCACGTTGAGGAAGCTGCCAATCAGCAGCCCCAGCCCGGCCGCCAGCGGGTAGCCGAGCGCCGGGTTTGTATCGAGGTACGCCATGGGTATCCGGTATCAGAGGAAAGGGGTCAGCCGGGCTGCGAGCGCATCACGTCCACGACGTTCCCCGATGCAATCCCGCCAGCCTTCACGACTGCCGCATGGTAGCCCGTCCAGCTACGGCGTAAAACAGCACTGCATCCCACAACCCACCTTCCTAGTAGGAGCGCGCCACGCGCGCGAAGCCGCGTGACCTCTGGCCTCCAAGAATGCCCTGAATTCAAGACATATTCATGCATACTAATAATAATGTACTACTATCGAGACATGAGCGATCCCTCGCCCCTCCCCATTCGTAACCTCGCTGACCTCGGGCAGGTCGTTCGTCGGCTCCGCCAGGAGCAGGGGCACCGCGCGGTGCAGGTCGCCCGCCAGTCCGGGCGTAGCCGCGACCTGCTGCATCGCCTGGAAACCGGCGGCGACGTCACTGTCAGCGCGCTGCTGGATATCCTTCAGGCCATGGATTGCACCCTGCGTATCGAGCGGGCAGGCCTGCCCACACTGGACGAAATGCGCCAGCGATTTGGCGCCGATGACGACGACCCAAAGGACTGACCCCGCCATGTCTGCCGCCGCCATCCCCGAACGTATCCGCCTGCTGGAAGTAGACGTTGCCGGCACCATGTCCGGCCAACTCCTGAAGCAGTCAGGCTTTGAGTACCGCTACCTGCAAGCCGGTCAGCAGCAGCCATCGGTCGGCCTGCTGATGGCTCCCGCCCAGCTCACCTGGCGCGATGGCGACCTGTTTCCGGTGATGGACCAGAACCTGCCCGAAGGTGACCTGTTCAACCGCTTGCGGCAGCAGTTCCCAAAGCAGCCCATGACCGCCATGCGGCTGCTGGCCATGATTGGCCACAACGGAATCGGCCGCCTGGGTTACCGCCTTCCAGACCACGAGACGTCCGCAGCGCCCCGCACCCTTGCGCGCGAGGAGCTGTTGGGCATGAACTACAGCCAGACCGTATTTGACGAGCTTGTTGCCGCCTACCTGTCTACCGGTATCGGCGTGGCAGGCATGCAACCCAAAATCATGGTGCCTGACCGGGTAAGCGTTCCCATTCCCACCCTGATCGTAAAGGCGGGAGGGGCCAGCTATCCGGGCCTGGCAGCCAACGAGTACCTGTGCATGACTGCCGCCGCCCGCGCCGGGATCCTGACCGCACGCGTGGACCTGGGCCACGATGGCCAGTTGCTGATCGTGGACCGTTTTGACATTGCAAAAGACGGCACCCGCCTGGGCTTCGAGGACGTGGCCTCGCTGATGGGTCTGCGCGTGCGCGACACCCTGTCCGAACGCAAGTACCACGGCAGCTATGAAAGCGTCGCCGGCCTGCTGGCCATGGTCACCCGCGACAAGAGCCAGCTGCGCTGCTTCTTTGAGCAGCTGGCGTTCTCCGTCATGGTAGGCAATGGCGATGCTCATCTGAAGAACTTTGGCGTGCTCTACGATGGTCTGGCCGACAACGTCCGCCTGGCGCCGATGTTCGATGTGGTCAGTACCCGCATCTACCGCTACCAGCGCTCGCCCGGCGGTCCCGAGCTGGAAGACAACACCCTGGCCCTGCGCCTGCGCTCGGGGAGCAAGCACCGCTCAAGGGGGTATCCCTCAGCGCAGGATCTGGCCCGCTTCGGCCGCGACGTGTGCGGCGTGCGCGATCCTGGCGAAGTATTCGCACGCATCGCCGACAGCCTGCAGGTCACGCTGGCAGCAGCCCGGATCGATGAGCGTATCCCGGAGGAACTCATTCAGCGCCTGTGGCCGGTTTGGGAAGCGGGCATCGCATTTGCAGACACCGGAACTGCCCGCCCATAAAGCAAAATGCCCCGGAGGTCCGGGGCATTTTGTGTGGCGCGCGCGGTTGCGGTTTGCCTAGACCACTGCGGCGAGCTTGAAGATCGGCAGGTACATGCCAATCACCATGCCGCCCACCACCACGCCGATGAAGATCATGATCAGCGGCTCGATCAGGCTGCTCAGCGCGTCGACCGCGTTGTTCACCTCTTCCTCGTAGAAGTCCGCCACCTTGTACAGCATGGTGTCCAGCGCGCCGGCCTCTTCGCCGATGGCGGTCATCTGCACCACCATGTGCGGAAACAGGTTCACCTGCTTCATGGCCATGTTCATCTGGTAACCCACGGCCACGTCTTCACGGATGCGGTGGGTGGCTTTCTCATACACGCTGTTGCCGGTGGCGCCGGCGACTGATTCCAACGCCTCCACCAGCGGCACGCCGGCCTGGAAAGTGGTGGCCAAGGTGCGGGCAAAGCGGGCGATAGCTGCGTTGTGCAACAACTGACCGATGACCGGGATCTTGAGCATGAAACGGTCCATGGAGTGCTGCAGGGCCGGAGAGCGTTTGTACGCAAAGATGAAGCCAAATATCGCAGCCACCACCACGCCAAGAATCATCCACCAGTAGCTGACCATGAATTTACTGGCTGCCACGATCATCTGTGTAAATGCCGGCAATTCGGCCCCGAAGCCTTGGAATACAGCTTCGAACTGGGGCACCACGAAGATCAGCAGGATTGCGCTGACAATGATTGCGACCGCGACCACCGTGATCGGGTAGAACAACGCCTTCTTGATCTTGCCCTTCAGGGTTTCGATGTTTTCTTTGTAAGTGGCAATGCTGTCCAGCACAGTCTCCAGCACACCCGCGGCCTCGCCCACCTTCACCAGGTTGCGGGTGAGCTCATCGAACTGGACCGGATACTTGGCCAGCGCCTCGTTGAAGGGACTGCCGCCCTCAATGTCAAGGCGAATAGCGTTCACCATCTCCGCCATTTTCGGGTTCTTGTGCCCGTTGCCGATGATCTCCAGCGACTGAACAATTGGCACGCCAGACTTGATCATGGTGGCAATCTGCCGCATGAAAACGGCGATTTCCTTGGGCGTGATGTTCCGGCCCTTGCTGCCAAACAGCGGCTTGGGCTTGGTCTTGACTACCGAGGGCTTGATGCCCTGTCGGCGAAGCTCGGCGCGCAGCAGATTGGCGTTCTTTGCCTGCTGCTCCCCCTTCATCTTGGTGCCGCGTTTGTCGGTGCCTTCCCAGACAAAAGTATCCAGGGTGACGCCTTCGCGCACGGGTCCGGTGGCACGCGTGGACTTTCTGGTGGCGGTACGGGTCATGGACATTGCTCTAACTCCCCTGGTCCGGCCTCCCCAGCCGGTTGATCCAGCATGGTAGCGGGTCGCCGGCCCTTGTGTAATCCGCCAGTGTGACGTCCAGCCGGGTTTGGGCCGAGTCTCTGTCCCAATGCGAACAATCCGTCAGTCGGTGGTGACCCGGTCGATCTCCGCCAGGCTGGTGACCCCTTGTTTCACCTTGAGCAGCCCGGATTGGCGCAAATCCCGAACCCCGGCTTGCTGCGCGGCCTCGGCAATCTGCATCGCATTGCCGCCCTGTAGCACAATTTCCTGGATTTCTTCGCTCATCGGCATCACCTGATAGATACCGGAGCGGCCCTTGTAGCCGCCGGTGCACTCGTCACAGCCCACCGCGTCGTAGATTTTCAGGCCTTCGTGGATCTCATCGCTGGTAAAGCCTTCGGCCAGCAGGGCGGCTTCGGGCAACTCCAGGGGTTTCTTGCATCGGTTGCACAGCCGCCGTGCCAAGCGCTGGGCGATGACCAGGGTCACGGAACTGGTGATGTTGTACGGCGCCACGCCCATGTTCATCATGCGGGCGATGGTCTGCGGGGCGTCGTTGGTGTGCAGGGTGCTGAGCACCATGTGCCCGGTCTGTGCGGCCTTGATCGCAATTTCCGCGGTTTCCAGATCGCGGATCTCACCCACCATGATCACGTCCGGATCCTGGCGCAGGAAGCTGCGCAGCGCAGCGGCAAAGGTCATGCCGCGCTTCACGTTCATCTGCACCTGGTTGATCCCCGGCACCCGGATCTCCACCGGATCTTCCACCGTGGAGATGTTGCGTTCCTCGTTGTTGAGGATGTTCAGGGCCGTATACAGGCTCACCGTCTTACCCGAGCCGGTGGGGCCGGTGGCCAGCACCATGCCGTAGGGCTTCTGGATCGCTTCCAGGAACAGCTGCATCTGGTCTTCTTCATAGCCCAGCTTCTCGATGCCCAGCTTGGCGGCGCTACCGTCCAGGATTCGCAGCACCACCTTTTCACCAAACAGCGTGGGCAGGGTGCTGACGCGGAAGTCGATCTGTTTGGTCTTGCTGAGGTTGAGCTTGATGCGGCCGTCCTGCGGAACCCGCTTTTCGGCGATGTCGAGCTGCGCCATGACCTTCAAGCGGGCAGTGATGCGCTGGTTCAGCTTAACCGGCATCTTCGCCGCCTGCTTCAGGATACCGTCAATGCGCAGCCGTACCCGGTAGTCTGTTTCGTAGGGCTCGAAGTGGATGTCGGAGGCGCCTTTTTTTATCGCATCGACCAGTACCTTGTTGACAAACTTGACGATAGGGGTGTCATCGCCCTTGACATCGCTGCCCGAGTCACTGGCTTCGCCTCCACCCACATCAAGATTTTCGAGACCCTCGGCATCCTCCAGCGCGTCGCCAAAGCTGTCCGTGGCCTCCAGCCACAGCTCAAGAGTGCGCTTGAGAGCATCCTCTGCTACTAGGATTGGCTCAATCGTCAAGTTCGCATTGAACTTCACCTCATCCAAAGCGCGGGTGTCGGTAGGGTCTGCCGTGCCCACGAACAGCTTCCCGCTGCGTTTGAATAGAGGCAATAAAAGGTGTTTGCGCAGCAGTTCTTCGCTGACCAGCTTGATTGCGGTTTGTTCAACATCCATTGTGGTCGGATCGAATACCGGTATACCGAATTCGATCGAGTTCGCCGCAGCTAGCTGAGCTGCTGATACAAGGCTCTTTTGGCGTAACCAGATTGCTACTGGCTTTCGTTCTGCGGTGGCTTTGTCAAGAGCTTCTCGGGCCTCGTTTTCGTCCAGCGCGCCATCTATTACTAAGCGTCGAGCAATCCCAGTAATGCCGACTAGGTTGGGCGAAGGGGCGACAATCATGGCAGTTCTCGTTATTAGGTGGTGAAAAATACTGTGGGCTTTAATTTAAGGGAGGGGCAGCCCCTTGGGCGAGAATGGCGCAGGTTTGAGGTATGGCGAACTAACCTTGGAATTCGTGTTTGCTTGTGCTGAGCGTAAGGTCACTCTGGCTCTCTAGCCGGCATTCTATGTAGGGTGGAAGAGTTCGCGTTTCGATTGGTTTGAAGTTTTTGCGCGAAAATGAGGCTGCTCTGCTGGCAGTTGCACTCACTGAGGTGGTGTTGGAGGTGAGCTTCTTGCGATAGCAATGGTTGTTGAGTGACTAATAATAAAAGGATAGATGAATATGTTTTTTGCTAAAAAAGAGCCCCGCCAGGGCGGGGCTCTTTGTTGCGATACTTTACGTATAAACCGTTAAGCGCTTGGCTTGTTTTAAACCTTACGGAGTCGTCGTAGCTACGCCGCTGCAATTGTTGGGCTTGTGCTTGTTTTCCGGGATGGTGCTGTCGCAGACCCACTGTCCGGTGTCGTTGCGGGTCAGCTCCACATCATAGGTGTTGACGTTCGGGTTGCCCTTAACCGTGCAGGTGATCGTCTGACCGTCTTCGTCTTCCCAGTTTCCACCGACTGAGATCTCGCAGCGTTCGGTTTCATCCAGAAGTCCGATGTCTTCAGCGGTAACCGCGCCAGTCTGGGTGCCTGCCTGAATTCCTTCTTCAAATGCAGTTACACCGCCACGAATATCAGCGAGGCCAGCCGTGGCCTGTGATTTTGCCACATAGTTCTGATACGCCGGCAGCGCGATGGCGGCCAGGATGGCAATGATCGCCACAACGATCATCAGTTCGATCAGGGTAAAGCCCTGTTGCATCTTCTTCATGGTGTATCCCCTAGGAGTGATTGAAAGTCACGTGCCGCATGGCCGGCTGGCGCCGGGTCCGTTGGGCAGCCGTGCGACACCGCACGTGCAGTGATGGGTACGCAGGATGCGTGCCAATGTGGACATTGTGGGGGCCGTCAAGTGGTTTGATCGGGGTGGATCACAGTTGTGGGGGTGTGCTGCGGGGTGGTAGTGACGGGTTGCGTCACTTTTGGGCGTGAACTGACAAAGTTTTGATCTGGGGTTTACCCTTGGTTGCGCGGACTGTGATGGGGGTCGCGTTTGGGGCGGGTTCGCGAGCGTTGGTGTCGGGGGCGTAGCCCCGACCTAAGGGCGTTTTGGTTCCCGGACTACGCGGGTGTTGCTGGCGCGGTCGTGCCAGGTCAGGCGGTCGCGGTCGAACCAGGCCCAGAAGAATCCAATGCCCCCGAGCAGCAGCGATGCGGTGCTCACCAGGTAGCGTCGCCACAGGTCTCCCCAGCCGGGCGTGGCGCCATCCGCGGTCACCAGCCGGATCCGCCACGGGCGCATGCCCAGGGTCTGGCCGCCGCGGCGCCAGCTCCAGGTGGCGTAGATGCCGGCGACGGCCCAGCAGGTGATCCACAGCAGCCATTGCATCAGGCTGAAGGGCGCGATGTTGTGGCGCACGTCGTCGTGGATGGCCACATCCACCAGCATGAACGGCACGGCGGTGAGGAACCACAGCGCCATCACTGGCCACAGGTCGTAGAACAGGGCAAGCAGGCGCCAGGGAATGTGGGCGCGTGGCGGGGTGGGGGCGGTGGTGGGGGTGTCTTCCATGGGGCAAGGATACAAGCGGACAGTCGTTTACCAGGCAGAGCTTCGGGCTTCCCACCGAATGCTGCGGGGTTCCCCGACTGATTCTGACCTTCAAATGCTGCAGGATCTGGTGAGATCTTCCATACGCAGATAACGTACACTATGAAAGCCGTGTTTTTGGAGTTGCCGGCGTTCGAGCGCTACCGGTCTCAATACTTTGATGACGATGGGCGTCGGCAAAAAGGAAAGCGTGGTGGTATCCGGGTGATCTACTTCTGGTGGCCCAGCGGCGCGCAGTTTTGGTTGTTTACCCTGTATGGAAAAGATGTTCTCGACGATCTGAATGATGCACAGCGGAAGGTGCTCAGGCAGTTGTTGAAGAACGAACTGGATGCGAGGTTGTGATGAAGCGCGACGTATTTGCCGAATTGCTGGAAGGTTTTGATGCGCTTGAGCAGGAGCGCGCGGGTAAAGTCACCTTGCGCTCCCACAAGGTGCAGCTGCAGGAGCTTGAGGTCCTGTCAGCCGACGAGCTGGTCAGGATCCGTGAGCATTTGAAGATGTCTCGACCGGTTTTTGCCATGTATCTGCGAACCAACCCCCGAACCTTGGAGAATTGGGAGCAGGGCCGGGCCAAGCCCAATGCGCAGGCCACAACCCTCATCCGCCTGGTCCAGAAGTATCCCGAGACCGTGGAGCATTTGGCGAACCTGGTCTGAGGTGGCGGTGCCCCAAGCTTATTTGTCTATGTCGGCCTGCGCGTCGACTTTGCGATCAGGCCGCTTTCTGCGCCAGTGGCTGGATGCGTTCTAGCTCTTCTTGCAGCATGTCCCGGGCGATTTCTGTGTCGTGCCGGGCCTGTCCACGCAGCCAGTAGCCAAACGTCAAGCGTGATTGTCGTGGCGATTGGGTGCGGTATCGTTTTCGCATGACCAGCCGTACCCCCGCCGACCGCCGCCAGAAGGCGATGCAGTTGCCGCCCCTCGCGGATGCGGACGCGCGCGCGATCGATACCTTTCTTGATGCGGTGTGGGCCGAGCGCGGGCTGTCGAAGCAGACGCTGGAAAGCTACCGCCGCGATCTGGTCACGCTGGCGCGCTGGAATGACGGGCGCGGCGGGGGGTTGGTGGGGGCGGGCCGGGAAATGCTGCACGGCTATCTGGCCTGGCGCACGCGGGAGGGCTACTCGGCGCGCAGCAATGCGCGGCTGCTGTCGGTGCTGCGGGCGTTTTACGGGTATCTGCTGCAGCGCGGGGCGCGCAAGGATGACCCCACTGCGCTGATCGAGGCGCCCAAGCTCGGCCGGCTGCTGCCCAAGGCGCTGACGGAAAGCCAGGTGGATGCGCTGCTGGCGGCGCCGGAGTTGGATTCGCCCGCTGGCCTGCGCGACAAAGCCATGTTGGAGCTGATGTACGCCTGCGGCCTGCGGGTGAGCGAGCTGGTTGAGCTGCCGGCCAACGGGGTGAACCTGCGCCAGGGCGTGCTGCGGGTGGCGGGCAAGGGCGGCAAGGAGCGGCTGGTGCCGATGGGGGAAGAGGCGCAGCACTGGCTGGAGCGATATCTGGATGAGGCGCGTCCGCTGCTGGCTGGTGGGCGGCTGTCGGTTGCCGGTGCGGGGGCTGGGACGCCGCTGTTCGTCGGGCCGCGGCAGGGGCCGCTGACGCGACAGGCATTCTGGCTGGCGGTGAAGAGGTATGCGGCGGTAGCGGGGATTGATCCGCAGGGGGTGAGTCCGCACGGGCTGCGGCACAGCTTCGCCACCCATCTGCTCAACCACGGCGCGGACCTGCGCGCGCTGCAGATGCTGCTGGGCCACAGCTCGCTTTCCACCACGCAGATCTACACGTTGGTGGCGCGGGAAAAGCTGAAGCAGCTGCACGCTGCACACCACCCGCGTGCGTAGGTCGGCCCTACGCGGCCGACGCGAGGGGTATTCGGTTCGTGGTGATAGCGGCGAAGTATGGTTCGCGGGGCGTCGGGGACGTAGCCCCGACCTACGGTGACGGGGATGCGGGTCGGTGGGGTGTGGTTCAACCGGGCACCACTCAGCCGCCGGTGGGGATGGGCATGGAATAATGCCCGATCCGTCATCCGCCCCAGCTTCGAGGTCGCCGTCTGTATGAAGTCCTATCTGTTGTTTGGTCTGCTCTGCGCTTTCAGCCTGTCAGCCTGTGCGCAGGCGCCGGATCCGGAGGCGGAAGGTGCGGATGCGATCCCGGTAACGCCGGCGCTGGACTCGCCCCGGGTGGAGGCTGAGCCGGGCACGCCGAAGGCGCGCGCGCTGGAGGCGATCGCCCAGGTCAATCCGCAGATACAGGTGGACAGCGTGGAGCCGGCGCCGATTGACGGCTACCAGGAAGTGGTGGTCGGCGGCCAGGTGGTGTACGTAAGCAACGACGGGCGCTACCTGATCCAGGGCAGCGTGTATGACGTAGAGGCGCGTCGCGACCTGAGTCAGGACGGTCTGGCCAAGGTGCGCAAGGAGCTGATGAAGCTGTCGCCGGTGGAAGAGCGGCTGGTATTCGCCCCGGAAAACCCGCGCTACACGGTGGCGGTGTTCACCGATGTGGAATGCGGCTACTGCCGCCGCCTGCATCAGGAGATCGACGAGTACAACCGGCTCGGGATCGCGGTGCAGTACCTGGCCTTCCCGCGCATGGGGCTGGAAAGCGAGGACTACCAGAAGATGGTGTCGGTGTGGTGCGCGGATGATCCGAAGCAGGCCATGACCGACGCCAAGAATGGCAAGCGCGTGGCGTCGGCCACCTGCGACAACCCGGTGGCGGAGCAGTGGGAGCTGGGCCAGCGCGTGGGCCTGCAGGGCACGCCGCTGATCGTGACCGAGGACGGCATGCAGATGCCGGGCTACATGCCGCCAGCGGCGCTGCGCGACGCGCTGGATCAGATGGCGGCCGGCACGCCCTGACTTTCGGGGTGCCGGGGTGGCACACCTTTTGGGTGTGACGCCCGTTGTTGTAGGAGCGCGTCATACGCGCGAAGCCGCGTGAATCCTGGCGTCGGAATGGGGTTTCGGCTGGAACGCGGTCACCGACGCCTCGCGGCGCGGCCAAAATTCACGCGGTTTCGCGCGCACGGCGCGCTCCTACGAGGGCGGCGCGTCGTTTGGGGCGGGGCGGTCCGGTACAATGGCGGGCCGCCTTTTCAGTGTGTTGGACATGATCGTCCTTGAGGGGCAGCCCGCCCTGTCGCCGTTCCGGCTTGAGCGCCTGCAGGCGCGTTTGAAACTGTTCCCTTCGGCTCCCCGCGTGGTGGGGGCCTGGCATGTGTATTGGATCCAGCCGCAGCCAGGCGTGGAGCCGGATGTGGACGCGCTGACGCGGATCCTGCAGGCCGGCACCGGGGCCGAGTCGCTGCCGGACGGTGCGGTATCGCGCTTCGTAGCGCCGAGGCTGGGCACCATTTCGCCGTGGGCCAGCAAGACCAGCGAGCTGCTGGACCACGCCGGGATTGATGTGAAGCGGGTCGAGCGCGGCACGCGCCTGGATATCGCCGGCTGGCCGGAGAACGCGGCCGAAGCCGCGGCGCTGGAGCGGCTGCTGCACGATCCGATGACCCAGTCGCTGCTGGCGGCCCACGACGAGGCCGATGCGCTGTTCCGCACGCCCGGGCGCGGTGAGCTGGAGCGCATTGCGCTGGCGGACCTGGAAGAGGCCAATGCCCGCCTGGGCCTGGCGCTGGCGGAAGACGAGATCGAGTACCTGCGCGACCGGTTCGGCTTGCTGGGCCGCGATCCGTCCGACGTCGAGCTGATGATGTTCGCCCAGGCGAATTCGGAACATTGCCGCCACAAGATTTTCAACGCCAGCTGGACGGTGGACGGCGAGGATCAGCCCAATTCGCTGTTCCGCATGATCCGCAACACCCACGCGGCCACGCCCCAGCACACCCTGACTGCCTACAGCGACAACGCGGCGGTGGTGGAAGGCTACGAGGCGCGCCGCTTCCGCCCGGATCCGGTCAGCGCCGAATATCGCGCCGAGCCGCTCACCGGCAGCGCGTTCTGCATCAAGGTGGAAACCCACAACCATCCGACCGCCATCTCGCCTTATGCGGGTGCGGCGACCGGCGTGGGCGGGGAGATTCGCGATGAAGGCGCCACCGGGCGCGGCGGGCGGCCCAAGGCCGGTCTGGCCGGGTATTCGGTATCGCACCTGCGCATTCCGACCCTGCCGCAGCCGTGGGAGCAGCCGCGCGCGCTGAATCCGCGCATGGCCCCGGCGCTGGAAATCATGATTGACGGCCCGCTGGGTGCGGCCGCGTTTGGCAACGAGTTCGGGCGTCCGAACCTGGTGGGCTATTTCCGCAGTTTCGAGCTGCCGGTGGACACGCAGTTCGCCTGGGCCTACGACAAGCCGATCATGCTGGCTGGCGGGCTGGGCGCGGTGGATCGCATCCTGGTGGAGAAGAAGCGCCTGTCGCCGGGCGATCTGGTGATCGTGCTGGGCGGGCCGGCGATGCTGATTGGCCTCGGCGGCGGTGCGGCCAGCTCGGTGGCCGGCGGCACCAGCGACGAATCGGTCGATTTCGCCAGCGTGCAGCGCGACAACCCGGAAATGGAGCGCCGCTGCCAGGAAGTGATCGACCGCTGCGTGGCGCTGGGTGAAGACAGCCCGATCCTCACGATTCATGACGTGGGCGCGGGCGGGCTGTCGAACGCGATTCCAGAGCTGCTGCACGATTCGGACGTGGGCGGGGTGATCGACCTGGACCAGGTGCCCAGCGACGATCCGTCGCTGTCGCCGATGCAGCTGTGGTGCAACGAATCCCAGGAACGCTATGTGCTCGGGATCGCGCCGGAACGGCTGGAAGAATTCACTGCGCTGTGCGAGCGCGAGCGCTGCCCGTTCGCGGTGGTCGGTACCGCCACGGCCGAAGAACACCTGACCGTCGGCTACGGCGCCTCGGTGGATCCGGTGTCGGACGATGCCACGCAAGCCGGCCGTCCCCACCCGATCGACCTGCCGATGGACGTGCTGTTCGGCAAGGCGCCCAAGGTGCATCGCGACGAGTCGCGACCGGCGCCTTCGCGCTTCCCGGCGCTCAACACCAAGCTCATCGACCTGCATGAAGCCGGGCTGCGCGTGCTCGCGCACCCGACCGTGGCTTCCAAGAGTTTCCTGATCACCATCGGCGACCGCACCGTAGGCGGGCTGACCGCGCGCGACCAGATGGTGGGGCCGTGGCAGCTGCCGGTGGCGGACTGCGCGATCACCCTGTCCGATTACGAGGGCAATGCCGGCGAAGCGATGGCGCTCGGCGAGCGCACGCCGCTGGCGTTGATCGACCCCGAGGCCGCTGCACGCATGGCGGTGGGCGAGGCGATCACCAACCTGTGCGCGGCGCCGCTGGAAGGGCTGGAGCGGGTCAAGCTGTCGGCTAACTGGATGGCGGCTGCCGGTCATGAAGGCGAGGGCGCGCGCCTGTTCGATGCGGTCAGGGCGGTGGGCATGGAGCTGTGCCCGACGCTGGACCTGAGCATCCCGGTGGGCAAGGACTCGCTGTCGATGCAGGCCGGCTGGCAGCACGAGGGCGAGGATCATTCCTCGGTCTCGCCGGTGTCGCTGGTGGTGACCGCGTTCGCGCCGGTGCGCGATGTGTCGGCGCAGCTGACCCCGCTGCTGTCGCCGCGCATGGATACCGAGCTGTGGCTGCTGGGCCTGGGCGGCGGGCGCCAGCGCCTGGGCGGATCGGTGCTGTCGCAGTGCCATGGCGCGTTCGGCGGTGCTTGCCCGGATCTGGATGAACCCCAGCGCCTGCGTGCGCTGTTCGAACTGCTGCGCGACGCGCGCGAAGATGGTTTGCTGCTGGCCTACCACGACCGTTCCGACGGCGGCGCATTCGCCACGCTGTGCGAGATGGCGTTTGTCTCGCGTCGCGGCCTGGATATCGACCTGGACGACTGGGGCGACGACCGCAGCGAAGATGTGTTCCGCACCCTGTTCAACGAGGAACTGGGCGCGGTGGTGCAGATCGCTACCGAGCACCGGGCCGAGTTTGCCGATCTGGTAGCCCGCCACGGGCTTGTGGAATGTGCGCAGCGCATTGCCCGACCGACTTCGGCCCCTTCCATCCGCGTGCTGGGTGACGACCAGGTGGTGGTGGAGTGGAGCTGGCAGGAGCTGTTTGACGCGTGGTGGTCGGTAAGCCATGCGCTGCAGCGGCTGCGCGACAACCCCGAATCCGCCGATGCCGAGCGTGAGGCGCGGCGTGGTTTCAACGCACCTGGACTGCAGCCGGTGCTGACGTTCGACCCGGCCGAAGGCCAGGCGCCGGCAGTGACCGGCGTGGCCAGGCCGAAGGTGGCGATCCTGCGCGAGCAGGGGGTGAACGGCCAGATCGAGATGGCCGCGGGCTTCGATCGCGCCGGCTTTGCCGCGGTGGATGTACACATGAGCGACCTGCTGGAAGGGCGGGTTGCGCTGGACGACTTCAAGGGCCTGGTGGCCTGCGGCGGCTTCAGCTACGGCGACGTGCTGGGCGCCGGCCGCGGCTGGGCTACCTCGATCCTGGAAAACCCGGCGGTGCGCGAGGCGTTTGAAGCCTACTTCACCCGCCCGGATACGTTCTCCCTGGGCGTGTGCAACGGCTGCCAGATGATGTCGCAACTGCGCGAAATCATCCCCGGCGCGGGCAATTGGCCGATGTTCCAGCGCAATCGCAGCGAGCAGTTCGAAGCCCGCCTGGCGATGGTGGAACTGCTGGAATCCCCTTCGGTGCTCCTGTCCGGCATGGCCGGATCGCGTGTCCCAGTGGTGGTCTCGCACGGCGAAGGCCGGGCCGAATACCTCTCCGCAGCGGATCGCGCCGCGTCCCGCGTGGGCCTGCGCTACGTGGAAGGCGACGGCGCCCCGGCGGTGTCGTACCCGGCTGACCCCAACGGCTCCACCGATGCGGTGGCTGGTCTGTGCAGCGAAGACGGCCGCGCCACGATCATGATGCCGCACCCCGAGCGCACCCTGCGCAGCGCCAATTTCAGCTGGCACCCCGCCGACTGGCCCGACCAGTCGCCTTGGATGCGGGTGTTCCACAATGCCCGCCGCTGGGTGGGTTGAGTGATCGCGCGCTGACGCGCTGCGATTGAGGTCGAGGAACTGGAACGCCGGGGCTGAACCCCCGGCGTTTTTTATTTCCGTTTGCTTTTTTGGACGCTTCCCAGGTGTTGCTGACCTGGAGGATGGACCGTGCGCGGGTACTTTTCTGACTGATTCATGGGTTGGGTTCGCGGGCGGTTGCGCGAAAGCCGGGATTCGGGGCGTGGAACAGGTTGTTAAATTTCAGTTATTGATCTGTGCGCGCAGGAGAGTTTTTTCCTCTCGGGCACGTGTCAGCGCCGTTCTGTGGATGCGTGAGCCCCGTCACGCTGTGAAACAACCGTCGTCGTTTCATGTCGCAGTGCGACAAAGCTTGACCTTTCCAGTCACGGTGCCGTAAGAAGTTGGTCAGGGAGTGTTCATTGAGGGGCTTTACTTGGAACGGTCAAGTGTGAACAGCGCAGCGCACTGCGCGGATAGCCCCGGGGCGGTGATCTTCCCGCTCCCCTTTCCCTGAAGACATTACATCGGGCCTGCGCCGTCTGTCACTGACGGCCGCGGGCCTTTCTTTTTTCTCTTTTCAATCGCCATCGAACGCAAGGGGTCGCAGTCCATGAATCGCATCTACCGCAAGGTCTGGAACAAGTCGCTGGGTCAACTGGTTGTCGCTTCGGAGCTGGCCACGGGCGACAGCCCCGGCACCCGCGGCGAAGGTGGCAGTGGCGCGCTGCAGCCACGGCTGCTCGCTATCGCGATGAGTGCCCTGCTGTTTGGCCTCTCGGCCCCGCTCGCGCTGGCGCAGTCGGTGGAAGTGGGCGGCAACATCGAGTGCACCGTTGAAGATCAGAACGGCCCGGCGACGGCCGAGTGCGCGGTGGCCGGTTCGGCCAGCGCCACCGGAATTGACGCGGTGGCCATTGGTGCCTACGCGGAAGCCGCTGGGGACTTTGCAACGGCAGTGGGTGGTGAGGCTCTTGCGTCGGGATACAACAGCACGGCGCTGGGCAACTACAGCACGGCCTTTGGCGTCGACAGCGTGGCGTTGGGGTCCGACAGCTTCGCGAGCGCCGACTACAGCACCGCAGTGGGCGTGGCGAGCGAGGCCACCGGGTACGGCAGTACCGCGCTTGGTGGGGTGCTTAACGATTTCTCCGCCGAGGCAACCGGCCTGGCCGCGACCGCACTGGGCGCCGGTTCCGGTGCTACCAATGACCTGACGACGGCGGCAGGTGCGCTGTCCTGGGCCGACGGGGAAGGTTCGACCGCGCTTGGCTTCAACGCCTACGCGGCTGCCGACGGCAGCGTTGCGCTGGGCATGGAGTCGGTTGCAAACAGGGCCAACAGCGTCTCCGTAGGCGATGCCGGATCCGAGCGCCAGATCACCAACGTGGCCGCTGGCACCGAGGGCACCGATGCGGTGAATCTGGACCAGCTGGAAGAGGCGACGGCGGACAGCCGCTACTTCACCGCCAACGGCGATGGTGAGGCGTACGTGCTGGGCGCGGACGCCACTGCGGCAGGTTCGGATGCCTATGCCGAGGGTGACTATTCGACTGCCATCGGTTCGGCGAGCAGCGCTCAGGGACAGGGTGCTTCCGCGATCGGCAGCAGCGCCATGGCCGAAGCGGACTATTCGACCGCCACCGGCTACGGCGCCACTGCGCAGGGCATCAACAGCGCCGCGTATGGTGCCGGCGCGCAGGCGATGGGGCCGGGCAGCGTTGCGGTGGGCGGAAACGCGGTAACCGAAAACGGTGATCCGCTGATCAACGGTCCGGACGGCCCGATTGATACCGGTGCCACCAGTGCCGGGCTGGGCGCCACGGCAGTGGGCGCCAGCGCCAACGCCGATGGCTTTGCCTCATCGGCCTTCGGTGTGGGGGCCCATGCACCGGGCGAGCAGGCGGTCGCCGTGGGTGCGGTCGCCAACGGAATCGGCGATTTTTCGACGTCGGTGGGTACGCAGAGTGCCGCAGTCGGTACCAGCAGCGTGGCGGTGGGCGGACCTGCAGATCTGCTTCCCGGGTTGGGCTTCTTCGTTGATACGCAGGCGCTGGGTGAAAATTCTTCGGCATTTGGCGCGGGCGCCATCGCGGGTGGCGACGCCAGCGTTTCCGTGGGCTTTCTCTCCGAAGCGGGCGCGGACGGCAGCACGGCAGTCGGCAACTGGGCCTATTCCAGTGGCGTGAATTCCTCGGCCATTGGTGGTGAGTCCTGGGCCTCGGGCGTCGAGAGCACCGCCGTGGGCTATTACAGCACCGCGTTTGGTGAGGGCAGCCTTGCAGTGGGT
Organism: Luteimonas qiangzhengi; assembly: GCF_039548515.1. Taxonomy (NCBI): domain Bacteria; kingdom Pseudomonadati; phylum Pseudomonadota; class Gammaproteobacteria; order Lysobacterales; family Lysobacteraceae; genus Luteimonas; species Luteimonas qiangzhengi. Next base: position 144,683 of record NZ_JBCLVE010000008.1, on the reverse strand, counting down.
TCGAATGCTGAGGCTTCGGGCGATCTTTCGGTCGTCCTGGGTGCCTATGGCGTAGCCGACGGTTTTGGCGCGACGGCGGTTGGTGCGGAGAGCGTGGCGGTCGGCGATCTGGCCGTGGCGTTCGGTGGAGCGGCTGAAGCTTTCGCTGATTTCTCCACCGCGATCGGCGGCTTCTCCACCGCTGCCGGCTACAACAGCACGGCGCTGGGCAACTTCGCCCAGGCGCTGGCAGACAACAGCGTGGCGCTGGGTTCGGATTCGGTGGCCGACCGTGACAACACGGTGTCCGTCGGTTCGGTTGGCGAGGAACGCCAGATCACTAATGTGGCTGACGGTACCGAGGGCACAGATGCGGTGAATTTGGGCCAGCTGGAAGAGGCGACGGCTTACAACCAGTACTTCCGTGCTACGGGCGAGGGTGAGGCCTACGTGTACGGCGAGGACGCCACCGCGGCCGGCTCCAATGCCATGGCGGAAGGTGACTACGCGACTGCGATCGGCGCGTCCAGCGATGCCTATGGAATGGGCGCGTCGGCGTTCGGCAGTGGCGCCATGGCGCAGGCCGAGAATGCGACGGCGGTGGGCTTTGATGCGAATGCCTGGGGACAGAACAGTGCCGCCTTCGGTGCCGGCGCGCAGGCAGATGGTGCGGCCAGCGTGGCGGTCGGCGGAAATGCGGTGAACGACAATGGGGATCCCCTGCTGGTCGATGGCAGCGGCAATCCGATCGAGACCAGCGCCACCAGTGCCGGGGTAGGCGGAACCGCGGTCGGCGCCAGTGCCGAGGCTTCGGGCTTCGCATCGACGGCGACCGGCGTGGGTGCCTACGCGGGCGGTGACCAGTCGTCGGCATTCGGCGCGGTGTCCAATGCGATCGGTGATTACTCGACCGCGATCGGCACGATGAGCGCAGCCGTCGGGACTGCCAGCATTGCAATTGGTGAGTCGAGCGTTGCCGGCGGCGAGGAGAGCATTGCCATCGGTGGCGCAGCATTCGGGTTCTTTACGACCGAGGCGCTCGGTGACGGAGCCACCGCGCTTGGTGCGGGTTCCTGGGCAACCGGGGATCAGTCCACGTCCCTGGGCTGGATGAGCAGCGCCGATGGTCAGAACTCCACGGTTGTGGGTGCTTCATCGTGGGCCGAGGCCGACAATTCGACCGTGGTGGGTTATGGCGCGAATGCAGCCGGAGAAAACAGCGTTGCGCTGGGTGCCGGCTCCATGGCCAGCCGTGACAACACGGTGTCCGTGGGTTGGACCGGCAACGAGCGCCAGATCACCAATGTGGCGGCGGGTACAGAGGGCACCGATGCGGTGAACCTGGACCAGCTCAACGCTGTTGCCGAGGTGGCTGACAACACCAGCAAGTACTTCACGGCGACCGGCAGTGAAAACAGCGATGCCGGTGCATACGCGGACGGTGATGACGCGACCGCCGCAGGCGAGGCCAGCAGCGCGTTTGGCGATGGTGCATCGGCTTACGGCGGCGGTGCCATGGCGCTCAATGATGGCGCCACGGCGATCGGTTACAACACAATGGCCGATGGCATGAATTCGGTGGCGCTTGGCGCGTACGCCCAGGCATACGGCGAATCCAGCGTGGCGGTGGGCGATGGTGCGCAGGCCAATGAAATCGGCGCCACTGCGACCGGCGCGGGTGCGATCGCCGACAACGGCTACAGCACCGCCACGGGTGCCGAGGCGGTGGCTTCGGGCGGGCAGTCGACGGCTACGGGCTTCCGCTCCGAGGCCAGCGACGATGCGGCCGCGGCTTACGGTGGCTACAGCGTGGCCTCGGCATTCGGCGCCTCGGCGCTCGGCTACGGCGCCAACGCAACGAGCGACGGTGCGACGGCGGTGGGTTTTGGTTCCAACGCCAGCGGCGAGTCTTCGGTCGCCGTGGGTGAAGGTTCCAATGCCAGCGGCTACAACAGCGTGGCGGTGGGTGGTTCGAGCTTCCTCGGCCTGCTGCCGACCGAGGCCACGGGCGACTACGCCACCGCGGTTGGCGCCGCGTCTTATGCGCCGGGCTACAACAGCACGGCGCTGGGTGCCTGGTCGATGGCATCGGGCTATGAATCCGTAGCAGTGGGTGCGGATGCCTACGCCACGGCGGACAACTCGGTGGCGCTGGGTGTGGGCTCGGAGGCTGATCGCGAGGGCACCGTATCGGTGGGCTCGGTGGGCAACGAGCGCCAGATCACCAACGTGGCCGATGGCACCGAGGCGACCGACGCAGTGAACCTGGGCCAGCTGGAAGAGGCGACCGCCTACAACCAGTATTTCCGTGCAACCGGCGAGGGCGAGGCGTACGTATACGGCGAGGATGCGACCGCAGCCGGTTCCGATGCCATGGCTGACGGTGACTACGCCACGGCGATGGGTGCCAGCGCCGATGCCTGGGGCACGGGTGCGACTGCTCTGGGCAGCGGCACGCAGGCCTGGGGCCAGTACGCCACGGCGTCCGGCTTCGACGCGGTCGCGGAGGGAGATTCTTCCACCGCAGTAGGTGGCCTGCTGTACTTCGAAGATCCGAACACCGGTGAGATCCTGCTCGATCAGGCCACGACGGCGGGTGAAGTGGGAGCGTCGGCGTTCGGCGCGGGTGCGCAGGCACTGGGCGCGTTCAGCACCGCCACCGGCGCGGGTTCGATTGCCGAGGGCGTGCAGTCCACCTCAGTGGGCTATTCGGCCAACGCGGGCATGGACTATTCGACCGCGGTGGGTGCGTTCAGCGCGGTGACCGGGACGTACGGCACGGCGGTGGGCTACGGCAGCGATGCCAGCGGCGACTACGGCCTGGCGGTGGGTGGCATTGCCGACTACGGCGACCTGCTGATCGGGCTGCCGGGCTTCATCCTGCAGACCACGGAAGCCAGCGGCACGGCCTCGACCGCGCTGGGCAACGGCGCCTGGGCGACGGCAACAGGAGCCACTTCGGTGGGTACGCTGGCGGAGGCGACGGGCGTGCAGTCAACCGCGCTGGGTACGCTGGCCGCGGCGGATTCCGACGGTGGGAGTGCGCTGGGCAGCGGCAGCTATGCCGCGGCGCTGGATTCCACTGCGGTGGGCTTCCTGGCCTACGCGGATGCGGAGAACAGTGTTGCCCTGGGTGCGAACTCCTACGCTGACCGTGCCAATACGGTGTCCGTCGGAGACGTGGGGGCCGAGCGCCAGATCACCAACGTGGCCGCCGGTACCGAGGGCACCGACGCGGTAAACCTGGACCAGCTGGGAGAGGCAACCGCCTACAACCAGTACTTCAGGGCGACCGGAGAAGGCGAGGCCTACGTGTCTGGTGAGGACGCGACAGCGGCCGGGTCGGACGCCTATGCCGATGGGGACTACGCGACTGCGATCGGTGCGTCCAGCGATGCCTATGGAATGGGCGCGTCGGCGTTCGGTAGTGGTGCCATGGCGCAGGCCGAGAACGCGACGGCGGTGGGCTTCAATGCGAATGCCTGGGGGCAGAACAGTGCCGCCTTTGGTGCCGGTGCGCAGGCAGATGGTGCCGCCAGCGTGGCGGTCGGTGGAAACGCGGTCAACGATAACGGGGATCCCCTGCTGGTCGATGGCAGCGGCAATCCGATCGAGACCAGTGCTACCAGTGCCGGGGTAGGCGGAACCGCAGTCGGCGCCAGTGCCGAGGCTTCGGGCTTTGCATCAACGGCGACCGGCGTGGGTGCCTACGCGGGCGGTGATCAGTCGTCGGCATTCGGCGCGGTGTCCAATGCGATCGGTGATTACTCGACCGCGATCGGCACGATGAGCGCAGCCGTCGGGACCGCCAGCATTGCAATTGGTGAGTCGAGCGTTGCCGGCGGCGAGGAGAGCATTGCCATCGGCGGCGCAGCGTTCGGGTTCTTTACGACCGAGGCGCTCGGTGACGGAGCCACCGCGCTTGGCGCGGGTTCCTGGGCAACCGGGGATCAGTCCACGTCTTTGGGCTGGATGAGCAGCGCCGATGGTCAGAACTCCACGGTTGTGGGTGCTTCATCGTGGGCCGAGGCCGACAATTCGACCGTGGTGGGTTATGGCGCGAATGCAGCCGGAGAAAACAGCGTTGCGCTGGGTGCCGGCTCCATGGCCAGCCGTGACAACACGGTGTCCGTGGGTTGGACCGACAACGAGCGCCAGATCACCAACGTGGCGGCGGGTACCGAGGGCACCGATGCGGTGAACCTGGAGCAGATGCAGGGTGCCATCGCATCGGTGGATGCCGAAGGCAACCGCTTCTTCGCAGCAACAGCGGATGAGAATGAGGTGGGAGTCGGCGCGGTTGCCGATGGTTTCAATGCCACCGCTGCAGGTGAGCAGGCGATGGCGGCAGGCTACGGCTCCGTTGCGCTGGGTGCTCATGCGCAGGCCACAGCCGACAACAGCGTGGCACTGGGTGCTTCTTCTCTTGCCGACCGTGCCAACAGCGTGTCCGTTGGTCATGTGGGTGGTGAGCGCCAGATCACCAACGTTGCGGCAGGGACCGAGGATAGCGATGCGGTGAACATGGGCCAGCTGGCTGAAACCAACGAACAGGTTGCGCAGGTCGGTGAGCGGGTGGATGTGGTCGAAGGCCGGGTGGACGACCTGGACGATCGCATCGGTGACGTTGCGGGAGTGGCAGCCAACGCCATTGCCTATGACGATGACTCGCGCGCAGTGGCCACGCTGGCCGGTGAGAACGGCACCCGTCTGACCAATCTGGCGGCGGGTGGGATCAACGCCAACAGCACCGACGCGGTGACCGGTGGCCAGGTGTATGCCTCCATGAACTCGGTCGCGACTGCCTTTGGCGGCAACACCGTGGTCGATGCCAGCGGCCGCCTGATCGGCACCGTGTTCTCGGTGCAGGGCAGCTACTACGGCAACGTCGGTGACGCGCTGGCTGCACTGGATACACATATCGGCATGCTCGATTCACGTCTGGACGATGTGGAAGGCGTGACGGCGGGTGGCCAGGGCACCAACAAGCGCGTTGCCGTTGGCGGGAGTGCCAACGGTGGTGACGACGCGGCAATCGCCGAGGGCACCAATGCGGTAGCAGCCGGTTCCGGTGCCAACGCTGGCGGGCCCAACGCTATTGCCATCGGCGGTGATGCTTACGCACATGGCGCGAACGACATCGCGATCGGTGGAAACTCCTACGTGGGAGCTGACGGCAGCACCGCGGTGGGTGCCAATACCACCATCACCGCCGACGCCACCAACGCGGTTGCGGTGGGTGAGGGCGCCAGCGTCAGTGCGGCTTCGGGTACGGCGATCGGCCAGGGCGCTTCGGTCACGGCAGAAGGTGCGGTGGCCCTGGGTCAGGGTTCCGTGGCCGACCGTGCCAATACAGTGTCCGTGGGCAGCGCGGGTGGTGAACGCCAGATCGTCAACGTTGCGGCAGGTACCGCGGCCACCGATGCGGCCAACGTCGGTCAGGTGACCGCAAGCGTGGCCGAGGCCAAGGCGTATACCGACAACACGGCAACCCAGACCTTGAGCTCTGCCAATGCCTACACCGATCAGCGGATGTCAGTGTGGAACGACAACTTTGACGCGTTCCGCGGCGATGTCGAGCGCCGGTTCCATGACGTGGACCGCCGCATGGACCGCCAGGGCGCCATGGGCGCGGCGATGCTGAACATGGCCACCAGCGCCGCCGGCATCCGCACCCAGAACCGCGTGGGCGTGGGCGTGGGTTTCCAGGGGGGAGAAAGTGCGCTGTCGGTGGGCTATCAGCGTGCGCTCAGCGAGCGCGCAACGATCACCGTCGGCGGTGCGTTCAGTGGTGACGAGAAGTCGGTAGGCGTGGGTGCCGGCTTCGGCTGGTGATCAACCGAAGCCGGAAAAAGTTAGCAAGTAAAGATCGATCAAACAGGTAAATCAGGAGAGTAACGTGCGGTTGAATAACAAAAAGTTGGCTCTGGGTGCGTTGACCGTTGCGATGGCAGCGGCGTTTGGTGTGGCCCCGGCATTTGCCGGCGCCGGGGTCGAGTACGTGCGCGCCAATACCGGCGTGATCGAGCAAGGGGAAACCTACGACCGGTTCGTAGTGAAGTACCGGGAAGGAAGCGCACAGAAGGCGAATACCGCTACGTTGCTGCGTTCTGTCAATACGGCTGCAGCCCGCGTGGCTCCGGCCGCCCGCGGCGGAGTGGGTGCGCTGCGCGCCGCTCCGTTGCAGGCCCGTCATGACCGCCGCCTCGCGGTGGGCGCGGATGTCATCAGTTTCTCCCAGCGTCTGGACCATGCGCAGGCGAAGGCACTAATCGAGCAGATCGCCGCCGACCCGAACGTCGAGTATGTCGAGCCGGAAATGATCCTGGTGCGGCTGGCTGAGCCGAACGATCCGCGTTGGAACGATCAGTGGGGCCTGCATACGCCGGACCAGAGCGGCGGTGGCATCAACCTGCCGTCTGCGCTGGAAAAGGTCTCGGGTGAAGGTGTGGTCGTGGCCGTGCTCGACACCGGCGTGGTCTCCCATCCGGACCTGAACGCCAACGTCCTATTGGAGCAGGGCTACGATTTCGTCGACCGTATTCCCGGCGGCTATGACCCGGGTGACTTCACCACCGGCTCGGAAGGCTGCGGCGTAGGCGCCAGTTCCTGGCATGGCACCCACGTAGCCGGCACGGTCGCTGCAGTCACCAACAACGGCGTTGGCGTGGCGGGCGTTGCGCCCGATGCAGCGGTGCTGCCGGTGCGCGTGCTGGGCAAGTGCGGCGGCGGCTCGGTCGATATTGCCGACGGTATCGTCTGGGCTGCAGGTGGCAGCGTCAGCGGTGCGTCCGGCAACGAGTTCAAGGCGGACGTGATCAACATGAGCCTGGGAGGGCGCAATCCCTCTGTCTGTGCGAACGTGTTCAAGGATGCGCTTGCCTTTGCTCACCAGGAGGGCGTGACCGTGGTTGTGGCCGCCGGCAACTCCGATGGTGACGTCACCCAGGAGAGCGGCGTGGGTTACACCATGGGCAACTGTTCCAACGATATCGTGGTGGTCGGCGGCGTGGGCCCGCTGGGACGTCGCGGCGGCGTTGCCAGTAACGGTAGTACCCAGTCAGGCCATGGCTCCAGCCATGGTGTGCGGGTGGACGTTGCCGGGCCGATGGGCAGCGGCTGGGATTACAACGAGGAGCAGGTGCTCTCGACGGTGGATGTGGGAACGCAGGGGCCGGAGGGTCCGGGCTACGACTATTACTACGGTACCTCGATGGCCTCTCCGCACGTGGCGGGCGTGGCTGCCCTGGTGATTTCCGCGTCGGAAGAGCCGCTGAGCCCGGATGAGGTCAAGGCGATCCTGAAGGACTCCGCGCGCACGTTCCCGACGCCGGTGGACAAGCCGATCGGTACCGGCATCGTTGATGCGGATGCGGCTGTGACGCTCGCGCTCGAAGGCCCGCCGCCGCCGTGCGATCCGGAAGTGGAAGAGTGTGAACCTCCGGCGCCGGAAGCCATCGTCCTGTTCAACCAGGTGCCGGTGCGCGGCCTGGGCGGTACCGGTGGCGACGTGCTGTATTCGCTGGAAGTGCCGGCCGGCGTGAGCGGCGTGCTGAGCATCACCACCAGCGGTGGCAGCGGCAACGTGTCGTTGCAGGTGAGCCTGGATGAGGAGCCGACCGAAGGTGCCGTGGGCTGGTCGTCCGCCCGTCCCGGCAACAACGAGACGGTGCGGGTCAACAACCCGGCCGCCGGCATCTACTACATCAAGCTGAGCGGCAGCTACAGCAACGTCACCCTGCAAGCGCGGCACAACTGATGTTCCGCAACATGTAAGCGCTTCATGGAACCCCGGCTTCAGCCGGGGTTCTCTTTTCCGGATACCGGGAGGTTCGGTGTCCACCAGCAGGAAGCAATGCACTGTCAGTGCCGATCCCTTTGAAATGCCAATCGAGGTGATAACGACTATGAACAAGCACAAGATCAGTTTGGCAATTGGTGTAATCCTCGTCGCGGGCGCAGCAACGCCCGGCGCATTCGCCTCCGGTCCGATTCCGGAAGGGCACGTGAGCGAGGCGCCACAGGCTGACCAGCAAGCTGCGGCAGGGCAGCGCTTCGTGGTGAAGTACCGGCAGCCTTCCCTGGCTTCGGACAGCCGTGCCGCTTCGCGGGTGCTGGGCGCAGCCGTCTCACGGGCAGGCCTTGACCGCACGCTGCCCGCCGCGCGCGGTTCCAGTGGCCGGGTCGGGGTATCTGCGGGCGTGCTGCGCACGATGGCAGCGCCTGGCTGGCAGGTTGTGCGCACTTCGCGGTTGCTGACGGATGCCGAATCGGCAGGTTTTATCCGCGAACTGTCTGCTGACCCGGCGGTTGAACGCGTTGAGGTGGACCAGCTCTATCACCATCTGGCGACAGCGGTTCCGGCCGCTGCGCCTGACGATCCGAACTACGCGCAGTACCAGTGGAACTTCTACAACGAAGCCGGGGGAGTGAGGGCGGAAGAGGCGTGGGAGATTTCCACCGGCGAAGGAGTGGTGGTGGCGGTGCTGGATACCGGCATTACCCAGGACACCCTGGACCTGGCAGCCAACGTCATCCCGGGCTACGACATGATCAGCGATGCGCGGGTGTCGCGCCGCGCCGCGGATGGCCGAGTTGCCGGTGGTTGGGACATCGGATCGTGGACCGAGCAGGATTACTGCGTGCCGCTTGGTGCGCCGCCGCATGGTCCAACCAACAGCTCCTGGCACGGAACGCATGTTGCCGGCACGATTGCCCAGGAAACCAACAACGGGATCGGGCTGGCCGGCATCGCGCCTGGCGCGAAGGTGATGCCGATCCGGGTGCTGGGATCGTGCGGTGGTTTTGGCAGCGATATTTCAGACGCCATGGTGTGGGCCGCCGGCGGTTCAGTGCCCGGCCTGCCGGACAACGAGAATCCGGCCGAGGTGCTCAACATGAGCCTGGGCAGCTCCGGCCCGGCTGCATGTCCCGGGATCTATCAGGACGCGATCGATGAGGTCAACGCCCGCGGTTCGATCATCGTGGTCGCTGCGGGCAACGGCAATGCCAGCGCCGGCAACTACACGATGGCCTCGTGTGACGGCGTGATCAGCATCGGCGCAACCGGTATTGCGGGTAACAAAGCCGGCTATTCAAACCACGGTGCCCGCGTGGACCTGTCCGCGCCCGGCGGCGGCGGGGGTGTCGACGGCAACCCGAACGGCTATATCTGGCAGGTGATCAACGGCGGCACGCAGGGTCCGGTGGCAGGTCAATGGCTGCTCGGTGGCAAGGCCGGCACGTCAATGTCGTCCCCGCACGTTGCAGCCGCTGCGGCAATGGTTCAGAGCGTCGTGGACATGCCGCTGGACTGGGAGCAGATGCGCAACCTGCTGACCAGTACCGCACGCGCTTTCCCGGTGGCTCCGCCGGCTGGAACGCCGATAGGTGCAGGCATCCTTGATTTGAAGGCACTGCTCGACAAGGCCACCGAAGTGCCCTGCGATCCAGAGGTCGAAGAGTGTGAGGAGCCCGGCATCGAAGCCACTCCAATCGCCAACAAGGTGCCGATGCGCGGGTTGTCCGGTTCCGCCGGCAACGAGACGCTCTACGCTCTGGAAGTGCCCGCGGGCGTGACCGGTGTGCTGAGCATCACCAGCTCGGGCGGCAGCGGCAATGCTTCGATGTTCGTCAGCCTGGACGAAGAGCCCAGCGAGGATGCTTCCGATTGGCGTTCCACCCGTCCCGGCAACAACGAGACGGTGCGCGTCAACAACCCTGCAGCCGGCACGTACTTCATCAAGCTTGCCGGTAGCTACAGCAACCTGACCCTGCAGGGGCGGTTCGAAGCTCCGGAAAATGGCGAGCCGGAGCCGGGTGGCAATGAGCTGGAGAACGGCGTGCCTGTGACCGGCATTTCCGGTGCCGCCAGCAGCCAGCAGTTCTGGACCATCAACGTCCCGGCGGGCACTGCTTCCCTGAACGTGGCGATGGCCGGTGGCACTGGTGATGCGGACCTGTACGTGCAGCATGGCGCCCAGCCCACCGCCACCAGCTATGAGTGTCGTCCCTACCTGGTTGGCAACAACGAGACCTGCACGATCTCCAGTCCGGCGGCGGGGACCTGGCACGTGATGATCGGCGCGTTCACCACCTTCAGCGGCGTCAGCCTGACTGGCAGCTACTGAGCCTTGACGTCCCTTTCCCGGCTCCGGCCGGGATCGGGTCGAATCCAATGGGCCCCGGTCAGTCCGGGGCCTTCTTTTTGCGCGCAGGATGTAAAGTGGGACCAGGAAAAACAGGACCTGACAACGTGACTGCGGCCTCCGAAAAAATGACCAGGGCGGCTGGTGGCGAACCAGCCGGGATCCTTGCGGCGGTAGAGGGCGTCGCGTCGGCCGAACAGCGCGTGATTGCGGTCTTGTTGGAGCAGGGCAGGCTGAAAGAGCCCGATCTTGCCCGGGCCCGGCGTTTGCATGAGGAAGCCGGTGGCAGCCTGCTGGGCCTGCTCGGCAGGCTGGGGCTGGTGTCCGAGCGTGACCATGCCGAAGCCTGCGCCACGGTGTTGGGCCTGCGCCTGGTGGCGGGCAAGCAGCTGCCTGAAGAGCCGCCCGAACTGATCGAGGGCGCGCAGCCGCTGTCACCGCGGTTCCTGCGCCAGTTCAATGTGTGTCCGCTGGGCGAGTCACAGGGGCGGCTCGTGCTGTGGATGGCCGATCCGTTCGATGACTACGCCCGCCAGGCCGTGCGCTTGGCCACCGGTTTGCAGGTGCAGCCGGTGGTGGGCGTGCGGTCGGAGATCGATGATCTGATTGAACGCTGGTACGGACAGGGTCGCAGCGCGATGGGCGCGATCGTGGAAACCGCCGACGGCGAAGCCGGCGACATGGACGACGTGGAGCATCTGCGCGACCTGGCCAGCGAGGCACCGGTGATCCGGCTGGTGAACCTGGTGATCCAGCGGGCGGTGGAGCTGCGCGCCTCCGATATCCATATCGAGCCGTTCGAGAACCGGCTCAAGGTGCGTTACCGGGTGGACGGGGTGCTGGTGGAGGGCGAAAGCCCGCCGGCCAACCTGACCGCCGCGGTGATCAGCCGCATCAAGATCATGGCCCGGCTCAACATCGCCGAGCGCCGGCTGCCGCAGGATGGGCGGATCATGCTGCGGGTACAGGGCAAGGAGCTGGACCTGCGCGTGAGCACGATGCCGACCGCGCACGGCGAGAGCGTGGTGATGCGCCTGCTCGACCGCGAGACGGTGGTGTTCGACTTCGAGCGGCTGGGCTTTACCGATCAGTTTCTGCCGCAGTTCCAGAAGGTGCTGGAGCAGCCGCACGGAATCCTGCTGGTGACCGGCCCGACCGGTTCAGGCAAGACCACCACCCTGTATACCGCGCTGTCGAAACTCAATACGCCCGGGGTCAAGATCATCACCGTCGAGGATCCGGTGGAATACCAGATCGAGGGCATCAACCAGATCCAGGCCAAGCCGCAGATCGGGCTGGACTTCGCCCACGCGCTGCGCTCGATCGTGCGCCAGGATCCGGACATCATCATGATCGGCGAAATGCGCGATCTGGAGACCGCGCGCATCGCAATCCAGTCGGCGCTCACCGGCCACCTGGTGCTGAGCACCCTGCACACCAACAACGCCGCCGGCGGCATCAGCCGCATGCTGGACATGGGAGTGGAGGATTACCTGCTGACCTCCACCGTGAACGGGATCCTGGCCCAGCGCCTGGTGCGGCAGCTGGAGCCCACCCATGCGGAGCGCTATCCGGCTTCCGCGGAGGAGATTGAAAAGTTTGACCTGCGGCGCTTCCAGCCGCACGGCGAGATCATGCTGTATCGCCCGCGTGCGTCGGAGCTGACTTCGACCGGCTATCTGGGACGCACCACGATCATGGAATTTCTGGTGATGAACGACGAGCTGCGCCGGGCGGTGATGCGCCACGCCGGCATGGGCGAGATCGAACAGATCGCCCGCCAGCACGGCATGCGCACCATGTATGAGGACGGGATCGTCAAAGCGCTGGCCGGGGTGACCACCATCGAGGAAGTGTTGAGGGTCACGGAAGATGCATAGGCTGCTTCCCCTGCCGGCGGCCTCGGGTGCTGATTGATGGCCCAGTACCGCTACAAGGCACTCAACGCGCGCGGCGAATCGCTTGAGGGCGTAATGGAAGCGGCCAGCGAAGCCGAGGTGGTGCAGCGCCTGCAGGAGCAGGGGAACATGCCGGTCGAGGCGCGGCCGGCGAGCGAGGGGGGAGGTTCGACCAACTGGCGCGCGCTGTTGCGGCCCAAGCCTTTCGCCGGCCAGCGGCTGGTGCAGTTCACCCAGCAGCTGGCGACCCTGCTGGCGGCGGGGCAGCCGCTGGACCGGGCCCTGACCATCCTGCTGGACCTGCCCGAAGATGCGGCCGCCAAGCGCACCATCACGGATATCCGCGATGCGGTGCGCGGCGGCAGCCCGCTGTCGCAGGCGCTGGAGCGCCAGCATGGGGCGTTCTCGCGCCTGTACGTGAACATGGTCCGCGCGGGCGAGGCCGGCGGCACCCTGCACGACACCCTGCAGCGGCTGGCCGATTACCTGGAGCGCAGCAGTGAGCTGCGTGGGCGGGTAGTCAACGCGATGATCTATCCGGCGATCCTGATGGGAATGGTGGGCCTGTCGCTGCTGTTCCTGCTGGGCTACGTGGTGCCGCAGTTCGCCGGCATGTATGAAAGCCTGGATGCCGACCTGCCGCTGTTCACCCGGCTGGTGCTGGGCGTGGGCGAACTGGTTCGCGACTGGTGGCTGCTGATGCTGGCGGTGCCGCTGCTGGCCCTGCTGTGGTTTGACCGCAGGCTGCGCGACGCGGTATTTCGCGCCCGTTTTGACGGCTGGCTGCTCGGCACCCGGCTGGCCGGATCGCTGGTGGCCCGGCTGGAAACCGCCCGCCTGGCCCGTACCCTGGGCACCCTGTTGAAGAACGGCGTGCCGCTGCTGGCGGCGCTGGGCATCGCCCGCAACGTGCTCGGCAACCGCGCGCTGGCGGCGGATGTCGAAGCGGCAGCCGAGGAGGTCAAGGGCGGGGTGGGCCTGTCGGTGGCGCTGGGTCGGAACAAGCGCTTCCCGCGCCTGGCGCTGCAGATGATCCAGGTCGGCGAGGAGTCCGGCGCGCTGGATTCCATGTTGCTCAAGACCGCCGATACTTTCGAGCAGGAAACCGGGCAGGCACTGGACCGCATGCTGGCGGCGCTGGTGCCGGTGGTGACCCTGCTGTTGGCCGGCATCGTCGGGGTGGTGATCCTGGCGGTGCTGGTTCCCATTTACGATCTCACCAATGTCATAGGTTGATGTATGAACAGATATCGTTATTGCCGACGGGCCGGGCGTGTTTGGGTTTCAGCCCCAGGGCTGGAGTCGGGACTGGAGTCGAAAAGCGGCCGTATGCCGGCCACTGGCACGGCGCGTTCAATGCAGCGCGGCTTCAGTCTGATCGAAATCATCGTGGTGGTGGTGCTGATTGGCGGCATCGTCGCGTTCGCGGCCAGCCGCATCCTGGGCGGCGGCGACCGTGCCCGGGTCAACCTGGCCCAGGCCCAGGTGCAGACCCTGGTCGACAAGGTCGAAGGCTATGAAATGGATACCGGCACGTTGCCCGGCAGCCTCAGCGACCTGGTGGTGCAGCCCTCCGGCGTGAGCGGCTGGCTGGGTCCGTACGCGACCCAGGGCGAGCTGACCGACCCCTGGAACACCCCATTTGAATACCGGGTACCGGGTGACAACCGCCGTTTTGACATCGTCAGCTACGGCGCGGACCGCCAGCCGGGCGGCGAAAGCGTCAACGCGGACATCGGCATCCGGCAGTAGCCGGGCCGGGAGCGCGGGATGGGCAGGCGCCAGCGCGGGTTTTCACTGCTGGAAGTGATCGCGGTGGTCGCCCTGATCGCCATCGCCAGCCTGCTCGCGGTGGGCGTGCTGGGTGGAGGACTGGAGCGCATGCAGATGCGCTCGGCCGCCAAGGATATTGCCGCCAACCTGCGCTTCACCCGCGCCCATGCGTTGGCCACCGGCACCCCGCAGCGTTTCACCATCGATCCTGTGGCCCGCACCTGGCAGGCGCCGCGGGATCGCAGCGGACGGATCCCGGCGCGCATGGAAGTGGAGTTCACCGGCGCGCGCGAAGCGCAGGTGCGCGGTGACGAAGGGGCGGTGGTGTTTTTCGACGACGGTGCTTCCACCGGCGGCCGGGTGCGGCTGCAGTCCGGCGGCGCGCGCTGGGACATCGACGTGGCCTGGCTGACCGGCGAAGTCCGCATCCATCGGGGCCAGCCATGACGGGCCAGGCACGCCCGGGCTCGCGCCAGCGCGGCTACACCCTGATCGAGGTGCTGGTGGCGTTCTCGGTGCTGGCCCTGGCGCTGACCCTGCTGCTGGGCACGCTGTCGGGCTCCACCCGCCAAGTGCGCTGGTCGGCCGATGCCGGTCGCGCGGCGCTGCACGCGCAGTCGCTGATCGCCCAGGCTGGCGTGGGTGAGCTGCTGTTGCCCGGCCGGCGTGAGGGCGAGCTGGACGCAGGACTCTACCGCTGGACGCTGGAAGTGGCGCCTTGGGTCGATCCCGCCCAGCCGCCGCAGCTGCTCGAAGCGGTCTCCGGTCCGGAGCTGATGGCGCTGCGGCTGCGTGTGCAATGGGGTGAGGGTGGCCCGGCGCAGAGTCTGCAGGTTGATTCGCTGCGCCTGGTGCAACCGGACCCCGCGGGGCGGTCGCTGTGAACGGCAGCAGCGCAATGGCCGGGCGGCACGCGCGCGGATTCACCCTGATCGAAGTGCTGGTGGCGACCGCGCTGCTGGCTGCCGGTCTTGCGCTGGCCTTTGCTACCCTGCGCGCCGCCACCGCCACGGTGGACAGGGGCGAGGCATTGGTGGCCAGCAGCGAGCGGATCCGGGCCGTGCAGGGATTCCTGCGCAGCCGGCTGGCCTCGGCCCATGCGTTGACCTTTGAGCATGAGTTGGCCGGCCCGGACCCGGTGTACTTCATCGGCGGGCGGGACCACATGCTGTTTGTCAGCGACGTGCCGGCGTATCTGGGTCATGGGGGGCCGGCGCTGCATGAAGTGGTCGCCGCCGGGGATCGTGACGGGCTGCGGCTGGAGGTCTCGTTTGCCACCGTGCTTGCGGGGCAGGTGTTCCGGGATGAGCCGGCGCGTCCGCCCGAGCCACTGGCCGCACAGCTGACCAGCGTGCGTTTCAGCTATCGGGGGCCGGATGCGGAGGGCGGGATGACCGACTGGCTGGATGAATGGCCCGATCCGCAGCGACTTCCGCTGCTGGTGCGCATCGAGGTGGAAGGCGAACGCGAGGGTGCCTGGCCGACCCTGGTGGTGGCCCCGTTCCAGGCGCAGGGCCAGGGATTCCCGGGAGGACCGCGACGTTGAGTGCACGACGGACCCCCAACGCCCAGCGCGGCGCGGCGCTGCTGCTGGTGATATGGCTGGTAGCGCTGCTGGCGGCGCTGGTGGGGGCGTTCGCCTTCTCGGCGCGGATCGAACACATCCAGGGCCGCGTGCTGTATCGCGGCGTGGTGGCGGACCAGGCCGCCCGGGCGGGGCTGGAATACGCCATGCTGCGGCTCGCCGACCGTGACCCGCTGACCGCCTGGGTGCCGGATGGGCGCTCGTACGACTGGGAGTTCGCCGGCATGCCGGTGCAGGTTCAGATCGTGGACGAGCGCGGCAAGATCGACCTCAACGTAGCCGAGCAGACCCTGCTCGCGGCCCTGATGGTGGCGCTGGGAGCCGATGAAACCGAAGCGCAGGTGCTGGCCGCGGCGATTGAAGACTGGCGCGACGAGGATGATCTGGGGCAGTTGGTGGGCTCTGCCGAAGCCCCCCAGTACGCGGCGGCTGGATTGCCCTACGGGCCGAGGAACGCGTGGTTTGAAACCGTGTCCGAACTGGAGCTCGTCCTGGGCATGCCTGCCGACCTCGCCGCGCGCATGGCGCCACACGTGACTGTGCACAACCCCTCGCCGGTTCCCGATCAGCGCTGGGCCAGCGGTCCGGTCCTGCAGGCCATGGGTCTGGACCCGGAAGTCGTTGAGGCAATGCGTGAGCCGGATCCCATGCTGGGTCCGGACCAGGGCTTCGTCGCAGGTGGCAGCGGAACGTATAGTATCGACAGCCTCGCGCGGCTGCCCGATGGGCGTCGGGCGCAACTGCAGGCAGTGGTTCGGGCGGGGGGGACCGCCCTGCCAGGTGCGGCCTATGTTTCCCTGCGCTGGAAGGAGGGTGCTTCGGCTCCCGATGACTGATGCCGACCACATCGCTGCGCCGCCTTCGCCCCCGTCGTTGATCCAGCGGCTGTGGCGCGAAGGCGGAAGCCGCCTGGGGCCATGGCTGGGGTTCTGGTCGTGGTGGAGCCGCGCGCTGGTGACCTGGGTTCCGGCCCGGCTGCGCGCGCTGCTGGGTCTGGACGGTCGGCGTCTGCTGCTGCGGCACGCGGATGCGGAGCTGTCGCTGGTCCTTGAACACAGTGAAGGCGAACCGGAACTGGCCCGCCTGCCGTGGTCCGCTGGCGATGCCGGCGGTGGCACCGCCATTCTGAATACGTTGCTGCCGGCTCGGCTGTCGGCGCTGCCGCGCTGGCTGGTGCTGCCGGCCGGGTCCGCCCTGCGACGGCCGATGACCGTGCCCATCGCTGCCGCCGACCGGCTGCGTGAGGTGCTGGGGTTCGAGATCGACCGGCAGACCCCATTCGCCGTCGGCGAGGTGTGTTTCGATGCCCGGGTGATCCGGCGCCGCAGCGACGGTCAGCTGGACGTCGAGCTGGTGGTGGTGCCGCGCGCGGCCTTCGATGCCGCCATCAGCGCGCTCGGCGATGCGGGTACCGGCCTGGCAGGCGTGGACCTTGACGATGACGGCGGTTCGCCGCTGGGGATCAACCTGTTGCCGGAAGCCGCGCGCGAGCGCCGCGCCGACCCCGGCCAGCGCTGGAACCTTGCCTTCGCCATGCTCGCGCTGCTGGCAGTAACCACCGCCATGTGGATGACCCTGGACAATCGCCGCCAGGCGGCGGATGCGTTCGAACAGACGTCGCAGCCGCTGATCGCCCAGGCCCGGCAGGCCTCGGACCAGCGCCGCCAGGTCGCCGACCATATTGAAGGCATGCAGTACCTGGACCAGCTGCGTGCCGCGCAGCCGGCCATGGTCGAGCTGCTCGACGAGCTGAGCCGCCTGCTGCCGGACGGCACCTATCTTGAAAAGCTGGCGGTCGAGAACGGCCGCCTGTTGCTGATCGGCCAGAGCACCGAGGCCTCGGCGCTGGTGCAGCAGCTCGGCAACTCGGCGCTGTGGCACTCGCCCGCGCTGGCCGGCGCGCTGCAGCCGGATCCGCGCAGCCGCCGCGATCGCTTCACCCTGACCGCAGAAGTTGCATCGACGTCAGCAGGAGGCGCCGATGCGCAGCCCGATCCCTGAGCGCGAGCGCTGGCTGGCGCTGGGCATCCTCCTTGTGCTGCTGGGGCTGGGCTACCTGTTGCTGGTGCACCCATGGTGGACGCGACCGATGCAGGAAGTCGGCGCGCGCATTGACTCCCTGCAGCAGCGCGACCTGCGCGCGCGCATGGCCCTGGCCCAGCAGCCCCAGGTGTTGGAGCAGCTGCAGGCGCAGCAGGAACAGGCCCTGCGCCGCCCCGGCTTCATGCCCGAGACCAGTCCGGAGCGCGCCACCGCGGCGCTGGTGCAGCAGCTGGAAACCGTGGTGGCCGAGGCCAGCCCCGGAAACCGCAGTTGCGCCATCATCAACCGCTCGCCCATGACCGATGTCCGCCAGGAGCGCTTTCCGCGGGCGGTGGTGCAGGTGCGCCTGCACTGCGGCGGGGCGGAGCTGGCCACGATCCTGCATGGGCTGGAAAGCGGCACGCCGCGGCTGTTCGTGGACAACCTGAACCTGTTGACCCATCAGCTGGGCGGCGTGCGGCTGGAGGAAGGGCGCGGCGCCGGACTGGATGTCACCTTCGACCTGATCGGCTACCTGCGGCCGCTGCCGGGAGCTGCCCATGCGAATTGAGCAGGCCGGCGCCAGGACCTGGCTGCTTGCGGCGGTGGCGCTTTGGGCGGTGTGCACGTGGGTGGTGGCGGCCTTCGGGCTGGGCGGCCGGGTGGAATCGCTGCCGGAAGATCCGGCCCTCCTGCAGCCACTGCCGCAGGCCGGCAGCCCCATTGACGACGGCTTGGGGCCGCTGCCGCAATATTCGGCCATCCGCGATCGTGCGCTGTTTGAAGCGGACCGCACGTACCGGCCGTTCCTGCTGGACGGCAGCGCGGAAGGTGCCGTCCAGGACACCGGTTTCGACGTGGTCCTGACCAGCGTATTGATCACCCCGCGCCTGCAGATGGCGATCGTGCAGCGTGATGAGGATGGCGGGGCGATGAGCTTCCGGGTGGGGGAGTCCTCGCCGCTGGCGCCGGACTGGACGCTGACTTCGGTCAGCCCGCGCAGCGCTGTCTTCAACGGGCCGGACGGTGAACTCAGGCTGGAGCTGCGGGTATTCGACGGCGTCGGCGGGGAGCCTCCCACGCCGATGGCTGATGGAGAGCCATCGCAGGAGGCAGCGGTCGACGCCGCAGCGCCGGCGCGCGATGCGCTGCGTCGCAGCGCTCCGGGCACCGGCGTGATCGCCGAAACCGGTGCCGGCAACGAGGCTGGCGACCGCAGCGAACAGGCCGAAGCCATCCGCGCCCGTATCGAGGCGCGGCGCGCGCGCCTGCGCGAGCAGCAATCATCGGCGTCGCCCACGCCGCAGCAGCAGAATCCGTAGAGTGCATTCCATGAAGCCATCCACCCTGTCCAAAGCAGCACTGGCCGCCCTGCTCACCACCCTGCTGGCCGCCTGCGCCACGCCGATGCCGCATATGCAGCGGGGCGGCACTGCGGGCATGCCCGAGCCGGTGATCCGCAGCAGCGTTGAAGCCGAGCCGCTGGAGGAATCCGGCCCGCCCCAGGCGCAGCTGCGCCATGGCAGCGGCCACACCATCAACCAGTCCGCGGCCAGCGCGCCACGGCCGGGCCTGGCCGCGACCAGCGGCGAGTCCACGTTCAATTTCGAAGGCGCGCCGGTGCACGCGGTGGTCAAGGCGATCCTGGGCGACATGCTGGGCCAGAACTACGTGATCGCGCCGGAAGTGCAGGGCACGGTGACCCTGGCCACGCCGCGCCCGGTGAGTGCTTCGGGCGCGCTGAGCATGCTGGAAATGGTGCTGGGCTGGAACAACGCCCGCATGATCTACAGCGATGGCCGCTACAACATCGTGCCGGCCGAAGGCGCCATGGCCACCGGTACCGTGTCCCCGCGCACCGGCGCCGCGGTGGATGCGCGCGGCTTCGAGGTGCGCACCGTGCCGCTGCGCTACATCTCGGCCACCGAGATGGAAAAGGTGCTCGAGCCCTACGCTCGCCCGGAAGCCATCGTCAGCGCCGACAACGCGCGCAACGTGATCACCGTGTCCGGCAGCCGCGCCGAGCTGGAGAACTACCTGCGCACGATCGAGATCTTCGATGTGGACTGGCTGGCGGGCATGTCGGTGGGCGTGTTCCCGCTGGAGTCCGGGCGCGCCTCGGAAGTGGTCAGCGATCTGGAAACGGTGTTCGGCGAGGACAGCGGTTCGCCAGTGGCCGGCATGTTCCGCTTCATGCCGCTTGATGGCGCCAACGCGATCATGGTGATCACCCCGCAGCCGGCCTACCTGGGGGAAGTGCAGCGCTGGCTGGAGCGGATCGACGGCGCCGGCCGCGATGCGCGGCTGTTTTCCTACGAGCTGAAATACATCAAGGCGATGGACCTGGCTGACCGCCTGGCCGAAGTGTTCGGCGCCGGTGGTGGGCGGATGGACGATGGCAGCGCTTCGCTGATGCCAGGCCTGCAGTCCACCAGCCTGAGCAGCAGCGGCGTGGGCGGGCGTGGCAGCAGCCTGGCGGTTGGCGGCGGCGAGTTTGGAGACGATGCCCGGCGCCGCGGCGGTGCAGATGGGCAAGGACGGCGAGGCGGCATGGCCAATGGCGGCCAGCTGCAGCTGGATGAAGCGGGTCCGGGATCGGGCAGCGTGACCCTGGAAATCGATGGCGACCAGGTGGGCGTCTCCGCCCTGGAAGAAACCAACACCCTGCTGGTGCGGTCCACCGCGCAGGCGTGGAAATCGATCCGCGAAGTGGTCGAACGCATGGACGTGATGCCCATGCAGGTGCACATCGAGGCCCAGGTGGTCGAGGTGGCGCTGGAGGGCGCGCTGGAATATGGCGTCAACTGGTTCTTTGAGCGCGCGGTGACCGATGCCGGCCTGCCGAACGCGGTCCGCCGCACCACCTGGAGCACGCTGGCCGGCAACCTGACCGGCACGCCGACCGGCGCGGGAGCGGCCGGGCTGGGCTGGACCTTCCTCGGTCGCAACGCGGCGGCGGTCATCTCGGCGCTGGATGAAGTGACCGATCTGCGCCTGCTGCAGACGCCCTCGGTATTCGTGCGCAACAACGCCGAAGCCGAACTCAACGTGGGCAGCCGCATTCCGGTCAACTCGGTGTCGATCAATCCCGGCATGGGCAGCGACACGGCCTACTCCCAGGTGCAGTACCTGGACACCGGCATCATCCTGAAGGTGCGCCCGCGGGTGACCCAGGACGGCATGGTGTTCCTGGATATCGCCCAGGAAGTCAGCTCGCCGCTGGGCGAGGTGGACGAGCGCGGCAACGTGCGCATCGACACCCGCTATCTGAAAACTGAAGCCGCAGTGCAGTCGGGCGATACGGTGATGCTGGCCGGGCTGATGAGCGAGGGCTCGGTGCGCGGTTCCACCGGCGTGCCGGGACTGAGCCGGATTCCGATCATCGGCGGGCTGTTTGGCCAGCAGCGCACCCGCAACGAGCGCAGCGAGGTGATCATCCTGCTGACCCCGTCGATCGTGCGCAATCCGCTTGAGGCGCGCCGCCTGACCGACGAGTACGGCCGACGCTTCCGCGCCATGGCGCCGATGTATGAGCGCGAGGCGCAGCAGGCCCGCGAGGCCCAGGAAGCCGCACGCGCGACTGCCACCGACGGCGACTGAGCGTGCACAACGACGGGCGCACACGCGCCGACACGGTCACCGCCGTGGTGGTGACCTACCAGAGCGCTTCAACGATCGATGAGTGCCTGCAGCGACTGCGGGCAGCGGATGCGGTGGCCGCCGTGCGGGTGGTCGACAACGGGTCCGAGGACGGGACCATGGCGATCGTGCAGCGGCACGCGGCCGCCGATCCGCGGGTGCGTTTCATTGCCAATCCGGACAACCCGGGCTTCGCGGTGGCCTGCAACCAGGGCGTAGCCGCGGCGGATGACGAAGGCGGCCGCTGGGTGGCGATGGTCAATCCCGATTTGATGCTGGAGCCGGATACATTCGCGCGGATGATCTCGCTGGCTTGGACGCATCGGGGGCCGGTGTGCGAGGGCGGCCTGCCGCGGGTGCTGCTGGGGGCTGATCTGGTGGGTGAGGACGGGGTGCGCGATCCTGCGGCGCGGCGGCGTGAGCCGGACTTTGCCGCCATGCTCCGCGGCGTGCTGGGCGGTGGCAGTACCGCCACGTCGATGGCCATCGCTCCCGATGACACGCAGCCGCTGCAGCCGGTGCAGGCGATATCGGGTGCGCTGATGCTGATGCCGCGCGCGCTGTACCAGCAGCTGGGTGGCTTTGACGAAGGCTACCGCCTGCACGCCGAAGACTTGGATCTGTGCCGACGCGCGGGTGAAGCCGGGGCGTTCATCGCCGTCGCCAACCCGGCGCGGGTGGTGCACCTGCGCGGGGTGTCGAGCCGCTCGCGGCCGGTGTTCGTGGAGTGGAACAAGCATCGCGGCCTGGCCCGCTACTTCCGGCGGTTCGAAGCGCCGAAGCGCTCCCTGCCGGTGCGCCTGGCGGTGTATGCGATCATCTGGGCCCGCTTCCCCATTGCCGTATTGCGGGCCGCCAGCCGCTCGCAGGCTGGAGCCTGAGTCACCGGCGCGGCCCATCGGAAAGACGCCATGCCGGTCATTGAATCGCTGCTCGACACCGATCTTTACAAGCTCACCATGATGCAGGCGGTCCTGCACCAGCACCCCGGCGCGCACGCGGTGTACCGCTTCCGCTGTCGCTCGCAGGACGTTGATCTGGCCCGGCATATGGATGCGATCTCTGCGGAGATCGATGCGCTGTGCAGCCTGCGCTTCACTCCGCAGGAGCTGGAATACCTGGCCGGGCTGCGCTTCATGACGCCCGACTTCATTGATTTCCTCGGCCTGTTCCAGCTGGACCGGAAGTACGTCTCGCTGCGCCGCTCCGACACCGAGCCCGGCGGGATCGAGCTGGAAGTCGCCGGACCGTGGCTGCACACGATCCTGTTCGAGGTGCCGCTGCTGGCCATCATCAGCGAGCTGCACATGGCCCATGGGGCGGGGCCGGAAGTGCGGGTGGAAGGGCTGCGGCGGCTGCGGAACAAGGCCGCCCAGCTGCGCGAAGGCGTCGGCTATGAGGATTGTCGGATCACCGACTTCGGCACGCGTCGGCGCTACTCGCGCGCCTGGCACGGCGAAGTGGTGCAGATGCTGGTTGATGAGCTTGGGCCGAAGTTCGCCGGCACCAGCAACCTGGACCTGGCGCGGCGGCTGAATATCAATCCGCAGGGCACCATGGCCCACGAATGGCTGCAGGCCTTCCAGGCGCTGGGTCCGCGGCTGCGTGATTCGCAGAGTGCGGCGTTCGACAGCTGGGCGCGCGAATACCGCGGCGATCTCGGCATCGCGCTGACCGACGTGATCGGGCTGGATGCCTTCCTGCGCGATTTCGATCTGTACTTCTGCAAGCTGTTCGACGGTATGCGCCATGATTCCGGCGACCCGTTCGAATGGGGCGAGCGCATGATCGCCCACCTGCAGGGCTACCGGATTGATCCGAATACCAAGGTGCTGGTGTTCAGCGACGGGCTGGACATGGACCAGGTGATGCGCCTGTACGCGCGCTTTCGCGGCCGGGCGAAGATGTCGTTCGGCATCGGCACCAACCTCACCAACGACCTGGGCGTGCCGCCGCTGAGCATCGTGATGAAGATGGTCCGCTGCAACGGGCAGCCGGTGGCCAAGCTCAGCGACTCGCCGGGCAAGACCATGTGTGACGATCCCGGCTACCTGGCCTACCTGCGCCAGGTGTTCGAAGTCGCCTGACCGGTCCACTGGGGCGGGCATGTACCCCGCTTCTGTAGGAGCGCGCCATGCGCGCGAAGCCGCGTGAATTCCGGCTTGCCTGATGGGTTAAGTCTTGCGTGGGCTGATCCGCCGGCCCTTTACCTTTGCGGCCATCGCGTCATGAGCAGAGGTCACGCGGCTTCGCGCGCATGGCGCGCTCCTACAAATCGTCCGTCGCAAGTGCCCAGTCGACCGAGTAGGGGGCTTCCGCGGTCAGGCGGTGCGGAAGCGGTTGATCTGGTCGCGCAGGGTGCGGGTGGCGGTGGCGGCGGCTTCGGCGTAGTCGTCGCCGGATGAGGCGTAGAGGATCGCGCGCGAGGAGCTGACCATCAGGCCGGTGCCGTCATCGCTGCGGGCGTTGCGGACCACCGCCTCCACATCACCGCCCTGTGCGCCGACGCCCGGAACCAGCAGCGGCATGTCGCCAACAATCGCGCGTACTTCGCGCAGCTGTTCCGGCCAGGTGGCGCCCACCACCAGGGCGCAGTTGCCGTGGCCGTTCCAGTCACGGGCAATGGTCTCGGCCACGTGCTGGTACAGCGGACGCTCGCTGCCGTCCGCGCCGCGCACCGGCAGATCCTGCAGGTCGGCGGCGCCGGGGTTGGAGGTGCGGCACAGGATCACCACGCCGCGGTCGGCGCGGTCGAGGAACGGCTGCACCGAATCCCGTCCCAGGTACGGATTGGCAGTCACCGCATCCGCGCCGTAGCGGTCAAAGGCCTCGGCCGCGTAGTGCTGCGCGGTGGATCCGATGTCGCCGCGCTTGGCATCCAGGATCACCGGTACCGACGGGTGCGCCTGGCGCAGGTGCGCGATCAGCCGCTCCAGCGCGTCTTCGGCGCCCAATGCTGCGAAGTGCGCGATCTGGGGCTTGAACGCGCAGGCGAACTCCGCGGTGGCATCGGCAATGTCGCGGCAGAAGTTGAACACCGCGTCCGGGTCATCGCGGAAGCGGGCAGGGAACTTCGCCGGCTCCGGATCCAGGCCCACGCACACCAGGGTGTCGGCGGACTGCCAGCGAGCGCGCAGCCTGTCGATGAACGTAACGTCGTTGAAGGTCATGCCCACAGCCTCCGTCCAGCAGACGGCGCCCGCGTGGGACGCGGGCGCCCTTGGATCACTTCAGCGCCTTGAAACGCAGCCGCTTCGGACCCGCGTCGTCGCCGAGGCGACGCTTCTTGTCTTCCTCGTACTCGCGGTAATTGCCCTGGAAGAACTCCACGTGCGAGTCGCCCTCGAACGCCAGGATGTGGGTGGCGACGCGGTCAAGGAACCAGCGGTCATGGCTGATCACGAACGTGTTGCCGGGGAACTCCAGCAGCGCATCTTCCAGCGCACGCAGGGTTTCCACGTCAAGGTCGTTGGACGGTTCGTCCAGCAGCAGCACGTTGCCACCCTGTAGCAGGGTCTTGGCCATGTGCAGCCGGCCGCGCTCACCGCCCGACAGCGTGCCCACCATCTTCTGCTGGTCCTGGCCCTTGAAGTTGAAGCGGCCAAGATAGGCGCGCGACTGGATCTCGATGCCGTTGATATTGAGGATATCGGCGCCGCCGGAGACTTCCTGGAAGACGTTGTGGTTGCCCTCCAGCTTGTCGCGGCTCTGGTCCACGTAGGCGATGTCGACCGTCGGGCCCATCTCGATCGTGCCCGAGTCAGGCTTTTCCTGGCCGGTGATCATCTTGAACAGGGTCGATTTACCGGCGCCGTTGGGGCCGATGATTCCAACGATCGCGCCCGGGGGCACGATGAAGCTCAGGTTGTCGATCAGCAGCCGGTCGCCAAAGCTCTTGGAAACGTTCTTGAACTCCATCACCTTGGTGCCCAGGCGTTCGCCCGGCGGAATGAAGATTTCGTTGGTTTCCTGGCGCTTCTGGTAATCGACCGCCTGCAGCTCCTCGATCCGCGACAGACGGGCCTTACCCTTGGAGCGGCCGCCCTTGGCATTGCTGCGGGCCCACTCCAGCTCTTTCTGGATCGCCTTCTGGCGCGCCTTCTCAGAGGATTCCTCGCGCTTGAGGCGGTCTTCCTTCTGCTCCAGCCATTGGGTGTAGTTGCCCTTCCACGGAATACCGCGGCCGCGATCCAGCTCCAGGATCCATTCGGCGGCGTTGTCGAGGAAGTAGCGGTCATGGGTCACCGCGACCACGGTGCCGGTGTAGCGGGCCAGGAACTGCTCCAGCCATTCGACCGATTCGGCGTCCAGGTGGTTGGTGGGCTCGTCCAGCAGCAGCATGTCGGGCTTCTGCAGCAGCAGCTGGCACAGCGCCACGCGGCGCTTCTCGCCGCCGGACAGCTTGCCGATCACCGCGTCCCAGGGCGGCAGGCGCAGCGCGTCGGCGGCCACTTCCAGCTGCTGTTCCAGGGTGTTGGCATCGCCGCTGGCCAGGATCGCCTCAAGCCGTTCCTGTTCCTTGGCCAAGGCGTCGAAATCGGCGCCTTCCTCGGCGTAGGCGGCGTACACCGCCTCCAGCGCGGCTTGCGCCTGCAGCACTTCGCCCAGGCCCGCTTCAACTGCCTGGCGCACGGTGTGCTCCGGGTCCAGCTGCGGCTCCTGGGCCAGGTAGCCGACCTTGATGCCGGACTGCGGGCGCGCCTCGCCTTCGAAATCGGTATCCACGCCGGCCATGATCCGCAGCACCGTGGACTTGCCGGAGCCGTTCAGGCCCAGCAGGCCGATCTTGGCGCCGGGGAAAAAGCTGAGCGAAATGTCCTTGATGATCTGCCGCTTGGGCGGCACCACCTTGGACACCTTGTTCATGGTGTAGATGTATTGCGACATTGGGGGGCTCCGCAAGCGAAAACCGGCCCGTGGAAAGACGGGCCGGCGAAGGTGTAGGGATCTGCCCATTATAACTGGGGTCGGGCCGCGGGGATCACAACCGGGCGAGGGCGGCCGGGCAGGCGCCGCCCGCAGCGGCCGAAAAGCTACAATCAGTCCATTCCCCCCGCCCCGACCCAGGAGAAGTTGAATGTTTCCCAAAGACGCGCGCATCGAAGGTTACGATCCCGAGCTGGCCGCGGCCATCGCGGATGAGGGTCGGCGGCAGGAAGACCACGTAGAGCTGATCGCTTCGGAGAACTACGCCAGCCCGCGGGTGATGGAGGCGCAGGGTTCCAAGCTGACCAACAAGTACGCCGAGGGCTATCCCGGGCGGCGCTACTACGGCGGCTGCGAGTACGTGGACGTGGCCGAGCAGCTGGCGATCGACCGCTTGAAGGAACTGTTTGGTGCGGACTACGCCAACGTGCAGCCGCATTCGGGCTCGCAGGCCAACCAGGCCGTGTATCTGTCGATGCTTTCGCCGGGTGACACGATCCTCGGCATGTCGCTGGCCCACGGCGGGCATCTGACCCACGGCGCCAAGCCCAATATCAGCGGCAAGCTGTTCAACGCGGTGCAGTACGGTGTGAATGACGACGGCCTGATCGACTACGACGAGGTCGAGCGGCTGGCGGTCGAGCACAAGCCGAAGATGCTGATCGCCGGGTTTTCCGCCTACTCGCAGGTGATCGACTGGGCGCGTTTCCGCGCCATCGCCGACAAGGTGGGCGCGATCTTCTTCGTCGACATGGCTCACGTGGCCGGTTTGATCGCGGCGGGTGCGTACCCGAACCCGGTGCCGCACGCGCACGTGGTCACCTCGACCACCCACAAGACCCTGCGCGGGCCGCGTGGCGGCATCATCGTCGCCAGCCGCGAAGGCGCCGGCGACAGGTTCGACGACATGTGCAAGAAGCTGCAGTCGATCGTGTTCCCGGGCCTGCAGGGCGGGCCGCTGATGCACGTGATCGCGGCCAAGGCGGTGGCGTTCAAGGAAGCACTTGAGCCGGAGTTCAAGGCCTACCAGCAGCAGGTGGTGAAGAACGCCCAGGCCATGGCGAAGACCATTATCGAACGCGGCTACCGCATCGTGTCCGGCGGCACCGAGAACCACCTGATGCTGGTGGACATGATCGGCAAGGGCATCACCGGCAAGGCTGCGGAAGAAGCGCTGGGCCGGGCCCACATCACGGTCAACAAGAACGCGGTGCCGAACGATCCGGAAAAGCCGTTCGTGACCTCGGGCCTGCGCATCGGCACGCCGGCGGTGACCACCCGCGGCTATGGCGAGCAGGACTGCGTGGACCTGGCCAACTGGATGTGCGACGTGCTGGACGCGCCGGCGGACGAGGAAGTGATCGCCCGCGTGCGTGACCAGGTCACTGCGCAGTGCCGCAAGTATCCGGTGTATGGCTGATCCTGACCGGCGGGCCTGATGCACTGCCTCTTCTGCCAGCACGTTGATACCCGCGTGATCGACTCGCGCGCCTCGGAGGATGGGGCCACCATCCGCCGCAGGCGCGAGTGCGAGGCCTGTGGCGAGCGGTTCTCCACCCTGGAAACCATCGAGCTCAAGCTGCCTGCGGTGATCAAGAGCGATGGCCGCAGGGAGGCGTTTGAAACGCGCAAGCTGCGGCAGAGTTTCGACCGCGCGCTGCACAAGCGCCCGGTGCCCGAAGAGCAGGTGGAGGCGTCGGTGCGGGCAGTGGTGCACCAGCTGCGCATGACCACCGAGCGCGAGGTGCCGTCGCGGCGGATCGGCGAGTTCGTGATCGCCGAGCTGCGCAAGCTCGACCATATCGGCTTCGTGCGCTTCGCCTCGGTGTACCGCTCGTTCCAGGACGTAGCGGATTTCCGCAACGAGCTTGACCGCCTGGAGCGCGAGGCGCCCGACGAAGGCCAGCTGCCGCTGCCGGGGGTGGGTGGCGAAGGGCTGCCCGCTGAGCACGCTGCAGCCGACGCTGCAGGCAAGGGGCGCAAGCGTTGAGGGCGTGCGCCGCAACGCAATGACCTTCCTGATCCGGGAAAAAAGGCTGTGTCCATGACCAATCAATTCAGCGCGACTGATCACGAGATGATGGCGCGCGCGCTGCGCCTGGCCGAGCGCGGCCTGTACACCACCAAGCCCAACCCGATGGTCGGCTGCGTGCTGGTCCGCGACGGCGAGGTGGTGGGCGAGGGCTGGCACCAGCGCCAGGGTGAGGCGCATGCCGAGGCGCTGGCCCTGGAAGCCGCCGGCGAGCGCGCCCGTGGCGCCACCGCCTACGTGACCCTGGAGCCCTGCGCGCATGCCGGGCACACCGGCCCGTGCGCGGATGCGCTGGTGGCTGCGGGCGTGGCGCGGGTGGTGGCGGCGATGCGCGATCCGTTTCCGCAGGTGGACGGCAAGGGGTTCGAGCGGCTGCAGGCGGCGGGGATTGAAACCGCTTCCGGGCTGATGGAAGCGCAGGCCCGCGAGCTCAACGTCGGCTTTATTTCCCGCATTGAGCGTGGCCGGCCGTGGGTGCGGGTGAAACTGGCGATGAGCCTGGACGGGCGCACCGCGCTGGCCAGCGGCGAATCGAAGTGGATCACCGGCGAGGCGGCCCGCGTCGACGGCCACCGCTGGCGCGCCCGCGCCGGGGCCATTCTCACCGGCGCCGGCACGATCATGGCCGACGATCCGCAGCTGACCGTACGCATGGGCGATGACACGCCGTTCGTGGCGCCCATCCGGGTGGTGCTGGATCCGGGCCTGGCCACGGTGGCCCGCGGTCGGGTCCGCGAGGGCGATGCGCCCACCTTGTACCTGCACGCGCCCGACGTGAAGCCGCCGCGCGAGATGGCCGCGCCCCGCGCCGCGGTGCCGAAGAAGAACGGCGGGCTGGATCTGCGCGCGGTGCTGCAGCTGCTGGTGGAGCGCGGGGTCAACGAGGTGCACGTGGAAACCGGTGCCACCCTGGCCGGCGCGTTGCTGTCGGAAGGGCTGGTGGATGAGCTGCTGCTGTACGTGGCCCCGGTGCTGCTGGGCGACACTGCCCGGCCGCTGTTTGCTGGGCTGAAGGTGGACGACATGGCCCACCGCTACTGCCTGCGCGCCGCCGAAACCCGCAAACTCGGCGAAGACCTGCGCATCCGCCTGCGACCGGTAGCCCCGTAGGTCGGGGCTACGCCCCCGACGCCCCGGGAATCCTGTACTCGCGCGTTCGCCGCGAACCACACATCCCCCGCGTCGGCCGCATAGGCCGACCTGCGAAGACACCGCCGGCGGTCTTGCGGTGGAACGCCGCGTTCCGGGCCGGGCATCGGGGCCGGGTGGTAGAATTCCGGCGCCGGTTCGACCGGCACCAAACCAACCAGAAACGTCTTCAGGGCGGGGTGGAAGTCCCCACCGGCGGTAGGCGCGGCGGCCAATTCCGGCGTCACGCAAGCCCGCGAGCGCCTGTGGTGCACACCACGGGGTCAGCAGATCCGGTCCAATGCCGGAGCCGACGGTCCGGGAAGCGGCGGCGGGCAATGCCCGGCACCGGTTCCCCACAGTCCGGATGAAAGAAGACCATGCGTGCGGCCGCGGCCGCGCGCGTGTCCTGCGCCCGGGACGTTTTTCGCCACCAATGCGGGAAACGCCATGTCCTGTTTCATCTTCGTCAATGCTTCCATCGCGCCCGGTCCGCGCAGGCAGGGGTGCGCCTGATGTTCACCGGCATCATCGAAGGGGTTGGCCGGCTGGCCGCCCGCGAGCCGCGCGGCGGCGATGTCCGCCTGGTGGTGGACACCGGCACGCTGCCGTTCGAGGCCGTGCAGCTGGGCGAGAGTATCGCGGTCAATGGCGTGTGCCTGACCGTGGTGGCATTCGACGCGGCCTCGTTCCAGGCCGATGTATCCAACGAAACCCTGACGCTGACCACCCTGGGTGGCCTGTCGGATGGCGCCGCGCTGAATCTTGAGCGCGCCATGCGGCCCCACGACCGCCTCGGCGGGCACCTGGTCAGTGGCCACGTGGATGGCGTGGGACGGGTGGAGCGGATCGAACCGGATGCCCGTGCCCAGCGCTGGCGGTTCACCGCGTCGCCTGCCGTCCTCCGCTATGTGGCGATGAAGGGCTCGATCTGCGTGGACGGCGTGAGCCTGACCGTCAACGGCGTGGACGATGCCGGCTTCGAAGTCGCCCTGGTGCCGCACACCGTCGAACACACCCGTTTTTCCAGCACCGGCGTCGGTGACCCGGTCAACCTGGAAGTCGACCTGATCGCCCGCTACGTCGAGCGCCTGATGTCCGCCCCGGCCCCCCAGCCCCGACACGAGACCTGATATGCCTTTCTCCCCGATTCCCGAACTGCTTGAAGAGCTCCGCGCCGGTCGCATGGTGGTCATCGTTGATGACGAAGACCGTGAGAACGAGGGCGATCTGATCATGGCCGCCGAGCTGGTGCGCCCCACCGACATCAACTTCATGGTTACCCACGCGCGTGGCCTGGTGTGCCTGTCGCTGACCCGCGAGCGCTGCGGCCAGCTGGGCCTGCCGCCGATGGTGCGCGACAACACCTCGTCCCACCACACCAACTTCACCGTCAGCATCGAAGCCGCCGAAGGCGTCACCACCGGCATCTCGGCCTATGACCGCGCCCACACCGTGCGCACCGCGGTCAAGCCCAACGCGGTGCCGGCCGACCTGGCCCAGCCCGGGCATATCTTCCCGCTGGCTGCGCAGCCGGGCGGCGTGCTGAATCGCGCCGGCCACACTGAGGCCGCCGTGGACCTGGCGATGCTGGCGGGCCTGGAGCCGGCCGGTGTGCTGGTGGAAATCCTCAACCCCGACGGCACCATGGCCCGGCGCCCGGAGCTGGAAGTGTTCGCCCGCGAGCACGGCCTCAAAATGGGTTCGATCGAGGAACTGATCCGCTACCGCCTGGCCACCGAACACACCGTGCAGCGGGTGGATGACCGTGAAATCGAGACCCCGCACGGTCCGTTCCGGCTGGTGACCTACCGCGACCAGCTCAGCCACGGGCTGCATTTCGCCCTGGTGCGCGGCACCCCGGACCCGGAGCACGCCGCGCTGGTGCGGGTGCAGCCGCTGAACCAGCTGGCCGATGCGCTGCACTGGCAGCGCGCCGATTTCGGCCCGTCGGTGGCCCGGGTGCTCGAACTGCTGGCCGCTGAGCCGAGCGGCGCACTGGTGCTGCTGGAGGAACGCGCCGATACCGATGCGCTGCTGGCGCGGATCCGCCAGACGCCGCAAACCGCGGCCCCGGCGCGTGGCGGTGACCTGACCGAATGGCGTCGCAACGGCGCCGGCAGCCAGATCCTTTCGGACCTGGGCTTTGGACGCCTGCGCGCAATGGGCACCGCGCGCAAGCAGGTGGGCCTGCCGGGCTTCGGCCTGGAGGTGGTTGAATACGTGGATCCCGCCTGACCGGAGCCCACGCTGGCGCCGGCTGCGGCCGGCCCATGCACTAGACTTGATCCCCCCACCCGGAACCGTATCAACATGACCCACTACGAAGGCGACCTGCGCGCCCCTCCCGGCGCGCGCTTTGTGATCATCGCCAGCCGCTGGAACCCCCGCATCACCGACGCCCTGGTCGCCGGGGCGCGTCGCGCTTTCGCCGCCAACGATGTGGACGAGGACGTGGTGGACGTGGTCCGGGTGCCTGGCGCCTGGGAAATCCCCATGGCTGCCAAGCGACTGGCCGCTTCCGGCCGCTATGCCGGCGTAGTGGCGCTGGGCTGCGTGATCCGCGGTGATACCCGCCATTACGAGCAGGTGGCCGACGGCTGCAGCGACGGTCTGATGCGGGTCGCCCTGGACACCGGGGTCACCGTGGCCAACGGCGTGCTGGCGGTGGAAGAAGCAGAAGACGCGGAGCGCCGTGCTGGCGGCTCCCACGGCAACAAGGGCGAGGAGGCTGCGCTGGTGGTGATCGAGATGGCGGAACTGATGGAGAAGCTGGCATGAACCGGCCACGTCGTCCTGATGGAGTGGATCCCGCGCGCCGCACCCGTGCCCGCCGGCGCGCGCTGCAGGCCGTCTACACCTGGCAGGTGGCCGGCGGCCGCAGCCAGGAAG
This sequence comes from Luteimonas qiangzhengi, assembly GCF_039548515.1. NCBI lineage: Bacteria > Pseudomonadati > Pseudomonadota > Gammaproteobacteria > Lysobacterales > Lysobacteraceae > Luteimonas > Luteimonas qiangzhengi. The sequence continues at coordinate 112,661 of NZ_JBCLVE010000008.1, read as the reverse complement.
TGATAGCCCAGTTCGCCCATGAGCAGGCCCACGAAGTCGCCGATCTGGAGTACTTCGAGGATCTGGTGCGCGGCGTGCTGACCCACCAGGCCGAACTGGATGCCTCGCTGCTGCCGTTCCTGGACCGGAAAGTGGACGAAGTGGACCAGATCGAGCGCGCCATGCTGCGCATTGCCGCCTACGAACTGCAGCACCGCCTGGATGTTCCCTACCGGGTGGTGATCGACGAGGCGCTGCGCACGGTCAAGCGCTTCGGCTCCGAGCACGGCTACACCTACGTCAACGGCGTGCTTGACCAGGCGTCTGCCCAGTGGCGCGAGGCCGAGGCACAGGCGTCCCGCCGCTGAGGTCAAAGCCTGTCGCGGGCGGCAGTTGGATGGAGGGCAGGCGGTGGAATTCGATCTGATCGCACGTATCCGCGCCCGTGCCGATGCCCGTACCGATGTGGTGCTGGGCATCGGCGATGACTGCGCCCTGTTGCAGCCGCCTGCCGGCATGCAACTGGCGGTCACCGCCGACACCCTCAACGCGGGCGTACACTTTTTTCCGGACGCTGCGCCGGCCGATATCGGCTGGAAGGCCCTGGCCGTCAACCTGTCCGACCTCGCTGCCACGGGCGCTGCGCCCGCCTGGTGCCTGCTGTCCCTGTCGCTGCCGGAGTCCGACGCGGCCTGGGTGGATGCGTTTCTGGATGGTTTCCTGACGCTTGCTGCCGAGCACAACGTGGCGCTGGCGGGTGGTGACACCACCCGCGGCCCGCTGTCGATCGGCGTCATTGCGCACGGACTGGTCACACCGGGGACAGCGCTGCGACGCGATGCCGCGCAAGCGGATGACGATGTCTGGGTCAGCGGTCAGCTGGGGGATGCCGCGGCGGCGCTGGCCTTGATCTCCACGGATGGGGCCGAGGCGCGGCCCGCTGCCGGGGCCGCCGCGCTGCGGACGCGGCTCGATCGGCCGGAGCCACGCGTGGCCCTGGGGCTCGCGTTGCGCGGCGTGGCCAACGCGTGCATCGATGTGTCCGATGGCCTGCTGTCCGACCTCGGCCATGTGTGCGTTGCCAGCAACGTTGCTGCGCGCATCAACGTGGATGCGCTGCCATCTTCCACGGCGCTGGATGCGCTGGACCTGGATGCGGGACGGCGCCGGGCTCTGCAGGCAAGCGGTGGCGATGACTACGAGCTGTGCTTCACCGCGCCGCCCGCGCGCCGCGAAGCAGTGACCGCGGCGGCCGCTTCGGCAGGCGTGCCGGTGACCCGGATCGGATCCATCCATGCCGGCACCGGGGTGCAGGCCCTGGACGCCAACGGCGTGGAATGGGTGCCACCGCGCTCCGGCTACGTCCACTTCTCCGACTGAAGTCAGGCTGGCACAACCAGACCCGATTGGCCCTGATCGTGATCAATGCCTGCGTGAGCGCTGGGTCTTAGCATGTCCGCTTCGCCGGTTTCCGGCAGCACTCCAGGGCCCCCACGCCATGCGTACCGACCAGTTCCAGCAAATGCTGGTGGATCTGAATGGATCCACTTCCGATATTGAAGCCTCCGCGCTGATTTCCGTCGACGGTCTGATGATGTCCTCGGCGATGCCGCAGGGCATGGACGAAGACCGGGTGGGCGCGATGTCCGCCGCGCTGCTGTCGATGGGTGAGCGCACCGCGCGTGAACTGGCCCGCGGCAAACTGGATCGCGTCCTGGTCCAGGGCGAGGACGGCTACGTGATCATGACCTCGGCTGGCGAAGAAGCCGTGCTGACCGTGCTGGCCCGGCCCAACGCCAAGCTTGGCCTGATCTTCCTGGACATCAAGCGTGCCGCCCAGGCGCTGAGCAAGATCATCTGATCCATGACCAGCATGCCCATGACCAGCATTCTTCCGATCCCGCCGATGTCGCCGCCGGCCGCGGGCGATGCCCAGGCCACGGCAACGTGTGTCTACCATGACGGCAGCCAGCGAGAGGTCTATTGGAACGACCGCGAGGAGCCGTTCCCCAATGGCAAGTTGATCGTCTCGCGCACCAACCTGGTCGGGGCCATCACCCATGCCAACGCCGCGTTCGTGGAGATGAGCGGCTACACGCGCGAGGAACTGATCGGCGTGCCGCACTGCGTCCTGCGCCATCCCGAGATGCCCAAGGCAGCCTTCAAGGACTTGTGGGACACGGTCAGCGCAGGCAGCAAGTGGAACGGCTACGTCAAGAATCTGCGCAAGGACGGGTCCTACTACTGGGTCTACGCCACCGTGATTGCCAACGTGCGAGAGGGCAAGGTGGTGGGCTACACCTCGGTGCGGCGCAAGCCCTCGCGCAGGAAGATCGAAGAGGTACTGCCGCTCTACCGGCAGTGGCTGGCAGAGGAGGCCGCGGCATGACCTTCAATTTCCTGGTGGCCCCTGATTTCCCGCCTGACCGGTTCTCCGGCTGGTACATGTTCAACACCCTGTTGCAGCGGCGCTCGGCCATCGGTATCCATCTGCTGATGCCGGCCGATCGTGCCGAGCAGGAAGCGATGCTGGCTGAAAAGGAAGTCGATCTGGTGTATGCCAACCCGTTCGACGCGGCCGCACTGGTGCGCGGGCAGGGCTATCGGGCACTGGCCCGGCCGGCCGGCTGCGCGGACGAAATGGTGATCGCCACTGCGGCGGATTCAGCGCTGGCCTGCGTGGAAGATCTCAAGCCTGGTGCCTCGATCGCGTTGACCGGAAACATCGACGTCAAGCTGATCGGCTTGCGCCTGCTGGAGCCGGCCGACCTGACCGAAGCGGACATCCAGTGGCACGTGGCCGACAGCTACCAGGCGGTGGCACGGCAGGTGCTGTCGGGCCAGGTGGATGCGGGTTTCTTCCTTGCCGATGCATTCCACAGCTTCTCCCGCCTCACCCTGTCGCGGATGAAAGTGCTGGTTGAAAGCCAGTTGCGCGATATCAGCCACGTGCTGCTGTCGCATCCGCGCATCGACGCGGACCTGGCCGTGCTGGGCGAGGCCCTGCTGGCGATCCGCGGAGAGGATGACGCTGGCGCGGCCGAAGTGCTTGATGCGCTCGGCTTCAATCAGGGTTTCGAAGCGATGGATGCCGAGGACGTCGAGTTCATGATCGACCTCATGGATACCCTGCGGGACTGACCCATGGATGACGTTTCACTGGCTGCAGGATCGGATGCACGGCGTGCGCTGCGGGCCCACGGGCGCGCAGTGCTGCAGGCTCCCCACGATGTGGCCGCGCACCTGGCCCGGCTGCAGGTCGCCCTGCAGCTTCCGGGGTCCGAACCCGTGCAGGGCGTGCTGGCCGACTTCTTTTCGGTGCCCGTCGACAACGGCGCGACGCTGCGCAAGGCCGCCCTGCAGCTGGCGGTGGAGCGACTGGATCCGTATTCGGTCGATGCCTTTACCCGTCACGCGGGTGGCCACGCGCGGCTGCCCTCCATCAGCCCGCTGGCCACGCGCTGGAGCGTGCTGGTGCAGCCCAGCGCCGATGTGCCAGCGCGGGTGCGCCGTGGCGGCCGCGATGACTCGCGCAGGCTGGCAGAAGAAGTGGTGCAGGCGCTGTATGACGGCGAGCTGGTGGAGGCGGCCCGCATCGAAGCCGAGTTCCTCGGCCACTGCATTTCCTGCCAGGACAAACTGGCCTTCATGCTGGCCATGCGTGGGGTGCGCAAGGCCGGTATAGAAGTGGACGCGCGCTGGGGACGGGTGGCGGCCTGGCTCGGGGCGCGGGACGCGTTCGGCGACCAGCAGAAGAGTTTCGGACAGACCGCCGCCATCGACGCAACGGAGACACCAACGCCATGACCCTGCCAGCAGACACCTGGCTCATGCTCACCCCCAAGGGGGTGCTGCACGCCTTTGCCCACAGCGAGCCGGATGCGGAGCAGTCCGCGCTGCAGACCCTGGTGGCTGGGAATCATGCGCTTGCAGCTGCCGAGTGGGCGGCGGGCGCCTCCGCTGCAGGTGTCAAGCAGGTGGAGGAATTCTTCGACCGCGCATGCGCCCAAGGCTGGTTGAATGTCCTGCGCCGCCAGGTGCCCGGTCCCGACGTGCGCCTGGATGATTTCGCCCGCCATGTGATCGCGCCGCTGTCCGGTGAACGCCGTGCGGTGCTCGCTTCCGACGGCGGGTTTTGCCTGGGCCAGAGTGGCGTTGACCAGGACGAGGCTGACGCGCTGAGCGTTGCGGCGGCGGACTTCTCCGCATTTGCCCGGCGCCAGAGCGCGCGTGGCTGGCGCGGCGCCGAACGCCATGTCTCGTTCTTCTCGGACAGCAATCTGCTGCTGCCGGACTGGTCGTTCGTGCCGTTCTGGGTGGATGGCAGCGGCTACTGGCTGGTCGTTGCCGGCGAGCCCCTGCTCAACAATTTGGCCATGGTGGAGCTGGTGTGGAGCATTCGCCTGGCTGCGAACCGGTTCCAGCCGCCACAGTAAGGCCGCGCCGCGCAGGGCGGCCACGACTCAGGCGATGGCGCGGGCCATGCGCGCCAGCGCCTCGCGCAGGATGGGGCGGGGCAGGGCGAAGTTGGAACGGACGAAGCCGGTGCCGGCCTCACCACAGTCGGCGCCGTCGGTCAGCGCCACACCCGCGCGCTGGAACAGTCGCCTCGCCGGCCCTTCCAGCGCCAGCGGTCGGCAGTCCAGCCAGGCCAGGTAGGTGCCTTCCGGGGCGGTGTAGCCAATTCCCGGCATGTCTGCGGCAAGCGTGGTGGCCAGCAGCTGGCGGTTGCCGTCCAGGTATTCGATCACCGACTCCAGCCATGCGCCGCCGTGGCGGTAGGCGGCGGTGTTGGCAATCACTCCGAGAGTCGCGGTGGCGTGCCCGGCCAGCGGATGCATGCGCCGCCAGGCGGCGAGGTCTTCCGGGTTGCTGAGGATCAGCTGCGCGCACTTGAGTCCGGCCAGGTTCCAGCCCTTGGATGCAGACGTGGCGGTGATTGCCTGCTCCGCGGCGGCCTCGCTGATCGACGCGTAGGGGATGTGCCGGTGCGGGGCAAAGACGAGCGGGGCGTGGATCTCGTCGCTGAAGACGCGCACGCCATGGCGTCCCGCAATCGCGCTCAGCTGTTCCAATTCATCCCGGGTGAACACGCGGCCGAGCGGGTTGTGCGGATTGCACAGGATCAGCAGCCCGGCGCCGTCGGCGAAAGCGGCCTCGAGCGCGTTGAAATCAAACTCCCAGCTGCCAGCGGTCTGCCGCATCGGCACCTGCACCACTTCGTGACCAAGCATGTGCAGCAGCGGCAGGAAGGGCATGTAGTTGGGCGTGGGAAGGACAACCTTGACGCCCTGCGGCAGCAGGTGGCGCAGGGCCAGTTCCAGACCGGTGAGCACGTCCGGCAGCGGCTGGATCCACGAGGGATCCGGTGCCCAGCCGTAGCGGTCGCGATGCCAGTCGCTGCAGGCCTTGGCGAGATCCGTCACCAATGCATCGCCGAGATAGCCGATCTGACCGCGATCAAGCGCTTCGCGTACCGCCGCCATGACCTCGGGCGCCGTGCCGAAGTCCATCTCCGCCACGAAGGCGCCGATGCAGTCGGGGAATGCATTCCACTTAAGCGCCCCGCTCGCGCGGAGCTGTTCAACGGTCAGGGCATCGAAGGCCTCGTGGCTCATGGCGTTGTCAGCGGATGCGGCGGCGGGAAAGGTAGAACAGGGTGCCGATGACGATCGCGCCGGCGGCTGCCAGCAGGTTGGTTGTGCTGGCACTGAACAACAGGATCACCGACAACACCAGGGCCAGCAACGGAATTACCGGCCCGCCGGGCAGGTGGAACCCGTCAGCCGGATCGCCATAGCGCCGGCGCAGTACCAGCACGCTCGCCGCGGTGGCGATGTATCCAAGCAGGCGGGTCACCATGGACAGCACCGCCAGGGCTACGAACGACCCGCTGAGCGCCAGGACCAGTGCCAGCACGAACTGGGTGGCAATGGCCGCCGCCGGGGTGCGGAACTGCGGATGGATGGAGGCCAGGTAGCGCGGCCCGTAACCGTCCGCCGCCAGGGTGTGCAGGAAGCGCGGCCCGAGCAGCATGGTGTTGTTGTTGGTGCCGAGGATCGACAGCGCCGCGCCCACGGTGAGCACGAAGGCCATGCCCTCGCCGCCGAACATCGCCGCGGCGTCCGCAAGGGGAGAGGCCGAGGAGGCCAGGTCCGGCAGCAGGCCCTGGGCCACCATCTGCACCGCTGCATAGACCAGCGTGACCACCACGATCATGGTCAGCAGGGCGAAGGGCACGTTGCGCTTGGGGCTGTGGTATTCACCCGCCGCTGCCGGCACGTTCTCGAACCCGGCATAGGCAAACAGCAGCAGCAGGGCGGCCTCGCCCAGTTGCCCGTAGTCCTGTGGCCCGGGACCACCAAAGGCCAGGCCCCAGTCCATATGGAACATGCCGATGAAGACGAACAGCAGCAGCGGCACCAGCTTGCACACCACCAGCACGACCGCCGCGCGTGCGGCCCAGCTCACGCCGATGATGTTGATTGCGGTCAGCATCAGCAGCGAGCCTGCGATCACGGCGGTGCGTCCGGCGCCTGCCGTGGCTGCTGGCTCCCAGAACCTGGCAATGGCATCGGCCAGGCCGTTGCTCAGCGATGCGGCCACCACCACCCGGGTCAGCCAGATGGTCCAGCCGATCTGGAACCCGACAAACGGCCCGAACGCCTCGCGCGCATACAGATAGCTGCCGCCGGGCTGGTCGAAATAGCTCGACGCCTTGGCGTAGCAGAGCACCAGCAGCCCCACCGTGATGCCTGCCAGCAGCACCGCCCAGATGCTGAAAGAGCCCAGCATGGCGAAGGCGGCCGCCGGAAGCAGGTAGATGCCGCTGCCCACCACATCGTTGATCGACAGGCCCACCACCTGCCAGCGCCCGACTGCGCGCAGCAGTGCCGGCTGCGGCTTGCTGTCCCCCTGGGTATTGCTCATGCGATGCCGGTAACCGGAACGGAGAGAATCATGCGCCTGGCCTGTGTTCGGATCGACCACATTGTAGGCACAGTTGCGAGGCGGGAAGGCAGCCCTGCGGCTCAGTCGTCCACGCGGAATGCGTCGCGGATCCAGTCCAGCGTGGGCGCATCCGGATCGCCGCTGGCATCGATCACGTCAAAGCGGCAGGGCACGTCCGCGTACTGCCGGTGGCTCAGTAGAAACAGCTGGGCGGCGCGGATGATCCGGCGCTGCTTGCGCCAGTCAACAGAGTCGGCGCCGCCGCCATGACTGCGTGAGCGGCGATAGCGCACTTCCACGAAGACCAGGATTGAAGTGCCGGAACGCTCGCGGTCCAGCATCACCAGATCCAGCTCGCCCAGCCGGTAGTTGGCGTTGGCGGCCACCGGGCGCAGCCCGGCAGTGATCATGTGCTCGCGGGCGGCCGCTTCCACGGCCGCGCCGCGCGCGCGGGTGCTGCTCAACCGCCGCCCAGCGGCACCACGTGGCCGCCGCTGAAAGTGGCCCAGGCCGGCGTGCGCTGGATGTTGCCGAAACCATCGATACGCAGGGTGCCGGTGGCACCACGCAGCTCGGCGTCCGTGCCGGTGACCAGGCGTTCCATGAAGGCGGTCAGCAGCCAGGCGTCGTAACCGAACGAGAACAGCCGCTGCGCCGGTCCGCGCGCGGTGGGCAGGGTGGAAGCGACGGTCGATGCCATCGGCAGTCCGGCCACGCCGCTGGAAGCCCAGCGCTCGGTGGGGAAGGCGATGCCGTCCAGCGCCGCATCGCTTTCGGTGTTGCCGCTGGCGAACAGGTGCGAAGTGCCGACCCGCGGACGGGTCGCGTAGCCGGCTTCCACCAGCTGAGGCGCGATCGCCCGGGCCTCATTGCCGCGCAGGGCCAGGAACACAGCCTGGGCGCCTTCTTCCTTCAGCATCGCGTTGCGCAGGGCTTCCACCATGTCCGGCGGGGTTTCACCGATCACCACCAGCAGGTCGCTCACCTGGCCGCCGCCTGCCTCCAGCTGGCGGCGGAACGCCTCCACGCTGCGGCGGGCGCTGTCGTCGCCACCGCTGAGCACCAGCACCCGCTGTACGTTTTGTCCCAGCAGGTGGTTGGCAGCAGCGATGCCGTCGTCCTCCGGCGCCATGGCGAAGCTGAAGCTGCCGGTAGGGGTTTCGTCACCGGCGCGGTTGAGTGCCAGCACCGGCACGGACAGCCGCGCCGGGTCGGCCAGCACCGCGGCGACCTCGTCGCGGCTCAGCGGGCCGAGGACGTAATCGGAACCTTCCGCCACTGCCCGCGCATAGGCACCCACAGCGCCGGAAGGCGTGCCCATGGTGTCGTAGAACACCACTTCAGGCCGGGCGCGGCGTTCGCCGTAATAGCCGGCCAGCAGGCCGTCGCGCACCGGCGACGCGGCGGTGGCCAAGTTGCCGGTCTGTGGCAGCAGCACCGCCAGGCGCAAAGGCGGTCTGTAACCGTCGTGGTCGGCAGGAGGGCGGTTGCCTGCCTGCGCATTCCAGAGCAACGACAGATCGAACGGACGCGGCAGCGGCAGGCCGCGGGCCATCAGCGCCCGGCCGACAAAGCTGTACAGCGGATCGCCTTCGGCCAACGCGGCGGCGCCGCGGGCCAGGGTGTCATCGTCCAGCGTGGCCAGCAGACGCTCGATCTCGCCCGCATTGGCAGCACGCGCTTCGCCGCTGAGCGAATGCTGGGCCCGGGCCAGTTCGGCGGCCGCGGCCAGTTCCGGCTGGGCCGGCTGGGCCGGAACGATGGGGCCGCTGATCTGGACCGAAGCACAGCTGGCCAGCAGCAGGGCCGCCAGCAGAAGGGCCATCCGTATCGCCTGTACGCGCATGGTTTCCATGTCCATTGGGGATATCGCCCGCGATTCTACCGTTCCGGCGGCGCCCGGCCCATGAAGGCGATGCGGCGCCGGCGCACTATGATGTCGCCATCATGCCTGCCCAATCAGCCAGCGACCCTTCCCGGGGCACCCTGTTCATCGTTGCCACGCCCATCGGCAACCTCGAGGACCTCTCGCCGCGCGCGCAGCGGACCCTGGCCGAGGTGGCCGCGGTCTGCGCCGAAGACACCCGCCACACCCGGCGCCTGCTGTCGCATTTCGGCATCGAAGCGGAGCTGGTGGCGCTGCATGAGCACAACGAGCAGGCCCTGGCGGCCCGCCTGGTGGAGCGTCTGGAAGCCGGCGAGTCGCTGGCCCTGGTCAGCGATGCGGGCACGCCGCTGGTCAGCGATCCGGGCTTTCGTCTGGTGGCCGCCGCCCGCGCGGCAGGGATCAAGGTGAGCCCGGTACCCGGCCCCAGCGCGCTGATTGCCGCGCTCAGCGTGGCCGGCCTGCCCAGCGACCGCTTCACCTTCGAAGGGTTTCTCCCAGCCAAGCCCGGCGCACGCCGCGAACGCCTGCAGAAGCTGGCCGGCGAATCCCGCACCCTGCTGTTCTACGAATCCTCGCACCGCATCGCCGACACGCTGGAAGACATGGTCGGTGCCTTTGGTCCGGCACGGCGTGCGGTGCTGGCGCGCGAACTGACCAAGCTGTTTGAAACCGTCCTGGACGGAAATCTGGAAGAGCTCCAGCAGCGGGTCCTCGCGGATGCGGACCAGCGCAAAGGCGAGTTCGTGCTGGTGGTGGAAGGTGCCGGCGACGATGCAGGGGCAGCGCTGGCCGAAGGCCGCCGCGTGTACGCGCTCCTGGCCGACCACATGCCGCCGTCATCGGCAGCCCGGGTCGCCGCGGAAATCACCGGCGCCCCGCGCAAGGCGTTGTACCGGGGCCTGCAATCCACCGCGCAGGAGTGACGGGGAAAAGGCATGTTGAACCGTGCAGGGTCGCAACGTGGGATAATCCCCGATGGCGGAGTCGGCCGGGCAATCGCGTCATTCCTTCGGGGGTGCCGAGGAAAGTCCGGGCTCCACAGGGCACGGTGCCAGGTAACGCCTGGGCGGCGCGAGCCGACGGAAAGTGCAACAGAAAGATACCGCCGAACGGTCCTTCGGGATGCGTGGCAAGGGTGAAATGGTGCGGTAAGAGCGCACCGCGAGCCTGGTAACAGGCCGGCACGGCAAACCCCACCGGGAGCAAGACCGAATAGGGACCCCATGACGTTGCCCGCGTCAGGTCCGGGTAGGTTGCTTGAGCGTATCGGTGACGATGCGCCTAGAGGAATGGTTGCCCACGACAGAACCCGGCTTACAGGCCGGCTCCGCCAACTTCTTTTTCGTGCGCCGCGACCTGAGGGGCCCCGGCGCGACCGGCAGGCCTTTGCGCTTCATGTCCCCCGGCCTGCGCCCAGGCGCAGGCCTCCTCCTTTACTTACGCGCAAAGGCCTCCCGGCCACGACGGGGCTCGGCTCCGGGAAGGTTGTGTGCCGGCTCCGTCGGGGCCGGGGCTTTTTGTAGGAGCGCGCCATGCGCGCGAAGCCGCGTGAATCCTGGAGCGGCGGGCGGGGGTGCCCTCTGGTCGTAAGTAAAGGAGGAGGTGGCGGCCGCAGGCCGACGCCGGAGGACATGGAGACCGGAGGGCACCCGCATCCGACGCCCCCGCGCCGCGACTACACAGATCCGCGCATTCCCACGGGATCTCACATGGTCTTAACTTCAGTCCTTCACGGCGTGTAAACATCTCGAATAGTGCCCTCCGTCTCAAAATTTGAGACGAAACAGCAGCTTGTGGATAAACCTTGAACAAGTCTGTGAACAGTTTCGCAAGTCATTGACCTGCCTGATGAATTTTCCCGCGACAGCATGTTGACAACCCTTATCCCGGGTCATAAGGTGGCGCTGCGTGGGTTTACCGGGAATTTTGTGGAAAACCGCGCCAATTGAAGCCCGCCGCAGACGGGCATACGGGCAGGATCAACGTGTTCCAGGGCGAGTACGCCATCACAATTGACGACAAGGGCCGGATGGTGATCCCGACCGGCCTGCGCGAGGACGTATCCCGCGCCGGCAATCGCCTGGTAATCACGTACAACCCCTTCGACGCCGGCGGTCTGTATCTGTATCCGTATGACGTCTGGTCCGGCATCCGCGACAAGGTCAATACGCTGCCGCGCGCCCGCTCCACCAACCGCACCCTGCAGCTGAAGCTGGTGGGTGCGGCCGCGGTGGTGGAGCCGGATGGCAGTGCGCGCATTTCCATCCCTGCCAGCCAGCGCAACACCGTTGGCATCGAGCGCAAAGCCGTGCTGGTGGGCATGGGCGACAAATTCGAGCTGTGGAGCGAGCAGGCCCACCAGGATCAGATCCGCCAGGTACTTGGCGATGACGATATGTCTGGTGAGGACCTGGAGGGTTTGCAGCTGTGACGGCCGGTGGCGCGGACGTCCGGTCCGGCCACCTACCGGTGATGTTCGGACAGGCCCTGGAAGGGCTGCAGGTGGTGGGCGACGGAACCTATCTGGACGGCACGTTCGGGCGTGGTGGACACGCGCGCGGCGTGCTGCAGCGTCTGGACGCCGATGGCCGTCTGCTGCTCATGGACAAGGACCCCGACGCGATCGCCGTGGCCGAGCGTGAATTCGGTGCGGATCCGCGCGTCGCCATCCGTCGCGGCAGCTTCGCTGCGCTGGCGGAGTGGGAAGCCACGGCCGGCGGCCTGGACGGGGTGCTGTTCGATCTGGGCGTGTCTTCGCCGCAGCTGGACGTGGCCGGTCGGGGCTTCAGCTTCGGCAAGGACGGTCCGCTGGACATGCGCATGGATCCGGACTCGGGCGAAAGCGCTGCCGACTGGCTTGCGCGTGCCGACGAGGCTGAAATCGCCGACGTGCTGTGGACCTATGGCGAGGAGCGCATGAGCCGGCGGATTGCCCGGGTCATCGTGGCCCGCCGCGTGGAAGCGCCGCTGACCCGCACCGCGGAACTGGCCGAATTGATTGCCGCCTCGGTGCCGCGTCCGCGTCGCGCCCCGGGCAAGCCGGACATCAATCCAGCCACGCGCTCGTTCCAGGGCATCCGCATCCACATCAACCGCGAGCTGGCTGACCTGGAAGCAGGGTTGCAGGCCGCCCACGACGCGCTCAAGCCGGGCGGGCGCCTGGCCGTGATCAGCTTCCACTCGCTCGAGGACCGGATCGTCAAGCGCTTCATCGCCGGCTGTGCCAAGCCGCCGCCGGCCAACCGCCGCCTGCCCGAGATCACCGGTTTCGTGCCGACCCTGCGTGCGCTGGGTGGCGCGATCAAGGCCGATGCCGATGAGCTGGCCGGCAATCCCCGCGCCCGCAGCGCAGTGCTGCGCGTGGCTGAAAAGCTGGCGGAGGTGGGCCAGTGATCATGACCATGCGCCTGATCGTCGCGGTACTGCTGGTGGCCATCGTGATCACCGCCATCGGCGTGGTCCATGCGCGTCACCAGCACCGCCAGCTGTTTGTCGAGCTGACCCGGCTGGAGCACGACCGCGACGAGCTCAATATCGATTTCGGCCGCCTGCAGCTGGAACAGGCCACCTGGGCGGAAAGCAACCGCATTGACCAGGTGGCGCGCGAGCGGCTGGGGATGAAGTTCCCCGAAGCCGTCGACATCGTGGTGGTGCGGCCATGATCGACAAGCTTTTGCGCAGAAACAACCGCCCGGCACAGCGTCCGGGCCGTGCGCGTTTCAACCTGCGCGGCCGCCTGGCCCTGGTGGCCGGTGCGATGGGGCTGTGCAGCGTGGTGCTGGTCGGGCGTGCGGTGGACCTGCAGCTGATCGACAACGCGTTCTACCAGCAGAAGGCGGATTCGCGCTTCCTGCGCGAGCTGCCGATCCCGACCTCGCGCGGCATGATCACCGACCGCAACGGTGAACCGCTGGCGATTTCCACCCCGGTGGCTTCGCTGTGGGCCAACCCGCAGGAGCTGGTGAAGCATCCGGACCGGATCACCGAACTGGCCGCGGCCATCAACGTCGATGGTGAGGAGCTGACGCGCCGGGTCGCGCAGCGCGCCGACAAGGAATTCATGTACCTGCCGGGCCAGCGCCGGATCCATCCGGCCACCGCGCAGAAGGTGCTGGACCTGGGCGTGCCCGGGGTGTTCAGCCAGCGCGAGTACCGCCGTTTTTACCCGCAGGGCGAGGCGATTGCCCACGTGCTGGGTTTCACCAATATTGATGACCGGGGGCAGGAAGGGGTCGAACTGGCGTTCGATGACTGGCTGCGCGGCCGTCCGGGTGCGCACCGGGTGATCCGCGACCGTCGCGGCCGGATCGTCGAGAACGTGGATCTGGTGCGGGCGGCCGAGCCGGGCAAGGACCTGGTGCTGAGCATCGACCGGCGTATCCAGTACCTGGCCCATCGCGAGCTGCGCAACACCCTGGTGCGCACGGGTGCCAGCGCCGGATCGGCGGTGGTGCTGGATGTGGCTACCGGTGAAGTGCTGGCCATGGCCAACCTGCCGGCCTACAACCCGCATGTGGTCGGCGCCGACGATCGCGATGCGCGCCGCAACCGTGCGGTGACCGACCTGATCGAGCCGGGTTCGACCATCAAGCCGATCACCGTTGCCGCGGCGCTGCAGGCCGGGGTGGTGACCCCCACCACGCCGGTTGATACCAGTCCGGGCTGGATGGCCAACGGCCGCTTCCGCACGTCCGATGTGCGCAACTACGGCCTGCTCGATGTCACCGGTGTGATCACCAAGAGCTCCAACGTCGGCGTCAGCAAGCTGGCGGCGATGTTGGACGATCGGCAGTTTTACGACGTGCTGCGCGCGTTCGGCTTTGGTGCCAGCACCCGCAGCGGATTTCCGGGCGAAGCTGCAGGCCTGTTCGCCGATCCCAGCCAGTGGAGCGGGACCGACAAGCAGACCATGTCCTACGGCTACAGCCTGTCGGCCACCCCGCTGCAGGTGGCCGCGGCCTATGCGGCGATCGGCAACGGGGGCCTGTGGACCCAGCCCACCTTCATCAAGGGCCAGCACGGTGAAACCCGCCAGGCGATCGCGCCGGACGTGGCCGATGCCGTGCTGAAGATGATGCATACGGTCACCGGCCCGGGCGGCACTGCCCGCCAGGCACGGATCCTCGGCTACAACGTCGCCGGCAAGACCGGCACCTCGCGCAAGGCCAGCGCCGGCGGATATTCGCGCCGCTACGTATCCTTCTTCGCCGGCCTGGTACCGGTGGACAACCCGCGATTCTCGATGGCGATCGTGATTGACGATCCCGATCCGGCCAAGGGCTATTACGGCGGGCTGGTGGCGGCACCGGTGTTCAAGGACGTCATGGAAGGTGCGCTGCGCCTGATGGACGTGCCACCGGACGACATTGAAACCTGGCTGGCGGCCCAGGAGGACAGGAAATGAGCGCCGGGATGCCGCTTGCAGCGCTGCTGCCTGACATCGCGGGTATCCCCGCCGACCTGCGCGTGAGCGGGCTGTCGCAGGACAGCCGCGCGCTGCAGCCGGGCGATGCCTTCCTCGCCATTCCGGGCTTTGGTACCCACGGCCTGCGCTTCGTCGCGCAGGCGCGGGCGGCCAATGCTGCGGCCATCGTGTTCGAACCACCGGCGCCCGAGGGCGTGGATGTGCCGGTCGATGCGATCGCCGTGCCGGGGCTCACCGCGCGGATAGGCGAAATGGCCGACCGATTTCACGGCAATCCTTCCGCGGCGATGACCGTGGTCGGGGTGACCGGAACCAACGGCAAGACCTCGATCGTGCAGATGCTGGCCCAGGCCTGGACCTTGCTGGGCCGCGTCGCAGGCAGCGTCGGCACGCTGGGCGCGGGCCTGCACGGCCACGTGCAGCCGACCGGCTTCACCACGCCGCAGGTGTCGCAGACGCACGCGCTGCTGGCCCGATTGCGCGACGCCGGTGCCGGCGCCGTGGCGATGGAGGTCAGCTCGCACGCCCTTGACCAGGGCCGCGTGGGTGCGGTGCATTTTGCAGTGGGCGTGTTCACCAATCTCACCCGCGACCACCTGGATTACCACGGTGACATGCAGGCCTATGGCGCCGCCAAGGCGCGCCTGTTCGCCACGCCGGGCCTGCAGGCGGCTGTGATCAATCTGGACGATGCCCACGGGCGCGCACTGCACGACGCGCCGCCGCAGGGGGTGCGCCGGGTCGGGACCAGCGCCCGGGGGGCTGCGGATGCCAGGGTGCGCGCCGGGAACATCGTGCTTGATGCCGAGGGCACCGGCTTCGACCTTGATATTGGTGGTCAGGTGCATGCGCTGCGCACGCCGCTGCTGGGCCGCTTCAACGTGGACAACCTGCTGGCGGTGGCCGGGGTGCTGGACGCGCTGGGCGAATCCGCCGGTGATATTGCCCGCGTGCTTGGCCAGCTGCAGCCGGTGGCCGGACGCATGAACCGCCTGGGTGGAGGCGCCCGCGAGGGAAATACACAGCCGCTGGTGGTGGTGGATTACGCCCACACCCCGGACGCGCTGGAACAGGCGCTGGCCAGCCTGCGCGATCACGCGCGTGGCCGGATCGTGTGCGTGTTCGGCTGCGGTGGCGAGCGTGACCGCGGCAAGCGCCCGCAGATGGCGGAGATCGCCGAACGACTGGCTGACACCGTGGTGGTGACCGACGACAACCCGCGCCGGGAAAACGGTGATGCCATCGTCGCCGACATCCTGGAAGGCTTTGCCGATCGCGGCGCCGTGACCGTGCAGCGTGACCGGCGCGCCGCCATCGAGCACGCGGTGGGTAGGGCCGCTGCCGGTGACATCGTGCTGGTGGCAGGCAAGGGTCACGAGCCCTATCAGGAAATTGACGGCGTACGCCATCCGTTTGATGACGCCAAAGTGGCGCAGGCAGTGCTGGAGGCCAGGGCATGAATCCGCTGCCGCTCTCGCGCATCGCCCAGTGGACCAGCGGTCGCCTGCACGGCGTGACCGACGGTTCCGACATGGTGATCGACGCGATGTGCACGGACACCCGCGGCTTCGACGCGACCGATGACAGCGCTGCGCTGTACGTGGCGATCGTGGGTGAGCGCTTCGACGGCAACGACCATGTGCAGGCCGCGGCCGATCTGGGCGCGCGGGCTGCGCTGGTGTCGCGGCCATCGTCGGCCCGGATCCCGCAGGTGGTGGTCGACGATACGGTGCGCGCGCTGGCGGCCATCGCCGCCGGCATGCAGCACAGTCGTGCCACCCGGGTGGCGGCAGTCACCGGCAGCAATGGCAAGACCGGCGTGAAGCAGATGCTGCTGTCGATCCTGTCGCCGCTGGGTTCGACCTGCGCCAACCCGGGCAACCGCAACAACGAAATCGGCCTGCCGCTGTCGGTGATCAACGCGCCGGAAGATGCGCAATACGCGATCTACGAAATGGGCGCGGGCAAGCCTGGCGATATTGCCTGGCTGACCAACGTGGCGCGCCCGGATGTGGCCCTGGTGAACAACGTCGCCCCGGCGCATCTGGAGCGCATGCACAGCCTGCTGGGCGTGGCCGAAACCAAGGGCGCGATCTACGACGCGCTGCCGGCGGACGGAGTGGCGGTGATCAATGCCGACGACGCGTTCGCACAGTTTTTCGCCGGCCGCTCGCACGGCCGCCGGGTGATCCGCTTCGGGCTGGAGGCCAGCGCCGACGTGACCGCGCGCGACGTGCGCGTGGGCGAGGAAGGCTCGCGCTTCACCCTGCTGACGCCGCAGGGCGAGGCCGAGGTGCAATTGCCCGTGGTCGGCCGCCACAACGTTGCCAACGCACTGGCTGCGGCCGCGCTGGCGATCGGCATGGCCGATGCCTCGCCACAGGCGATCGCTGCCGGTCTGGCAGCGGCGCGCCCGGTGCAGGGGCGGCTGGTCCGGCACCGTCTGGCGTCGGGCGCGCTGCTGATCGACGACAGCTACAACGCCAACCCCGGCTCCCTGGTAGCGGCTATTGAGACCCTCGCCGCGATCCAGGGCGAAGGCTGGCTGGTGCTTGGTGAAATGGGCGAGCTGGGCATCGATGCCAAGGCGCTGCACGCCGGAGTGGGCCACCGCGCCCGCCAGGCCGGTATCGCACGGCTGTACGCCATGGGCACGCTGGGCCGGGCCGCCGTGGAGGCCTTCGGCGAAGGCGGCCGCAATTTCGATGGCCATGCGGCGCTGATTGAAGCGCTGCGTGGCGAACTGCACCCGCAGGCGCGGGTGCTGGTGAAGGGGTCGCGCAGCAGCGCGATGGAACGCGTGGTTGCAGCGCTGCTGGAAGACGGCGCCGCACCACGGAAAAACAAAGGGAGCTCCACCGATGCTGCTTGAACTGGCGCGCTGGTTGCAGGGCCTGGAGAGCTTCTTCGGCCTGTTCAACTACCTCACCTTCCGCGGCATCCTTGCCGCGCTGACGGCGCTATTGCTGTCGCTGTGGTGGGGGCCGGCGGTGATCCGGCGCCTGGCCCAGTACAAGGGCGGCCAGCCGATCCGCGACGATGGCCCGAAGACCCACTTCTCCAAGGCCGGCACGCCGACCATGGGCGGCGCCCTGATCCTGATCTCGGTGGCCGCCTCGGTGCTGCTGTGGGGCGACCTGCGCAACAAGTACGTGTGGCTGGTGCTGGCAGTGATGGTCGCCTTTGGTGCGATCGGCTGGTACGACGACTGGCTGAAGATCGTCAAGCGCGATCCCAACGGCATGAAATCGCGGTGGAAGTACCTGCTGCAGTCGGTATTCGGCCTGGCGGCGGGTATCTACCTCTACCAGACGGCTGATGTGGCGGCGGCGACCACCTTCTACTTCCCGCTGTTCAAAGCGGTGGCGCTGCCGATGGTCGCCATCTCCTTCGTCGCGATCGCCTATTTCTGGATTGTCGGCTTCTCCAACGCCGTCAACCTGACGGACGGTTTGGACGGGCTGGCCATCATGCCCACGGTGCTGGTGGCGTGCGGACTGGGGGTGTTCGCATATGCCTCGGGCCATGCGGTGTTTGCCGATTACCTGCAGATCCCCCAGATCCCGGGCGCTGGTGAGCTGACCATCATCTGCGCAGCCATCGCCGGCGCGGGGCTCGGCTTCCTCTGGTTCAACACCTATCCGGCCATGGTGTTCATGGGCGACATCGGCGCGCTGGCGCTGGGTGCGGTGCTGGGCACGATCGCGGTGATCGTGCGCCAGGAACTGGTGCTGGTGATCATGGGCGGCATCTTCGTCATCGAGACGCTCTCGGTGATGATCCAG
This sequence comes from Luteimonas qiangzhengi, assembly GCF_039548515.1. Taxonomy (NCBI): domain Bacteria; kingdom Pseudomonadati; phylum Pseudomonadota; class Gammaproteobacteria; order Lysobacterales; family Lysobacteraceae; genus Luteimonas; species Luteimonas qiangzhengi. The sequence goes on along the minus strand of NZ_JBCLVE010000008.1, from coordinate 94,633 downwards.
GTGGCGTCGTTCAAGCTCACCGGCAAGCGCGTGTTCCGCATGGCGCCCATCCACCACCACTTCGAACTCAAGGGCTGGCCGGAGCCGCGCGTGATCGTGCGCTTCTGGATCATCTCGGTGATCCTGGTGCTGGTCGGCCTGGCCACGTTGAAGGTGCGTTGATGGATCGATACGACGCCCCGGTCGCACGCCAGGCCACCCGGATTGACGATATCCACGGGCGCTTTGACCCGTGGCTGATCGGCGCTGCGGTTGCCCTTGCTGCGCTTGGCGTGGTGATGGTGGGGTCCAGCTCGATCGCCATCGCCGAAGAGCACGGCAGCGGGCCGTTCTATTTCCTCATCCGCCACCTGATGTTCCTGACGGTGGGCGTGGTGCTGTGCGTGCTCACGGCGCGCACCGAGCTCAAGGATCTCGAGGGCTACAACCAGCTGTTGCTGTTGGGCTGCTTCGTACTGCTGATCATCGTGTTCCTGCCCGGGCTCGGTCACACCGTCAACGGCGCCCGACGCTGGATCAACCTTGGTGTGGCCAACTTCCAGACGGTCGAGGCGGTCAAGCTGATGTACATCGTCTGGATGGCGAGCTACCTGGTGCGCTTTCGCGACGAGGTCAACGCCACCTGGGGCGCGATGATCAAGCCGCTGCTGGTGGCCGGTGCGCTGATGGGACTGCTGCTGCTGCAGCCGGACTTCGGATCGACCGCGCTGATCCTGGGCGTGACCGCCGGGATGCTGGTGCTGGGCGGGGTACACCTGCCGCGCATGGCCGGGCCGGTGGTGGGCGTGCTGGTGCTTCTCTCGATCGTTGCAGTCGCCGAGCCCTACCGGGTGCGCCGGATCACGTCCTTCATGGATCCGTTCGCCGATCCCTTCAACAGCGGCTACCAGCTGGCCAATGCGCTGATGGCGGTTGGCCGCGGCGAGCTCGGTGGTGTCGGGCTGGGGGCTTCGATCCAGAAGCTGTCCTATCTGCCAGAGGCGCATACCGACTTCATCTTTGCAGTGACCGCCGAGGAGCTGGGCTTCGTGGGCGTGTGCCTGGTGATCGGGCTGTTCGCGCTGCTGGTGGGTCGGGCGTTCTGGATCGGTCTGAAGTGCGTGGAGATGCGCCGCCACTTCGCCGGCTACTGCGCCTTTGGCGTGGCCCTGGTGATCGGCCTGCAGAGCACGGTATCGATCGGCATGAACCTCGGGCTGCTGCCGACCAAGGGCTTCACGCTGCCGCTGATTTCCTACGGCGGCTCCAGCGTGGTGATGACCTGCGTGGCCATCGGCCTGCTGCTGCGGGTGTCCTACGAACTCGACCGCGCCCAGCGCCAGGTCGCCCGCCTGCGGGGCGAAAGCGCTCCCGAGCGGATCGAACCAATTTTTGGAGAAACACCATGATCCGCCGCCTGCTCGACACCCGTGCGTTATCCACTGCCGAGGTGGGCAGGGCGTTCTCGCGCGTGCACTTCGTAGGCATCGGCGGCGCCGGCATGAGCGGCATCGCGGAAGTGTTGTGCACGCTGGGCTACCGGGTGTCCGGCTCCGACGTTGCCGAAAACGCTGCGGTCCGCCGCCTGCGCAAGCTGGGAGCCACCGTGCACCTGGGCCATGCCGCGGACAACGTGCAGGACACCGACTGCGTGGTGGTGTCCAGCGCGATCAGCGCGGACAACCCCGAGCTGGCGGAAGCACGCGCCCGCCGCATCCCGATTGTGCCGCGTGCGGAAATGCTGGCCGAGCTGATGCGCTTCCGCCGCGGCATTGCAGTGGCCGGTACCCACGGCAAGACCACCACCACGTCGCTGCTGGCCAGCGTGCTGGCGCGCGGCGGACTGGACCCGACCTTTGTGATCGGCGGCCAGCTGCTGGCCGCGGGCGCCAATGCGCGCCTTGGCAGCAGCGACTGGCTGGTGGCCGAAGCGGATGAAAGCGACGGCAGCTTCCTGCGCCTGAACCCGCTGGTGGCGGTGATCACCAACATCGACGCCGACCACATGGAGCACTACGACAACGACTTCGGTCGGGTGCGCGCGGCGTTCTCGGAATTCCTGCATCGGCTGCCGTTCTATGGGCTGGCGGTGCTGTGCCTGGACAGCCCGGAAGTGGCTGCGCTGGCCGGTAATGCTTCGCGTCACGTCACCACCTATGGCTTCGACGAGCGCGCCGATGTGCGCGCCGAGAACGTGCGCCAGGACGGCGCGCGGATGCGTTTCGACCTGGTGCTGGCGGATGGCCCGCGTACCGAAGTGACCCTGGCGCTGCCGGGTCGGCACAACGTGCAGAATGCGCTCGCAGCCGCCTCGGTGGGCTGGCAGCTTGGCGTGAGCCCGGAAGCCATTGCCGAGGCGCTGGAGGAGTTCGAGGGTATCGGCCGGCGTTTCAACCTGAAGGCCGAGTTGCGTACCGCGCGCGGTGCCACCGTGCAGCTGGTGGACGACTATGGCCATCACCCGAACGAGTTGGCGGCCGTGTTCGAAGCCGCCCGCGGCGGCTGGCCGGACCGGCGCGTAGTGGTGGCCTTCCAGCCGCACCGCTACAGCCGTACCCGTGACCTGCTGGACGACTTTGCCGGCGTGCTGTCGGAAGTGGATGCGGTGGTGCTGACCGAGGTGTATCCGGCCGGCGAGGAGCCGATTCCGGGTGCCGACGCGCGCTCGCTGGCACGTGCGATCCGCGCGCGCGGCCGGGTCGATCCGGTCGTGGTGGACGACGTGGCCGAGCTGGTGCGCGTGCTGCCCGACGTGCTCGAAGACGGCGACCTGCTGCTGATGATGGGTGCCGGTGATATCGGCCAGGCCGTGCAGCGGCTGGCGGATGAAGGCTTTCCGGAGGCGTCTGCATGAGCCTGCAGGTGCCGCCGCTGCAGGTGACCGATCCGGCCGTTTTCGGCCGGGTTGCGGTGGCCCTTGGCGGGACGACCAGCGAGCGCGAGGTCTCGCTGGACTCCGGCCGCGGGGTGCTCGAGGCGCTGCGCGCGCGTGGCGTGGATGCGCATCCGGTGGATGGCATCCCCGCGCTGCTGGATGAAATCCGCGCCGGCCGCGTGGACCGCGTGTTCAACATTCTTCACGGCGGCGACGGCGAGAACGGCGTGCTGCAGGGGCTGCTGTCGGCGCTGGGTGTGCCGTTTACCGGCCCGGGCGTGCTGGGTTCGGCGCTGACCATGGACAAGATCCGCACCAAGCAGGTGTGGGAAGCCGAGGGCCTGCCCACGGCGCGCTTCGTGCGCCTGCCGCCCGGCGCGGATGTGCAGGCCGCGGTGCGCGAGCTTGGCCTGCCGGTGTTCATCAAGCCGTCCGCGGAAGGCTCCAGCGTCGGCGTCTTCCGCGTCGAGGATGAGGCTGGACTCGCCGAGGCGGTGGCATTCGCCCGCGACTATCCCGAAGAACTGCTGGCCGAACAGCTGGTGGCCGGCGGCGAGTACACCGTGGCAATCCTGGGCGGGTTGGCGCTGCCCTCGGTCCGGATCGTGCCGGCCCGCGGCTGGTACGACTACCACGCCAAGTACGTGGCCGACGACACGCAGTACCTGTGCCCGGGCCTGCAGGGCGATGACGAAACCGTGCTTCGCCAGCTGGCGCTGGAGGCTTTCCGCGCCGTGGACTGCAGCGGCTGGGGCCGGGTGGACGTGATGCGCCACGCCGATGGCCGCTTCGCGCTGATGGAAATCAACACCGCGCCGGGCATGACCAGTCACTCGCTGGTGCCCAAGGCGGCCGCCCAGCTGGGAATCGATTACGCCGAGCTGTGCTGGCGGATCCTGGAGGCGACCCTGTGACCGCAATGCTGCGCACGCTGGTGTGGATCCTGGCCCTGGCACTGGTGGCGCTGCCGGTGGTGGCGGTGCTGGAAGGCTGGATCGGCGCCGAGCGCTGGCCCCTGCGCACCCTGCGGGTGTCCGGCGAGCTGGTGCACGTGGAAGACGCCCGCCTGCGCGAAGCGGTGTTGCCCTACGCCCACGACGGATTCTTCGCCATGCGCCTGGCCGATGCCCAGGCCGCGGTGGCCGCGCTGCCGTGGGTGCAGAGTGCGGAAGTACGCAAGCGCTGGCCGGATGTGGTCGAGGTGGAGGTCACCGAACACCGTCCGTTCGCGCGCTGGGGCGATGACCGGCTGCTGTCCGAACAGGGCACGCTGTTTCCAACTACCGGCATCAAGCCGCCGCCGCGTCTGCCGCAGTTCCACGCCCCCGACAGCCGCGTGACCGAGGTGGTGGCGCTCTACAACGAGTCGCGGGTGCTGTTCACCCCGCTTGGCTATGACGTGCGCGAGCTGGTGCTGGACACCCGCGGCAGCTGGTCGCTGGTGCTCACCAACGGCACCCGGATCACGATCGGCAGCCAGCAGGCCCGGCCACGCCTGGAGCGTTTCGCCCGCCTGCTTCCGCAGCTGCTGCAGGCACGCACCGATCGGCTCACGCGCGCCGACCTGCGCTACACCAACGGCTTCGCCCTGGTCTGGGGCGAGGACGAAGACGACGCGACTGGCGACACCGACGTCGCCACGGTCGCTGCCACGAGTACGGCTAAGGCCGCGCTTATGAATCGGCAGCGCCTCATGACCGGCTCCGGCTGGTCTTCACCTCCAATGAATCACGGCACCCGCACATGAACCGCAAAGGCGACAAAGCCCTCATCGTCGGACTCGACATCGGCACCTCCAAGGTGGTGGCGCTGGTCGGCGAGTATTCCCCCGGCAATCCGATCGAAGTGATCGGCATCGGCAGCCACGAATCACGCGGTCTCAAACGCGGCGTGGTGGTGGACATCGAGTCGACCGTCCAGTCGATCCAGCGTGCGATCGAGGAGGCCGAGCTGATGGCCGGCTGCGAGATCCGCTCGGTGTACGCCTCGATCTCGGGCAATCACATCCAGTGCCGCAATTCACAGGGCATCCAGCCCATCCGCGAGGGCGAAGTGAGCTGGACTGATCTCGACCGTGCGCTCGACGCCGCCAAGGCGGTCGCGATCCCGGCCGACCAGCGGATCCTTCATGCAATTCCGCGCGAGTACGTGCTGGACCAGTCGCAGGAAGGCATCCGCAATCCCGTCGGCATGACCGGCGTGCGCCTGGAGGTGCACGCGCACCTGGTGGTGTGCGCGCAGTCGGCGGCGGCCAACGTCAGCAAGTGTGTGCAGCGCTGCGGTCTGCAGATCGACGATCTGATCCTGTCCTCGCTCGCTTCCAGCCACGCGGTGCTCACCGGCGACGAGAAGGAGCTTGGCGTGGTGCTGGTGGACATGGGCGCCGGCACGACCGACCTGGCGGTGTTCGTGCAGGGCGCGATCTGCCATACGGCCAGCCTGCCGATCGCCGGCGACAAGGTGACCGAGGACATCGCCCACATGCTGCGCACGCCGACCCCGGAGGCCGAGCAGATCAAGGTGCGCTACGCCTGCGCGCTGGCCCAGCTGGCGACCAGCGAAGAGTCGATCCAGGTGCCGAGTGTGGGCGACCGCGCGCCACGCCGCCTGCCGCGCCAGTCGCTGGCCCAGGCAGTGCAGGCCCGCTACGAGGAGATCTTCGAGATGGTGCAGGCCGAACTGCGCCGCTCGGGCTTCGAGCAGCACGTGCGCGCCGGCATGGTCCTGACCGGCGGCGCCGCAAAGATGGAAGGCGTGGTCGAGCTGGCCGAGGAAATGCTGCAGATGCCGGTGCGGGTGGGTAACCCGCAGCACGTGACCGGCCTGGGCGAAGTGGTCGGCAACCCGGTCCACGCCACCGGCGTGGGCCTGCTGCTGATGGGCAGCCAGATTGAAAATCCGCGTCGTCCGGTGAGTTCCGCCGGGCCGGCGATGAACTTTCTCAGGAAATTGAAGGAGTGGTACCGCGGCGCGTTCTGACGGCGCGGAGCAGGAGCGGCAGGTGGAAGGACGACGGTAACAGGCAGGACCCGGCAACACGTTTCACAGCAAAAAACATAACCAGAAATTCAGCAACGAGGACTCATGACATGGCGCACTTCGAACTTGTAGAAAAAATGGCTCCGAACGCCAACATCAAGGTGTTTGGCGTCGGCGGCGGCGGTGGCAACGCGGTCGCGCACATGGTGGCGAGCAGCGTGGAGGGGGTGGAGTTCATCACCGCCAACACCGATTCCCAGGCAATCCGCAACTGCGGTGCCAAGCTGCAGCTGCAGCTGGGTGACAGCGTGACCAAGGGTCTGGGCGCAGGCGCCAACCCCGAGGTCGGCCGCCAGGCCGCACTGGAAGACCGCGAGGTCATCATTGAATCCCTGCAGGGCGCCGACATGGTGTTCATCACTGCGGGCATGGGCGGTGGCACCGGGACCGGCGCCGCGCCGGTGGTGGCGCAGTTGGCCAAGGAGATGGGCATCCTGACCGTGGCAGTGGTCACCAAGCCGTTCCCCTTCGAGGGCCGTCGCCGCATGCAGGTGGCGCTCAAGGGCATCGAGGACCTGAGCCAGCACTGCGACTCGCTGATCACCATCCCCAACGAGAAGCTGATCTCGGTGCTGGGCCGCAACGCCACGATGGTGCAGGCGTTCCGCGCTGCCAACGACGTGCTGCTGGGCGCAGTGCAGGGCATTGCCGACCTGATCGTGCGCCCGGGCCTGATCAACGTCGACTTTGCCGACGTGCGCACCGTGATGAGCGAAATGGGCCTGGCGATGATGGGCACCGGCGAGGCGCGCGGCGACGACCGTGCCCAGGCCGCGGCCGAATCCGCCATCCAGAACCCGCTGCTCGATGACGTCAATCTGGCCGGTGCCAACGGCATCCTGGTCAACATCACCGCCGGCCCGGACTTCACCATGGCCGAGTTCGACGAAGTAGGCCGCACGGTGGAGAACTTCGCCAGCGAGGACGCGACGATCGTGATCGGCACCGTGCTCGATCAGGACATGCAGGACGAAGTCCGTGTGACTGTGGTCGCCACCGGCCTGCACCGCGGCGCCGCTCGCCAGGCTGTCCGCGGCGGCGAGTTCGCCCAGGAGCAGGGGCGTCGTTCGCACGTCCAGCTGATCCACACCCAGGCCAAGCGTGATGGCACCACCGGCCTGCCGATCGACGATGTGGTGAGCATGGAAACCCAGGCGCCGAGCATTGCTTCCAGCCTGCGTGGCCACAGTGCGGAGCCGGCCTCCAAGCCGGAAACCGCCGACTTCGGCACCGACAGCAGCAGCTATCTTGATATTCCCGCTTTCCTGCGTCGCCAGGCGGACTGAGCGGTCGGGAGTGCAGTCACTGCACTACTGATCCATGTCCGCGTCCTCTTGCCATCGGGCTTCGCCGGCCCGATGGATTTTTACTCGCCCCCGGGGTTCCGGGGGCGGGCGTTTTGCTCTCCCTCACGCTGGCTGATGCAGGCTGGTGCAAGGTGCTTCATGTGGCGGCTGCTTCCGTTCAGGTTCAGCAGGCCGCGTGTTAATATTTCGTGCGTTCGTTCACAGAGCGAGCCGCACTCCCACGAACCGAACAGACGATGCCCAAGCAGCGCACCCTCCAGAACATCATCCGCGCCACCGGCGTGGGTCTGCACAGCGGCGAGAAGGTCTATCTGACCCTGCGCCCGGCACCTGTGGATGCCGGCATCGTGTTCCGTCGGGTTGACCTTGACCCGGTGGTTGAAATTCCTGCCCGTGGCGACCTGGTCACCGAGACCATGCTGTGCACCGGTCTGACCCAGGGCGAGGGCAAGGTGATGACGGTCGAACACCTGATGTCGGCGCTGGCCGGGCTGGGTGTCGACAATCTTTTTGTGGACCTGTCCGCGGCCGAGGTGCCGATCATGGACGGGTCGTCGGGTCCGTTCGTGTTCCTGCTGCAGTCTGCCGGGATCCAGATCCAGGACGCGCCCAAGCGTTTCATCCGCATCAAGCGGCCGGTGGAAGTGCGCGATGGCGACAAGATTGCGCGGTTCGAGCCGTATGACGGTTTCCGGCTGGGCTTCACGATCGAGTTCGATCATCCGGCGATCCCGGTGTCGGAGTCGCGGGCGGAGGTGGAGTTTTCCACTGAGGCGTATATCCGCGAGGTGAGCAGGGCGCGTACGTTCGGGTTCATGCGTGATCTGGAGTTCATGCGTGATCGCAATCTGGGCCTGGGTGGCTCGATGGACAATGCGATCGTGCTGGATGAGTTCCGGGTGTTGAACGAGGATGGGCTGCGCTACGCGAACGAGTTCGTGCGCCACAAGATCCTGGATGCGATCGGGGATCTGTATCTGGCTGGAAAGCCGATCCTGGGGGCGTTCGAGGGGTTCAAGTCGGGGCACGCGCTGAACAACACGCTGGTGCGGGCGCTGATGGCTGAGGAGTCGGCCTGGGAAGAGGTGAGTTTCCCGGAAGGTGCGGCTGCTCCGGTGGTTTACGGCGAGCCTGTGCCAGCCTGATCCGGGTTCGCACACGGATGGCTCCGTGGTCGGCCCTGGGTGGCCCACGCCTGGAATGTCCTGATTCCCAGGCTTCTTTTGAATACTCGGTGACCTGACGGGCCCCGGCGCGGCCGGCAGGCCTTTGCGCTTCATGTCCCCCGGCCTGCGCCTGCGGCTACGGCCTCCTCCTTTACTTACGCGCAAAGGCCTCCCGGCCACGACGGGGCTCGGTTCCGAAAAGGTTGTGCGTCCGGTCCCGGCTTGCAGCTTTGTGCCTGGTGTTTCTGTAGGAGCGCGCCATGCGCGCGAAGCCGGGTGACCCATGAGGCGAGGGACCTCGTTAGAACCGCATTGGAGGCCCGCATCTCCGCCGTTGTCTCGCCACAGTGCTCGCACGGTGACAACTCGAGGCCGTCCTACAATGTGGCCTGGTTTCGTAAAGGCGTCACTCCCATGTCCCAAAAGCTGCGAATCGCCCTGGCACAGTTCGATTTCCCGGTGGGAGCGGTGGCGGAGAATGCCCGGCGGATCGGGGCGCTGATTGATGAGGCGCGCGATGTGCATGGGGCGGATCTGGTGCTGTTCCCGGAGTTGGCGCTGAGCGGGTATCCGCCGGAGGACCTGTTGCTGCGGGAAGAGTTCGTGCGCGATTGCGAACAGGCGCTGCACGGGATCGCCGAGCATGCGCGCGGGATCGTTGCGGTGGTTGGGTGGCCGGAATCTGCGGAGGGTGCGCTCTACAACGCTGCGGCCGTGCTGCGCGAGGGCCGGGTTGAAGCCAGCTACAGAAAGCGCGAGCTGCCGAATTACGGGGTGTTCGATGAGCGCCGTTATTTTGAGCCCGGTGGCGATGGCGCTTCCCTGGTGTTCGAGGTGAAGGGTGTGCCGGTGGGCACGCTGATCTGCGAAGACCTGTGGCGCTCGCAGCCGCTGGCCGACACGGTTGCTGCCGGCGCGCGGCTGGTACTGGTGTCCAATGCGTCTCCGTTTGAGCTTGGCAAGCAGGCGTTCCGGGACGTGCTGTTGGCCGGTCGCGCGAAAGAGAGCGGGACGGCGCTGGCCTACCTCAATACGGTTGGGGGGCAGGATTCGCTGGTGTTTGATGGTGGGTCGGCCCTGGCCGACGCGGATGGCCGGGTGCATGGGGCCGCCGTCGCATTTGAAGAGCAGTGGCTGGTGGCGGATTTTGATCCCCAAGCCGGTGGCTTTGCGCCCGTGCAATGGCCGCTGGAACAGGATCCCGGCGAGCATTCGCTGGCCTGGCGCGCGGTGGTGCGCGGGCTGCGCGATTACTGCGGCAGGAACGGGTTTTCCAACGTCTGGCTGGGACTGTCGGGCGGACTGGATTCGGCGGTGGTGCTGGCCGTGGCGGTCGATGCGCTGGGCGCCGATGCGGTGACTGCCGTGCGGCTGCCCTCGCGCTATACGGCGGGGCTGAGCAATGACCTGGCCGCCGAGCAGTGCAGGGCGCTAGGTGTGCGCATGCTTACCGTGCCGATCGAGGCGCCATTCCGGGGATTCATGGATGCGCTGGCGGAAACCTTCGACGGGCGCGAGGCGGATGTGACCGAGGAAAACCTGCAGTCGCGCACCCGCGGGGCACTGATGATGGCGCTGGGCAACAAGTTCGGCGGCCTGTTGCTGACGACCGGCAACAAGAGCGAGTACGCGGTGGGCTACGCGACCATCTATGGCGATATGAACGGCGGTTACGCGCCGCTCAAGGACCTCTACAAGACCCGGGTGTTCGCGCTGGCGCGCTGGCGCAACTCGATCGCGGACGAGCCGGTGATCCCGCCTGAGGTGATCTCGCGCCCGCCCTCCGCGGAGCTGCGCGAAGACCAGCGTGATGATGATTCGTTGCCACCGTATGAAGTACTCGATGACATCCTGGAGCGGCACATCGAAGGCGCCCAGTCGCGTGCCGAAATCGTGGCCGCCGGCCATGACGAAGCCATCGTCGAACGCGTGCTGCGCTTGGTACGGATTGGTGAATGGAAGCGGCATCAGGCCGCACCCGGCCCCAAGGTCACCCGGTGCGCGTTCGGCCGTGAGCGCCGCTATCCGATCAGCAGCGGCTACCGCGGCTGACTCCGGGTAACTGACCCCCAGCGCGCCGGTAGAATGCAGGCAATCGTTCAGGGGTATTGGCAATGGCAAGAAAGAAGCGTCGGCCCTCCGGCCAGAAACAACCTGGCACCGGCGTGGCCGGGCAGCCGCGTCCACAGCCGCGGCTGAAGCCCGATCCGTGGATCCTGTCGCTGGCGGTGATCGGTGTGCTGTTGACCGCTTACCTGGCCCTGGCCGGTGGCGCGCCCGCATTCTGCGCCGAGGGCGGCGGCTGTGATGTGGTCCAGGGCAGTCGCTGGTCCAGCCTGCTCGGCCTGCCATTGGCCGTGTGGGGATTTGGCCTCTATGCCCTGATCGCGCTGGCGGCGGCGACCGGCTCCGCGCCCTCGACGCGTTGGCGGCGGCTGTCGCGCCTGACTGCGCTGGGGCTGGCGATCAGCCTCTATCTGACCCTGGTCGGCATCGTCGCGCTTGACGCTGTCTGCGGCTGGTGCCTGGTGTCGCTGGCGATCATGGCGACGCTGTTCGCCCTGGTGCACCTGCGACGTCCTGGTGCGCCGTCGGGCACGCAAAGCTGGAGCAGCTGGTGGCTGGGCAACGCGTTCCTTGCCGTGGGCGTGGTGGTGGCCCTGCAGCTGGTGCTGGGCGGCGTGCTGGACCGGCGTCCGGAGAATCCGCGGGTTGCAGCGCTGGTTGACCACCTGCAGGCCACCGGGGCGCGCTATTACGGTGCCTCGTGGTGCGGCAGCTGCGCGCGCCAGACCCGCATGTTCGGCGCCTCGGCCGGACGCCTTCCTTACGTCGAGTGCAGTCCGCAGGGGCGCGGCGGCCCGGTCGCCCGGGAATGCAGCGCTGCGGGCGTGTCCTCGTATCCGAGCTGGCAGATCAACGACCTGATGCACTCCGGCATTCGTACGCCGGAAGAGTTGGCCCAGCTGTCCGGCTTCCCCTGGGATCAGGAGCGGGACTGAGGCGGCGTACCGCTCGCCTTACATGTCGATCGGCGAGCGCTCACCGGCGAACGGGTTGATCTTGCGGATCGACCAGGGGTAGCGGGGCCAGTTGCCCTGCAGCCACTGGTGGTCCGGCTCGTTCAGCTCCAGCACCCGGCGCGCGTCGGCAGCGAGGGTTTCGTTGCCCAGCCGGGTGTAGGCCTCGGCAAGCACGGCGATCGCGTCGTTCTGGTGGCTTGACTGCGGATAGGTTTCCAGCAGGTACGTGGCGCGGCTGGTGGCAGCCACGTTGGCGCCGCGGCGCAGGTAATACAGCGCCGCGTCCAAGTCATGACGGGCGAACATGTCACGCAGCCCGAGCATGCGCTCGCGGGCATCCACGGCATAAGGGGTGTTGGCGAAACGCTCGGCAACCACCGCGAAGTCCGCGTACGCCTGCTGCGGCGTCGCCAGATCCCGGCTGCTTGCGTCCAGTGACCACACGCGTTGCATGAACACCGTGTCGCGCGAGGCGTTCACCAGCCCGCGCAGGTAGTACATGTAGGCCGAGTGGCGGTGGGTCGGGTAGGTGCGCAGGAAGCGGTCGATGCTGGAAATCGCCTCCTCGTGGCTGCCCATCTTGTACTGCGCGTAGGCGGTTTCGATCAGCGCCTGCTCGGTGTACGGGCCGTACGGGTACTGGGCCACCAGGCGGCGGTAGACGGTAGCGGCACGGTTCCAGTTGCCCATGCGCATCGCCTGGTGCGCCGTTTCGTAAAGCTCTTCAACGGGAACGCCTTCGTTCACGTCGCGATCGCCGCGTGAGCGGCTGCAGCCGGAAGCGAGGAAAATGGCCAGCAGCGCCAGAAGGAGCGCATTGCGCAGCAGGAAACCGGGTCGGGTCATGAGGTCTTGGGCGTAAGCGGCACGAAAGGCGGATAATAGCAGCCCGCATCGCCACACCGGCGCAAGCGCCTGAATCGACCCCTGCCCATGAATGCCCCGCCTGACGACCTGCCCCTCCAGGATGAAAACGCCGATGACACCGGATCCCGCCAGATGCGGATCCCGGAATCCCAGGCGGGCCGCCGCCTGGACGTGGTGCTGGCCGAGCTGTTCCCCGAATTCTCCCGCTCCCGCCTGGCGGGCTGGATCCGTACCGGCGATGCGCTGCTGGATGGCAAGGCCATGCGTCCGCGCGATGCCGTCGCCGGGGGAGAGCTGGTCACCCTGGACGTGGTGTTGGAAGAGCAGACCCACGACGAGCCGGAAGACATCCCGCTGGATGTGCTCTACGAAGACGAACACGTGCTGGTGATCAACAAGCCTGCCGGCATGGTGGTGCATCCGGGTGCGGGCAATCGCAGCGGCACCCTGGTCAACGGCCTGCTGTTCCGCGATCCGACGCTGGCCACGCTGCCGCGGGCCGGAATCGTGCATCGCCTGGACAAGGACACCTCTGGAGTGATGGTGGTTGCGCGCACCGTGCAGGCGCACGCCGGGCTGGTTGAACAGCTGTCCTCGCGCTCGGTGCACCGGCAGTACCTGGCCGTGGTGGTGGGCTCGCTGATCAGCGGTGGCACCGCCGACGCGCCGATCGACCGCCACCCCCGCGACCGCCTGCGCATGGCGGTGCGCGACGATGGGCGCGAAGCCATCACCCATTACCGCCTGCGCGAACGTTTCCGCGCCCACACGGTGCTGGAGTGCCGGCTTGAAACCGGCCGCACGCACCAGATCCGCGTGCATATGCAGCACCAGCGTCATCCCATCGTCGGTGACCAGCTTTACGGCGGCCCGGTGAAGCTGCCCAAGGGATCTTCCGGCGAGGTGATCGCTGGCCTGCGCGGCTTCCGTCGCCAGGCACTGCACGCCGAAACCCTGGAGTTCATCCATCCGGTCAGCGGTGAACCAGTGCGCGCCACGGCACCGGCCCCCGATGATCTGCTGGCCCTGATCAGGATGCTGCGCGAGGACTCGGCCGCGCACGCCGCTACGGAGTGGCGCTGAGGTGAGCGCGACAGGTCCGGCACTGCCGGTCCTGCAGGGGGACTGGGCGGCCCCGCACGGGGTCACCGCGTTCGCCACGTTGCGCCGGGGCGCGGGCGTGTCACGGCCGCCCTTCGATACATTCAACTTCGGTAACAGCCGCGCCGCCGATGGTGATGATCCGGCAGCGGTGGCTGCCAATCGGGCGGGGCTGGTGGCGCTGGCCGGCCTGCCTTCCGCGCCGCATTGGCTGCGCCAGGTGCACGGTACCGGCGTGGTGCGCTTCGATCAGTCGCTGCCGGTGACTGATGCCGACGGTGAACTGCAGCGCATGGGCTTGGAGCCTGAAGCGGATGCCGCCGTCACCGGAGAGCCCGGCGTGGTGCTGGCCATCCTGACCGCCGACTGCCTTCCGGTGGTGTTCGCCGCGCGCGATGGCAGCGAGGTGGCTGCCGCGCACGCCGGTTGGCGTGGCCTGGCCGATGGCGTGCTGGAGCACACCGTGGCCTCGATGCGCACGGCGCCCTCCGGGCTGCTGGCCTGGCTGGGTCCAGCGGCCGGACCGCAGGCCTACGAAGTGGGGGCCGAGGTGCGCGACGCCTTCATCGGCGCCGATTCCCGCGCCGTAGATCCTCGCGCCGCCGTGGCGTTCACCGCCACCCGGCCCGGGCACTGGCATGTCGATCTGTATGCGCTGGCCCGGCAGCGGCTGCAGGCGGCCGGGATCGCGGTCGGTGACATCAGCGGTGGCGGGCTGTGCACCATCTCCGATCCGCGACGCTTCTATTCGCACCGCCGCGACGCCCGAACCGGCCGTCTTGCAACGGTGATCTGGCGCCAGCCACTGCCCAGGTCCTGAAGTGCAGCGGTCCTGAAGTGCAGCCGGCTCAGGCGGTGGCGGAAAGCGCCTCGAGATAGCGGCGACGCCATGCATTGATGTCGTGCGTGCGCAGGTGTTCCATCATTGCGTTCCAGCGCTCGCGGCGCTCGGCCAGCGGCATCGCGGCGGCGTAGGCGATGGCATTGGCCACGCCGTCCAGGTCGTGCGGGTTGACCAGCAGTGCCTCGCGCAGCTCGTGCGCGGCGCCGGCGAAGTGCGAAAGCACCAGCACGCCCGGGTTGTCCGGGTCCTGCGAGCCCACGTACTCCTTGGCCACCAGGTTCATGCCGTCGCGCAGCGGGGTCACCAGGCCGACCGAAGCCATCCGGTAGAAGCCGGTCAGGGTGGAATGGGCGAAGTTCCGGTTCACGTAGCGCAGTGGAGTCCAGTCCGCGCTGGAGTGGGTGCCGTTGATGTGGCCGGCGATCTGCTCCAGCTCGGCGCGCAGCTCCTGGTATTCCTCCACGTCGCCGCGCGAGACCGGAGCGATCTGCAGATAGGTCAGGCCGTCCGCATCCGGATCCTTGCGCTCCAGGTAGCGCTCGAAGCCGCGGAAGCGCTCTGGCAGGCCCTTCGAATAGTCCAGCCGGTCCACGCCGATCACCAGCCCGCCCTGGGCCAGGCTGCGCTGCAGGCCCCGCACCATGCGCTTGGAAGTGGCGGCCTGGGCCTGCTCGGCGATCCGGGCGGTATCGATGCTGATCGGGAATGCAGCTGCCCGCAACCGGCGGCCGCTGGGCGCCTCGATCACTCCGTCACTGAGTACCTTGCCGCCGCCGAACAGGCGCACGTAGTCCTGGAACCGTTCCACGTCGCGCACCGTCTGGAAGCCCAGCAGGTCGTAGTCGTACAGTGTGGAAAACAGCCGCGAGTGATCTGGCATGGCCGCGGCCAGGTCGGAGGAGGGCATGGGCACGTGCAGGAAGAAGCCCATCCGGCAGCCTACGCCGCGCTCGCGCAGCAGCGAGGCCAGCGGGATCAGGTGGTAATCGTGGATCCACAGCGTGTCGCTGTCGCGCAGGTGTGGTGCTAGCCGTTCGGCGAACAGGGCATTGACCCGGCGGTAGCCCTCGCGGGTTTCGCGCGTGTAGTCCACCAGGTCCAGACGGAAGTGCAGCAGCGGCCACAGGGTGCGGTTGGCGAAGCCGTTGTAATAGCTGTCGTTGTCGGCCTGGCTGAGGTCCATGGTGAGGTAGCGGATGCCGTTTTCGGTTTGGTCGTGCAGCTCGCCGCTTTCATCGCGAACGGTGCGGCCGCTCCAGCCGAACCACAGTCCGCCGCGTTCGCTCAGCGCATCGTGCAGGGCCACCGCCAGCCCGCCGGTCTGGTTCTCGCCGGGAATGGCGACCCGGTTGGACACCACCACCAGCCTGCTCATGAGGCCTCCGTCCACGGTCTGGACAGGCGCATGGCCGCAGTGATCAGGCCGACATGGGAGTAGGTCTGGGGGAAGTTGCCCCAGGCTTCGCCGTCTTCGAAGGCCAGGTCCTCCGACAGCAGGCCCAGGTGGTTGCGCCGGGCCAGGATGCGTTCGAAGAATTCGCGCGCCTCGTCCTTCCGGCCGATCGCGGCCAGCGCGTCGATGTACCAGAAGGTGCAGATGGTGAAGCTGGTCTCGGGCGAGCCGAAATCATCGGGCGCGATGTAGCGGAACAGACCATCGCCGCGGCGCAGGTCGCGGCCCACGGCCTCGACCGTGGCGATGTAACGCGGATCGTCCGCGCCGATGAATCCGATTTCCTCCAACAGCAGCAGCGAGGCGTCCAGGTGCTCGCCGCCAAATGTGGCGGTGAAGTGGCCGAGCTCCTCGCTCCAGCCCTCGGCCAGCACCCGCTCGTGGATCTTCCCGGCTTCCGCACGCCAGTGCCGCTCGCGGTCCGCCAGGCCAAGGTGCGCCGCGATCCGCGCCAGCCGGTCGCAGGCGGCCCAGCACATGGCCGCGGTGTAGGTGTGCACGGCCGTGCGCCCGCGGAACTCCCACAGGCCGGCATCGGGCACGTTGCTCAGCTCCACCGCGCGTTCGCCCAGCGGCTCCAGGCGGCGGAAGGTGTCTTCATCGCCTGGGTCTGACAGGCGCTGGTCGAAAAACAGCTGGGTCGAGGCCAGCATCACGCTGCCATACACATCGTGCTGCTTTTGCACCCAAGCCAGGTTGCCGCGCCGCACCGGTCCCATGCCGCGATAGCCGCGCAGGGTAGGCACTTCGTGCTCTTCCAGCTTCTCGGCGAAGTCGATCCCGTACAGCGGCTGCAGGCTGCCATCGTGGGTGGCGATGTTGAAGATGTAGCGCAGGAACCCTTCCATGGTACGGGTCGCACCCAGGCGGTTGAGCGCACGCACCACGAAGGCCGCATCGCGCGGCCAGCAGTAGCGGTAGTCCCAGTTGCGCGCCGTATGTGCGGCCTCCGGGATGGAGGTGGTCATGGCGGCGATGATCGCGCCGCTGTCCTCGTACTGGCACAGCTTGAGGGTGATGGCCGAGCGGATCACCGCCTCCTGCCAGTCCAGCGGAATGGACAGATACCGCACCCATTCGCGCCAGTAGCTGGTGGTGCGCTCCAGCGCTTCCTGCATGAATCCGGTCAGCGACCGCGCCAATGATTCGTCCGGCCCGAGCAGCAGGTGCATTGGCTGGCCAAGCACGAAGGGGATTTCATCGCGCACGAAGCGGATCGGCACGTCGGTGGTCAGGCGCAGCGTGACCTCCGGCAGCAGGTAGCGGACATGGTTGCTGCCCCAGGTGGTCTCCACCCGCTCGGCACCCCAGTGTTTGAGCGGGCGCAGCCGGATCCGCACGCGCGGGCTGCCCGCCAGCGGCGTGATCCTGCGCATGATCGACACCGGACGGTATAAGCGGTCCTGATTGCGCCAGCGAGGAGCGAAATCGAGCACTTCCACCGCGCCGCCGCTGTCGTCGTACAGCACCGTGCGCAGGATGGCGGTATTGGTCACATACGCCTGCTCGCTGCGCTGGAACCCTTCCAGCTCGATGCTGAAATCCCCGGCGTCGTGGTCACGCGGCTCGAGCAGGGCGCAGAACGCCGGGTCGCCATCGAACGCGGGCAGGCAGCTCCACACCACCCGTGCGTGGCGGTCAATCAGCGCGGCGAAACTGCCGTTGCCGATCACGCCCAGATCGAGGTTCGACCGATTCATGCGGAGGTTCCTTCCTGCAGCCATTCCAGCACCGCGGCGGTGTCGGCCAGGCCGTGCAGGGCGGCGCTGGGCGAGCGCCGGCCCACCAGCACGCTGGCCCCGCCGCGGGCGTTGACCACGGCGAAGCCATGCTCGTCGGTGAGGTCATCGCCGACGAAGACCGGCCTGCGTTCGCGGAAGGGTTCCTGCTCCATCAGCAGGTCGATGGCATCGCCCTTGTCGGCTCCCTTGGGTCGCAGCTCGACCACGTGGTTGCCGGCCTGCAGGCAGTAGCCCGGCAGGCGTCGCAGCGTGCCTTCGGCGAATCCGTGCACGGCGTCCGCGTGTCCGGGTGCGTTGCGCCAGTGCAGTCCGATGCTGGTGCCCTTGTCCTCCACCACCGTGCCCGGATGCGCTGCGGCGAATGCGTGGGCATCTTCCAGGACATCAGCCAGCGCGGCCGGGGCGGGCGGTGGGGACCGGAGAGAGACACCGTTGCGCAGCTCCAGTCCATGCATGCCCGCGGCAGGCAGCCGCAGCGGGTGAAACAGGGTATCGAGCGAACGCAGCGGCCGGCCGCTGATCAGCGCCAGCGCGCCGTCGAGTTCGCGATGCAGCAGGCGCAGCACTTCGGGCAGCGCATCGGGAACCGTGACCGCGTCGGGCCAGGGGGCGAAATCAAGCAGGGTGCCGTCGACGTCAAGAAACAGCGCGCAGCGTGAATCAAGCGGTGGCGGCGGTGTCCGCGGAAGGTCAGCAACCATGTGCGCGATTGTGCCGACGCCCCTGGGAAGACCGTGTTCACATCCGCCGGGCGTATTCATCCGGGTAGCCGATAATGGCGGCTTCCCCCATCCATGGAGATCACAGATGTCCGCAGACTCGCTTGCCGCACTGACCAAGGTGCCCGGCGTGGCCGAACGCGACCCCGCCACCCGCGACTTCCTCTTCAATCACACGATGCTGCGTATCAAGGATCCGCGTGCGTCGCTGGCGTTCTATACCGGCGTGCTGGGCTTCACCCTGGTGCGCAAGAACGATTTTCCCGAGGCCGGATTCAGTCTTTATTTTCTGGCGCTGGTGGACGATGCGTCTGTCATTCCGGAGGACGACGCTGCGCGCAAGGAATGGGTGGCCCGTCAGCAGGGTGTGCTGGAGCTGACCCATAACCACGGCACCGAGGAGCAGGACGGGGCGGTGTATCACGATGGCAACAGCGATCCGCGCGGCTTTGGCCATATCTGCATCACGGTGCCGGATGTGGTGGCAGCCTGTGAGCGGTTCGAGACGCTGGGCGTGGATTTCCAGAAGCGGCTGACGGATGGGCGTATGCGGGAGTTGGCTTTTATCAAGGATCCGGACGGGTACTGGGTGGAGATCATCCAGCCGACTCCTTTGGGGTGACATCCGGCGCCGCAATGGGCTGACCACACGCGCCGTGATCGGACTGGCCCCGCCGCGGCCGGCAGGCCTTTGCGCTCCATGTCCCCCGGCGTCGGCCTGCGGCCGCCACCTCCTCCTTTACTTACGCGCAAAGGCCTCCCGGCCACGGCGGGGCTCGGCTCCGGGAAGGTTTGTGTCCCGGATCCCGGCTTGTGTCCGGACCGGAGTTTTTTTGTAGGAGCGCGCCATGCGCGCGAAGCCGCGGGCAATCGGAATCAGGGCGAGGCTTAGGACGGGATGCAGGTGGCCGAGGGAATGCCCCATTGCCACAAGTCACGCGGCTTCGCGCGCATGGCGCGCTCCTACCAGGGGGATGCAGATGGATGCCTGATCCGGGGCCGCGAAGTGTCCAGCGGCGGGTGGGGGTGCCCGCGTCGTATCTGCCCCGAGACCCTTGATTCACAACCCTGAAGCCCGCATCTGGAGATCATTGCCGGAACCGTTTCCGGCCCTGATAGAGAGGACAGTCCGATGCGGATGGACAAGCTCACTTCGCGCTTCCAGCAGGCCCTTGCCGACGCCCAGTCGCTGGCCGTGGGGCGCGATCATAATCTGATTGAACCCGCTCACCTGCTCGCCGCGCTGATCGACCAGCAGGGCGGGGGCACGCGGCCGCTGCTGTCGCAGGGCGGGGTCAATGTGCCGCTGCTGCGCGAGCGGCTGGGTGAAATCCTCGACCGCCTGCCGACCGTTTCCGGTCAGGCTGGCAGCGTGGCCGTGGGTAATGATCTTGGGCGTCTACTCAACGTCACCGACAAGCTGGCCCAGCAGCGCGGCGATGCGTATATCGCTTCGGAGCTGTTCCTGCTGGCCGCGCTGGAAGACAGCGGCGATGCCGGGCGCGCGCTCAAGGATGCCGGCGGCAACCGCCAGGCGCTGGAGGCCGCGATCGACAAGGTCCGCGGCGGCGAGAGCGTGCAGGACCAGAATGCCGAGGAGTCGCGCCAGGCGCTGGAGAAGTACACCATCGACCTCACCGCCCGGGCCGAGTCCGGCAAGCTGGATCCGGTGATCGGCCGTGACGAGGAAATCCGCCGCACCATCCAGGTGCTGCAGCGCCGGACCAAGAACAATCCGGTGCTGATCGGCGAGCCGGGCGTGGGCAAAACCGCGATTGCAGAAGGGCTGGCCCAGCGCATCGTCAACAATGAGGTGCCCGAGGGGCTGCGTGGCAAGCGCGTGCTCTCGCTCGACATGGGCGCGCTGATTGCCGGAGCCAAGTTCCGCGGCGAGTTCGAGGAGCGGCTGAAGGGCGTGCTGAATGACCTGGCCAAGAACGAGGGCCAGATCATCCTGTTCATCGACGAACTGCACACCGTGGTCGGCGCCGGCAAGGCGGAAGGTTCCATGGATGCCGGCAACATGCTCAAGCCGGCGCTGGCGCGCGGCGAGCTGCACTGCATCGGTGCGACCACGCTGGACGAATACCGCAAGTACATCGAGAAGGACGCCGCGCTGGAGCGCCGCTTCCAGAAGGTGTTCGTGGGCGAGCCGACGGTGGAGGACACGATCGCCATCCTGCGCGGGCTGAAGGAGCGTTACGCCGTGCACCATGGCGTGGAGATCACCGACCCGGCGTTGGTGGCCGCGGCCACGCTCAGCCACCGCTACATCGCCGACCGCAAGCTGCCCGACAAGGCCATCGACCTGATGGACGAGGCGGCCAGCCGGATCCGCATGGAGATTGATTCCAAGCCCGAGGAGCTGGACCGGCGCGAGCGGCGCTTGATCCAGTTCAAGATCGAGCGCGAGGCGCTGAAGAAGGAGAAGGACGCCGAGTCCAGGCAGCGGCTGTCCGACCTTGAAGCCGAGATTGAAGTGCTGGAGCGCGAGTACAACGACCTGGAAGAAGTATGGAAGGCCGAGAAGGCCACCGTGCAGGGCGCGACGAAGATCAAGGAGCAGATCGAGCAGGCCCGGCTGGAGCTGGAAGCCGCCCAGCGCGCCCAGGACTACACGAAGATGAGCGAGATCCAGTACGGCCGCCTGCCGGAGCTGGAGAAGCAGCTCAAGGCCGCGCAGGAGGCCGAGACCACCGGCTTCACCCTGCTGCAGGACAAGGTGACCGCCGAGGAGATCGCCGAGGTGGTCGCGCGCTGGACCGGGATCCCGGTCAGCAAGATGCTCGAAGGCGAGCGCGACAAACTGCTGCGCATGGAAGAGGTGCTGCACGAGCGCGTGGTCGGCCAGGACGAGGCCATCACCGCGGTGTCCGATTCCGTGCGCCGCGCGCGCGCCGGGCTGTCTGATCCCGACCGGCCGTCCGGTTCGTTCCTGTTCCTGGGTCCGACCGGCGTGGGCAAGACCGAGCTGTGCAAGGCGCTGGCCGGCTTCCTGTTCGACAGCGAAGAAGCCATGGTGCGCATCGACATGAGCGAGTTCATGGAGAAGCACGCCGTCAGCCGCCTGGTGGGTGCGCCCCCGGGCTACGTGGGCTATGAGGAAGGTGGTTACCTGACCGAGGCGGTGCGTCGTCGCCCGTACAGCGTGATCCTGCTGGACGAGGTGGAAAAGGCGCATCCGGACGTGTTCAATATCCTTCTGCAGGTGCTGGACGATGGCCGCCTGACCGACGGGCAGGGCCGCACGGTGGACTTCCGCAACACGGTGATCGTGATGACATCCAACCTGGGGTCGCAGATGATCCAGGAGCTCGACGGTGACGGTTCATCGGAGACCTATACAAAGATGAAGGCCGCGGTGATGGGCGTGGTGCAGGCGCACTTCCGCCCGGAGTTCATCAACCGCCTGGACGACATCGTGGTGTTCCATCCTCTGGACAAGGCGCAGATCAAGTCGATTGCGCGCATCCAGATGTCCGGACTGGAAAAGCGGCTGGCCGAGCGCGGGCTGCGGATCTCGGTGTCCGATGCCGCCTTCGATCTGCTGGGCAACGTCGGCTTTGATCCGGTCTACGGCGCGCGCCCGCTCAAGCGTGCGATCCAGCAGCAGCTGGAGAACCCGCTGGCCTCGAAGATCCTTGCCGGCGAGTTCACCAACGGCGACCTGATCCAGGTCGAGGCGGAAGCCGGCGCCCTGGCCTTCAGCAAGGGAGATTGACGGTGGCTTGATCCCGGCGGCGGCATACTTCCGCCTTCGCCCACCCCTCGTGGGCCCAGGCAGTGCGATGCGGATTCTGATCACCGGCGGCAGTGGATTTCTCGGGCGGGCGCTGAGCGAGCGGTTGCAGCGTGACGGTGTCGAAGTGGTCTGGGTGTCCAGGGATCCCTCGCACAGTGCGCCGGCCGGGATCCAGGTGCTCGGCTACGACGCGCTTGCGCCGTCGCTGTATTTCGACGCGGTGGTCAATCTTGCCGGAGCCGGCATTGCCGAGCGGCGGTGGAGCGATCGGCGCAGGCAGCTGCTGTTTGAAAGCCGGCTTGGCCCCACGCGCAGCCTGATGCAGTGGATTCGCCGCTGCGAACTGCCCCCCAAGGTGCTTCTGAGCGGCTCGGCCGTGGGTTGGTATGGCGCCCAGGATGGCGATGCACCGCTGACTGAGGACAGCGACGCGTATGACGATTTCTCCCACGTCCTGTGCCAGGTCTGGGAAGAGGCGGCAATGAAGGCGGTGCCGCTGGGCGTGCCAGTGCTGCTGTTGCGTACCGGGGTAGTGCTCGATCCCGCTGGCGGAATGCTGCGGCGCCTGCTGCCGTCGTTCCGCCTGGGCCTGGGTGGGCGGCTGGGCAGTGGCAGCCAGGTCATGAGCTGGATCGCCTTGACCGACTGGGTGGAGACGGTGCGGGTCCTGCTGCAGCGACATGTGAGCCTTGCCGGGGATGCCCCGGTGGGCCCGGTCAACCTGACCGCGCCGGAGCCCGCCAGCAATGCGGAATTCACCCGCGCGCTGGGCAGCGCACTGGCGCGGCCAACGCCATTCACCGTGCCCACGCCAGTGCTGAAACTGGCGCTGGGCAAGATGTCCACCCTGCTGCTCGACGGCCAGCGGGTCATCCCGCAGCGGCTGCAGCAGGCCGGTTTCCAGTTCCGGCAGCCACGGTTGCTGCCTTACCTGCAATCCGCGCTGCAGCCCTCCTCCTGATTCCGCCGTGCGCTGTTACCAGCGACTACCAGCGATACCCGGCCCGCACGTACCCGAACGCGCCGTTGAAGCCGAACGGCGACGCTGAGTTGTACGGGAATTGGCCATTGGTCGAGTTGCCGAAGATGTTTTCGTCCGGGTACTGGTTGAACACGTTGTCCCCGCCCACGGTGAAGCTCCAGCCGTCCAGGCGCCAGGTGGCCGATACATCCACCAGCCACTTGGCCCCGTAGGTCTGGTCATTGGCCGACGCGTTGGGTGTGGTCTGGAAGCTGCCGTAGCGGGTGGTGCCGGCGGTGAAGGACCAGTCGCCGGTGTCCCAAACCCCGGCCAGAAGAAGCTTGTCGCGTGGGAAGCCGCGCTCGATCCGGCCGCGCTCGGCGCGGTCGATGCGCTCCAGGTTCAGGCCGCCGCTTTCCAGCTCCGCCGGGTTGTCGGCAATGCGGGTGATCTCGGTCTTGGAATAGTTGTAGCCGGCGGTCAGGTCGAAGGTGCCCGCCGCCAGGTCCCAGCGATAGCTGCCCACCACGTCGATGCCGCGGGTGCGGGTGTCGATGGCGTTGGTGAAATAGCGCCCGCCGGTCACGCCAAAGATCCCGCGATCCTCCAGGAAGTCGCGGATGTTGCCGGTCAGGTTGGCCGACAGCACGATCCGGTCATCCACTTCCACCTGGTAGGCGTCCACCGTCACGTACAGCGCATCCACCGGCTGCAGCACCAGGCCCATGCTCAGCGACATCGACTCTTCAGGCCGCAGCGGCTCGGCGCCCAACGCCTGGGCAATCGCGCTGCCGGCCGGGAAGGTGCGGATTTCGAACGGATCGGAGAAACCGGCGATGAAGGTGGTGCTGGTGGTCTGGAAGTTCTGCTGCGACAGCGAAGGCGCGCGGAAGCCCGAGGCCACGGTGCCGCGCAGGGCCACCGCGTCCGTGAACGCAAAGCGGGCCGAGAGCTTGCCGGACGTCTGGCTGCCGAAGTCGCTGTAGTCCTCATAGCGCACCGCCGCACCGGCCGAGAACTGCTCGGTGAAGTCCGCCTCAAGGTCTGCATACACCGCATGGCTGTCGCGCTTGTGGTGACCCGCGTCGGTGGGCCGGTAGCCCGGGAACCCCTGCGCGCCGGAAGCAACCGGCGGCGGCAGTGCACCCTGGCGCCAGGAATCCGGCTCACCCGGCGACTGGTTCCACTTTTCCTCGCGGTACTCGGCGCCCAGCGCCAGGTTCACCGGGTAGGCCAGGCCCCAGTCCAGGGCGCGGCTCACATCCAGATTGAAGATGTTCTGGGTGGTCTCCAGCGCGCCGGCGTAGAAAGAGGTCGGCGATGCCGGGCCAAGGCTGGCGTTGACCGTATTGCGGGTGAAGAACTCCAGGTGATTGAAGCCCCAGTTGTAGCTCAGGTCCCAGTTCCAGCCGCCGCTGTCACCGCGCACCCCGGCCACCATCGAACGGTCGTCGGCGATGTTGTTGATCTGCGGCACGAAGCCGTCCGGGTGCACCTGGGGCACGTTCTGGTTTGGATTGCCGGGGGCGCGGAAGAATGCGAACGAGGTGATGTCGCGCTCGCTGGCCATGCCGAAGCCGTACAGCGTTGCCGAGTCGCCCAGCGCCATCTCGGCGTTGAACGACAGGCCCCAGTGCTCAACTTCCGGGTCGCCGTACATGAAGCGCTTCTCGCCCAGCTGCGCGTTGTTGCCGCCGGGCGCGGTGCCGGCGTAGGGGCGGGCGCGGTTGGTGGGGTCCTGTTCGCCAAATTGGGCAGCCAGGTGCAGGAAGCCGTCCTGGCCCAGAGACATGCCGTGATCGCCGGCCAGGTTCCACTGCGCTCCGTCGCCGGCCGAGTACTGGCCGTAGCGCGCATCGATGCCGCCACCGCTGGCGCCACTGCCCTTGAGAACCACGTTGATCACGCCGGCAATGGCGTCCGAGCCGTACTGGGCCGAGGCACCATCGCGCAGCACTTCAACACGCTCGATGGCCGCGATCGGGATGGCATTGAGGTCCACCGGTGATGAGCCGCGGCCCTGGGTGCCGTTGACGTTGAGCAGCGCGGTGGTGTGGCGTCGCTTGCCGTTCACCAGTACCAGCACCTGGTCAGGGGCCAGGCCGCGCAGCTGGGCCGGACGGATCGCGCTGGTGCCGTCGGTGACCGCCGGGCGCGGGAAATTCAGCGAGGGCAGGGCACGTGACAGCGCGGTGGCCAGCTCCGTGGTGCCGGTCGCCTGCAATGTCTCCGGGGTGATGATGTCGATCGGTGAACTGGATTCGGCCACGGTGCGGTCGGCCACCCGGGTGCCGGTGACGATCAGCGTGTCCAGGGTGGAGGTGCGCTGTTCAGTTGTTTCGCGGTCCTGCGCCAGGACGGCGGGGGCGACGAGTGTCAAGGCTACGGCGACGGCAAGCGTGGTGTGCTGCATCGGGTGATCTCCCAATCCGGTAGGTAGGCGCAACCGCGCCCCAGGGGGTTCCTGTGCAGTGTGCTTAGCACGCCGGCGGTGCGACGGCAATGGTGTCGCTGGCCTGACCATGGGTGGCTGCGTAGCGCATCTGAAGCGCCGGGGAGGGCGTCCGGACCGTTACACTCGCGCCCCATGATCTCTTTCAGAAACTTTTCCCTGCGTCGCGGGGAGCGCCTGCTGTTGTCCGGCGTCGACCTTTCCATGCACGCCGGATGGCGATTGGGCGTGGTCGGTCGCAACGGAACCGGCAAATCCTCGTTGTTCGCCGCCATCCGCGGCGAGGTTGAACCCGACCTCGGCGATCTGGACCTGCCGTCGCGGCTGCGCATCGCCAGCGTGGCCCAGGAAACGCCCTCCCTGCCCGATCCCGCGATCTCCTTCGTGCTGTCCGGCGATGTAGAAGTGGCTGCTGTGCTGCAGGCCGAAGCCGACGCCGTCGCTGCCGAAGACTGGGACGCCGTGGCCGCCGCGCACCAGCGCCTGGCCGAGCTCAACGGCTACGACGCCGAGGCGCGTGCGGGCCGGCTGTTGCACGGCCTGGGGTTCGCGGCTGACACCCATCACCGTCCGGTCAGCGCGTTTTCCGGCGGCTGGCGGGTGCGGTTGAACCTGGCCCGCGCGCTGATGATGCCCAGCGACCTGCTGCTGCTCGACGAGCCCACCAACCACCTCGACCTCGATGCCGTGCTGTGGCTTGAGCAGTGGCTGCTCAAGTACCAGGGCACGCTGCTGCTGATCAGCCACGACCGCGAGTTCCTCGACGGCGTGTCCACCCACACCCTGCACCTGCACGAAGGCAAGGCCAAGCTGTACGTGGGCGATTACACCGCCTTCGAGCGCCAGCGCGCCGAGCACCTGCGCCAGCAGCAGGTTGCCCATGACAAGGAGCAGGCCGAACGCGCCCACCTGCAGAAATTCATCGACCGCTTCAAGGCCCAGGCCAGCAAGGCGCGCCAGGCGCAAAGCCGGGTCAAGCGCTTGGCCAAGCTGGCCGGCACAGAGGCGGTGCGCGCCGAGCGCGGGTTCCGGATCGAGTTCCCGCAGCCGGCCAAGCTGCCGCACGCGCTGCTGCGTATCAATGATGGCGTGTGCGGCTACAGCGACGATGCCCGGATTCTTGAGAACGTCGGTTTCGGATTGGAGGCCGGCGACCGGATCGGCCTGCTGGGTCCCAACGGTGCGGGCAAATCCACCCTGGTCAAATCACTGGTGGGCGAGTTGCCGCTGCTGGACGGCGAGCGCGCCGCGCACCCGGACCTGCGCATCGGCTACTTCGCCCAGCACACGGTGGAATCCCTGGTGGCCGGCACCTCGCCGATCGATCATCTGCGCGAACTGTCGCCCAATCAGTCGACCCAGGACTTCCGCAATTTCCTGGGCAAATGGTATTTCCCCGGTGACCGTGCGTTCGAGAGCATCGACGGGTTTTCCGGCGGCGAGCGGGCGCGTCTGGCGCTGGCGCTGATCGCCTGGAAGCAGCCCAACGTGCTGCTGCTCGATGAGCCCACCAACCACCTGGACCTGGACATGCGCGAGGCGCTGGCCGAAGCGCTGAGTGATTTCGAAGGCGCGATCGTGCTGGTCTCGCATGACCGGCATCTGATCGGTCTGGTCAGCGACAGCTTCTGGCGGGTCTCGCACGGAGAGGTCAAACCGTTCGAAGGTGACCTGGACGAGTACGCGGTATGGCTGCGTGCCCGGCAGGGTGAAACGCGTGGGGAAAGCGGGAAAAAATCCCAGACGGAGGCCGTTCCCGAGGCGGCCAAGCCGGCGGCTCCGGCGCGCAAGGTCAATCCGCACAAGCTGCAGGAGGCCGAGCGCGAGGTTGGTGAGCTGGAAGCATCCCTGGCCAGGATTGATGCGGCGCTGGCCGACCCGGCCAATCATTCCGATGCCGGGCGCATAGTCGATCTGGGCGGCGAGAGGGAGGCCGTTGTCCAGCGGTTGGCGGTGGCCGAGGAGCGCTGGCTGGAACTGCTGGAGGATTGAATTGCGGTTTGCGCGCTGCGGCGACGGAGGTTACCGTGCGCGGATGAACAAGCTCACTCTTCCCGTATCGATCGCACTCGCCGCTGCCCTGGCAGCGTGCGCACCTTCCACTGGCCCCGAGGCCGAGGTCGACGTCGTCGACCCGCAGGCCGAAGCCGCGGCGGCGGCAGCGGAAAACGCTGCCCAGGATGTGCTCACGCCGGCCGATGAGTTTCTCATGCGCCTGGCCGAGCACTGCGGCCAGGCGTTTGCCGGCCGCGTCGTCACCAACGATCCCGCTTCGCCCGAGCCCGATGCCTTCGAGGGCCAGGACCTGGTGATGCACGTGCGCGGCTGCGATGACCCGACCCGCGAGCTGCAGGTGCCCTTCCACGTGGGCGACAACCATTCGCGCACCTGGCTGCTGACCCGGACCGACGATGGCCTGCGCCTCAAGCACGATCACCGCCTGGAAGACGGCAGCGACGATCCGACCACCATGTACGGCGGCGACACCGTGGATGCCGGCACCTCGCAGCGGCAGGAGTTCCCGGTCGACCAGGAGTCGATCGAGATGTTCAACGCCCGCGACGGCCTGTCGGTCTCGACCACCAACGTCTGGGCGATGGAGATCGAGCCCGGCCAGCGCTTCCTGTACGAGCTGTCGCGCCCGGCGGATGAGCTGAATCCCGACGGCCGCATGTTCCAGGTCGAGTTCGACCTCACCCAGCCGGTGGAAGCGCCACCCACGCCTTGGGGCTACTGAGCCTTTCCCGCTGTTCTGATCCACTTTCTTTGACACACGCGGCGACCCTCAGGGGTCGCCGTTTTTTATTGCGTCAGCGTCCGCCTTGAAACCGGCGCTGCCGACCCCATCCTGTGTGCGGGTTTTCACTTTCATACTTGCCAGATTCGAGTCCGTTGCCATGCCGATCTATGGTTTTGAGTGCACTGCCTGTGGTCATCAGTTCGATCGCCTGCAGAAAATGTCCGATCCCGATCCGGACATCTGTCCGTCCTGCGCCAAGGGCGCGATCAAGCGGCAGATAACTGCGCCTTCCTTCCGGCTGGCCGGCAGCGGCTGGTACGAGACCGACTTCAAGAAGGAAGGGGAAAACAGGCGCAACCTGGCGGGTTCAGGCGAAACTGCAGGCTCCGGCTCGTCCGAGCCGGCCGCCAAACCGGCCAAGAGCGAGCCCGCAGCCAACCCGGCGAGCTGAGCGCCACGCCCCGCGACTCACACCACTCAGCGGACCTGTTCCACTGCGGCTTCCGCATCCGTTTCCATATCCGGTAGCAGCTCGATTGCCGACGGCGTGGTGCGCAGCATCAGGTGGAATTCGGACGGGGTGTCGTTCTCGCGCGGACGGAACACCCTGCGTGCGCCCGCCACCAGCGCGGCCAGGGTCAGCGTGGCGGCATAAAAGGCGGGCAGGGCCTCTACACCCCAGCGGGTCATCGCCAGGCCGGCCAGGGCCGGGCCGATTGCCGAACCCACGCCGTTGAGCAGCAGCAGGCTGCTGCCTGCGGCCAGTGTCTTGTCCGGCGTCAGGTGATCCAGCAGGTGGGCCATGCAGATCGGATAGATGGCGAACGCCAGTCCGCCAAACAGGAAGCTCAGCGTGTACAGCGGCCACCCCGACTGGCCCACCGGCAACATCATGCCCAGCGCCGCGACCGCAGCCAGCAGACAGACAAACACCAGCGTGGTGCGCCGGTCGGTGCCGTCCGACAGCCGGCCGATCGGCCACTGCAGGGCGGCGCCGCCCAGGATGGTGGCACTCACCAGCAGGGCCACGCCGGCCAGGTCCAGCCCGACCCGGGTGGCAAACACCGCGCCCAGGCCCCAGAAACTGCCCACCGCCAGTCCGGCCAGCAGGGCGCCGAAGGTGGCGGCTGGGGCCACCTGCATCAGCTTGCTCAGGGCCAGCCTCGGAACTTCGGGCAGTTCCGGCTGCACCATGCGGCTGGCGGTCACCGGCAGGGCGGCCATGCAGATCAGGATCGCCACCAGGTTGAACAGCACGAACCCGGCCGTTGAAGCCAGCCCGATCAGCCACTGGCCCGCGGCAAGGGCCAGCAGGTTCACCGCCATGTACACCGCGAACACCTGGCTGCGCTGCTCCGGCGGCGCCTGCACGTTGAGCCAGCTCTCGATCACCGTGTACAGGCCCACCAGGGCGATGCCGGTGCCCAGCCGCAGCAGCCCCCAGGCCCAGGGCGAGACGAAGATCGGATGCAGCAGCACCATCGCCGCACACAGGCCCGCGTAGAAGGCGAAGGCGCGGATGTGGCCGGTGCGCTGGATCAGCCCGGGCGCCACGTAGGTGCCCAGGAAAAAACCGGCGAAATACGCCGACATCACCAGGCCAAGCGTCTGCTCGCTGTAGCCCTCCAGACCGCCGCGCACCGCCACCAGGGTGCTGAGCAGGCCGCTGCCCATCAGCAACAGAGCAACGCCCGTGAGCAATGCGGCCAGCGATTTGACGGTGGCGATCGGGCTCCGGGAGGGGGCGGACGGGGGAGGGGCGTGCGGCGTGTCGATGGCCGCATTCTAAACCTCGGCCCCAACCAGCTAAAATATGCGGCTTTCCGCGTCCCTGCGCGGGCTGTCCGGAGTTTGCATGCGTACCCACTTTTGCGGCCTGATCGACGAGTCTCTGATCGGCCAGACCGTCACCCTCTGCGGCTGGGCCGACGTGGCCCGCGATCTCGGCGGCCTGTGCTTCATCGACCTGCGTGACCATCACGGCATCGTGCAGGTGGTGGCCGAGCCGTCGGATACGGAGGGCAACGCCGAGGTGATCGCCACCGCGGCCGGCGTGGGGTACGAGGACTGCCTGCGCATCACCGGCACCGTGCGCCGCCGCCAATCGGTCAACCTGAAGATCCCTACCGGCCAGGTGGAAGTGGTGGCCACGGCGGTCGAGGTGCTGAACAAGGCCGAGCCGCTGCCGTTCCACCACCACGAGAACCCGGGCGAGGACATCCGCCTCAAATATCGCTACCTGGACCTGCGCCATCCGGAAATGCAGCGCCGCATGCGCACGCGCACGAAGCTGGTGAGCGCGCTGCGCCACTGGCTGGACGCGCGCGATTTCCAGGACATCGAAACCCCGATCCTGACCCGGGCCACGCCCGAGGGCGCGCGCGACTTCCTGGTGCCGGCGCGCCAGCACCCGGGTGAGTTCTACGCGCTGCCGCAGAGCCCGCAGCTGTTCAAGCAGATCCTGATGATGTCGGGCTTCGATCGCTACTACCAGATCGCCCGCTGCTTCCGCGATGAAGCCCTGCGCGCCGACCGCCAGCTGGAATTCACCCAGCTGGACATGGAGTTTGCCTGGGTGGACGAGAGTCACGTGCAGGACACCGTGGAAACGATGATCCGCGAGGTGTTCCGCGATGTGGCAGGCGTCGAGCTGGCCGAGCCCTTCCCGCGCATGACCTGGGCCGAAGCGATGCGCCGCTACGGTTCGGACAAGCCCGACCTGCGCAATCCGCTGGAACTGGTGGACGTGGCCGATCTGGTCAAGGACAGCGGTTTCAAGGTGTTCGCCGATGTGGCCGGCGCCGACGGCGGGCGCGTGTGCGCGCTGCGGATCCCCGGCGGTGCGACGCTGTCGCGCAAGCAGATCGACGGCTACGCCGCGCATGCGGCCAAGTACGGCGCCAAGGGCCTGGCCTACGTGAAGGTGGGCGAGGACGGAGCCGTGTCTTCGCCGATCCAGAAGTTCTTCGGCGAGGCGCAGTTCAGCGCGCTGCTGGCCCACGTGGGCGCGGGCAACGGCGACATGGTGTTCTTCGGCGCCGGCGACTACCCGGTGGTCAGCGCCTTCATGGGCGCGGTGCGGCTCAAGGCAGGCGCTGAATTCGACCTGGTCGAGAAAGGCTGGAAACCGCTGTGGGTGGTGGACTTCCCGATGTTCGAGTGGGACGAAGACGCGGGGCGTTACGTGGCCCTGCACCATCCGTTCACCGCGCCGGCCATCGACGACGCCTCGACCCTGCGTGAGCAGGCCGCGACCGCGGTGTCGCGCGCCTACGACCTGGTGCTGAACGGCAACGAGATCGGCGGCGGTTCGGTGCGTATCCACCGGCCGGCGATGCAGAAGGCGGTGTTCGAGCTGCTTGGCATCGGCGCCGAAGAGGCGCAGGCCAAGTTCGGCTTCCTGCTGGACGCGCTCAAGTACGGCGCCCCGCCGCACGCCGGGATCGCCTTCGGTATCGACCGCATGGCCGCGCTGCTGGCCGGCACCGAATCGATCCGCGACGTGATTGCCTTCCCCAAAACCACTGGCGCGCAGTGCCTGATGACCGATGCGCCCTCGCCGATCGACGATCAGCAGCTGGTGGAACTGCACATCCAGGTGCGGCCGGACGCAGACGGGGACTGATTGCTTGGAGGCGATACTGCGACGGGCGACGGTGGATGACGCGCAGGCGTTGGCGTCGCTCGCCGCGCGCACGTTCAGCGAAACCTTCGCGCATCTTTACCGGCCGCAGGATCTGCAGGCGTTCCTCGAGGACGCCTATTCCGTTGAGAAACAGCGGGTGATCCTGGCCCATCCCGATTACGCGGTATGGCTGCTGGAAGCGGACGGTGAGCCGGTCGGACACATGGCGGCCGGCCCGTGCGGACTGCCGCATCCGGAGGCCTCGTGCGATCACGGTGAGTTGAAGCGTCTATACCTGCTGCGTGGCTGGCAAGCGGGCGGACATGGGACGCGGATGATGGAGGCCGCGATGTCGTGGCTGCGGCGCGATGGGCCGCGGACGCTGTGGATTGGCGCCTGGTCGGAGAACCTCGGCGCGCACCGCTTCTACGCGCGCTGGGGGTTTGAAAAGGTCGGCGAATACCTGTTCGAAGTCGGCGAGGCCCGCGATCTCGAGTTCATCCTCCGCCGCCCCAAGTAGGAGCGCGCCACGCCCGCGAAGCCGCGTGGCGTCTGTCGTCCAGCCTCCGATAAGATCAGCCCATGCCTGGCCCATCTCCTGATTCCATCCGTCGCGTCATCCTGCTGCACGGCATCTGGATGACCCGGTCCACCATGTGGCCACTCGCCAGGCGGCTGCGGGCGCAGGGCTTCGTTCCGGAACTTCTCGGCTACCGCAGCATTACCGGCGGCGCGGATATCGCATCCAGCCGGCTGCTGGCGCGTCTTCACGCAGGCGGTTCGGCCCATGTCGTTGGCCACAGCCTCGGGGGCCTCGTGGCCTTGCGGGCGCTGCAGGAGGATCCTGCCGTCCCGGTGGGGAGGGTTCTGTGTCTGGGCTCCCCCCTGTGCGGCAGCGGGGCGGCGGCGGGACTGGCCCGGCACCGTCTTTCAGCAGCCTGGTTCGGCCGCAGCCGGGATGTGCTCCTGCAAGGCTGCACCGATTGGCCGGAGCATGTCGAGGTTGGGATGATTGCCGGCAATGCGCCCCACGGGCTGGGCCGCTTCTTCGGCCGCTTCAAGGGCGAGCACGACGGCACCGTTGCAGTGGAGGAAACCCGCTGCCGGGGGCTGGCGGACCATCTGGTGGTCCATGCCAGCCACGTGGGCATGCTGCTCTCCGGCGAGGTGGCTGCACATACCGGGCGGTTCCTCGCCAGCGGATGCTTTGATTGCGACCAGCCGCTTGTCTAGCAGGAGGGCTGCGGGTCACACCATTCGGGTGCCCTCTTTGCGGGCAGCGCGGATATCACGCACCAGGGCCACGCAGAGCACTGTCATCACCACCAGAGCCAGGGCGGGCCACATGAGGATGTAGATGGTAAGCAGCGGAATGCTCATGTACGGACTCCTGTCTTGAATTCAGTGGTTGCCGGCTTGCCGGTGCCGATACCGGCGGACGGCTTCTTGTCGAAAGCGGTCTGCTGGAAGTTGCGTACCCGCTGGTCCAGCAGCGAGAAATCAAACCGGTCGTGGTTGCGCAGGCTGAGCGCAACGCAGACGATCGCGCTGGCACCGTAGGACACCAGGGCGCTCATCAGCGGGATGTACTCACGCAGCGCGCCGAATACGATCGTCGATAGCCCGATGACGGTTGCGCTGCCAACGAAAAACGCGACGCGCCTGCCAAAGAATCCGAACGCCATCAGCCCGGTCACCACCCCGGCGCCAACCAGGCCAATGCCCTCGAACAGGTAGCCGGTCATGCCATCCAGTGCGATCAGCTCGAACCGGGTCAGGCAGAACAGGGTGACAGCCACCGCCACTGACCAGGTGAATGCGCGGTTGTCCACCCGATCCCAATAGAAACTGGTGATCACCGGGAACACGATCGCTCCCCAAAGTGCCCCGACGAATACCAGCACGATGAGGATATCCAGGCGCAGGCTCGCGAAGATGATCCCGATCACTGTCGCCACGATCATGGTGAGGCGGCCGATCAGGAGCATCAGCTTGGGATCCGGGCGCTTGCGGGCCAGGTTCTTGCCGTACAGGTCGGTCATCACGATGGCCGACAGCGCCGACAGGTCCGAGTCGGCGGTGGAGGACAGCGAGCCCACCACCAGGATGAAGAACATCCCGATCGCGAACGGCGGCAGGTACTGCGAGGCCATCTGCGGGATCAGGTTGTTGCTGTCGCCATCGAGCGGCGTGATGCCGGCGAACAGCGCCAGCATGCCGAGCATGCCCAGTCCGATCACCACTGCGCCGTAGCCGACGGTGGCCATCATGAAAGTGGGCTTGATCAGGTCCTGGCGCACGGCGAACAATCGCTGGGCGATGGTCTGGTTGCCAATCGCGTAGGCAAGCACCGCCACCAGATAGGGCGCGCCCTGTTCCAGGAAGGCCGTGCCGGAGAAGAAGCTCGCCTGTTCGGAGGTCAAGTGCACCATGCCCTCCCGCAGCAGCGAGCTGCCACCGGCATTGAAATAGACCATCGGGATCAGCACCGCGGCGGCCACGACCATCGCCACGAGCTGGGCGAAGTCGGTCATCACCGAAGCGCGGAAGCCGGACCACAGCGTGTAGGCCAGTACCCCGGCACCGGCGATCAGTACGCCATGGATAAAGGACAGTGGCGAGAGCACTGCCACCAGCGCGCCGGCTGCACTGAAGTTCACCATCAGGCTGATGCAGCTGCCGACGATGTTGGACACCGCCATCACCATCTGGCTGGAGGTGCCGTGGCGGGCGTGCAGGATCTCCGCCAGGGTGTGTGCATCGGGGGCCACTTCGCGGAAGCGGCGGCCAAAGGGGTAGATGAAGAGGATCATCAGTGCGCCCCACAGGCCGTAATGGATCGGCCCGGAGATACCGTAGCGGTAGCCGGAGGTGGCGCTGGCGAAGAACGATGCGGCCCAGATCCAGGTGGCCATCATGCTGGCCGCGGCCATGCCGAAACCGATGGCGCTGTTTGAGACCATGTACGCATCAACGTTCTCTTTCTTGCGGATGATCGTCAACGACATGAGGAAAGTGAGGGCGTAGAAGCCGATCAACAGCAGCAGCGCGGTTCCGGAGCTGAGCTGGTGGATTCCTGTTTGTTCCATACGTTTGTGGACGGTCCTTGGGCGAGACGTCAGGCGCGGGCGGCAGACAGAACAGCAGTCGCCCGTGCGGGATTCATCCGCCGGGTTGGGGGCCACTTCGGGCCAGGTGAAACAGCCGGGTTTGCTGCGTCACGCGGCATGCTGGGGTGCCGGGGGCAGGGCGGCGGCTGCCGCCAGAGGCGCTGCGATCAGGAGGCGTGAAAAAAGCCGGAAGCAGCGGCTTGGGCGTTCGCGCGGCATGCGCAATTCAATGCGCATGGAAGGCTGCGAAGCGCCGATCATCATAGCAGATGCCGGTCCGGCGGCCCCGCCGCTGCGCGGGTGGCGGGGCTGGTGCCTATAATCTGTGACTCCCCTCCACGTTTTTTTCCGGACCACAGGCAAGATGGCAGGACATTCCAAGTGGGCGAACATCCAGCATCGCAAGAACGCGCAGGACGCCAAGCGCGGCAAGATCTTCACCAAGCTGATCCGCGAGATTTCGGTAGCCGCACGCATCGGCGGGGGTGACGTCGCTTCCAACCCGCGCCTGCGCACTGCGGTGGACAAGGCCCTTGCAGCCAACATGACCCGCGACTCTGTTGAGCGCGCGATCAAGAAGGCCACCGGTGAGCTGGAGGGCGTGAACTACGAGGAAATCCGCTATGAGGGCTACGCGCCCGGCGGGGTGGCGGTGATCGTCGACTGCCTGACCGACAACCACGTGCGCACCGTGGCCGACGTGCGCCACGCCTTCAGCAAGTTCGGCGGGAACCTGGGCACCTCCGGCTCGGTGGCTTTCATGTTCCGCAAGCTGGGCGTGCTGAGCTTTGCGCCCGGGTCGGACGAGGACCAGGTGACCGAGGCCGCGATCGAGGCCGGCGCCGATGACATCGTGACCTATCCGGAAGATGGCTCGATCGACGTGCTCACCGATCCGGACACCTTTGCCGAGGTGCGCGACGCCATGATCGCAGCCGGGGTGGAGCCGGCCGAGGCCGAGGTGACCTGGCGCGGTGACACGGACGTGGCGGTGGATGGCGAAACCGGGCAGCAGGTGGTCAAGCTGCTGGATTGGCTGGAAGACATCGACGACGTGCAGGCGGTCTATTCCAACGCTGACCTGGGCGAGGACGCTTACGCCTGATGGCGGCGCCCCGGACTGACGTGACCCGCATCCTCGGCATCGACCCCGGCTCCCAGCGCACCGGCGTGGGCATCATTGATGTCGATCCCGGCGGGCGGATGACCCACGTTTTCAGCGGTCCGGTGGTCCTGCTGTCGGCGCCCGACTTCCCGGGGCGCCTGCGCCTGCTGCTGGACGGGTTGGGCGGACTGATTGATGAGCACCGGCCCGATGAAGTGGTGATCGAGCAGGTGTTCATGGCCCGCAACCCGGATTCGGCGCTGAAGCTGGGCCACGCTCGCGGGGCGGCGATCTGTGCCGCGGTGCTGCGCGACCTGCCGGTGCACGAATACGCGGCCACTGAAATCAAGCTGGCGGTGGTGGGCCGCGGCGGGGCCGAGAAAGGGCAGGTCCAGCACATGGTGGGGCTGCTGCTGAACCTGCATGGCAAGCTGCAGGCCGACGCGGCCGATGCGCTTGCCGCCGCCATCACCCATGCCCACGTGCGTGCAAGTGCCCGCCGCCTCGGCGTGGGAACGCGCCAGGCCTGGGCGCGCAAGTAACTGGAGACGCAGGAAACATGATCGGACGGTTGAAAGGCATCCTCATCCACAAGCAGCCGCCATGGCTGGTGGTGGACGTGGCCGGCGTCGGCTACGAGCTGGAGGCGCCGATGAGCACCTTCTACGACCTGCCCGAGGTGGGCCGCGAGATCTCGCTGTTCACCCACTACGCGCACAAGGAAGACACGGTCTCCCTGTACGGCTTTCTGACCGAGGCCGAGCGGCGCATGTTCCGCGATGTGCAGAAGGTCAGCGGCATCGGCGCGAAGATCGCCCTGGCGATCCTGTCGGGCGCCTCGGTGGGTGAATTCGCCCTGATGGTGCAGGCCGGCGACCTCACCGCGCTGTGCCGCATCCCGGGCATCGGCAAGAAAACCGCCGAGCGCATTGTGGTGGAACTGCGCGACCGCGCGGCGGACATGATCAGCGCGGCGCCTGCGGCGGCGGCCGGCAACGTGCCTGCCGATCCGATGGCCGAGGCCATCGTGGCCCTGCAGCAGCTGGGCTACCGTCCGGCCGAGGCGCAGAAGATGGCCCGTGCCGCCGGTGCCGAAGGCGACGGTGCGGAAGCCATCATCCGCAAGGCGCTACAGTCCGCACTGCGCTGACGCTCCCACCCGCATCCAGGACGCCCGTATGGCCGCAGCACGATCTGCCCGTGGTACTGCGGATGGACACCGCCGGATAGGCCTGTTCGGCCTGACGGTGGGCGCGCTGGGCGTGGTGTTCGGCGATATCGGCACCAGCCCGCTGTATGCCATCCGCGAGGCGTTTTCACCGCACTACGGCCTGGTGGCCAACCACGACACCGTGCTGGGCCTGCTGTCGCTGGTGTTCTGGTCGCTGGTGCTGGTGGTCACGGTGAAGTACGTGAGCATCATTACCCGGGCCGACAACGAGGGCGAGGGCGGGATCATGGCGCTGATGGCGCTGGCCCAGCGCAGCCTGCCGGCGGACTCGCGCGCGGCCTGGCTGGTCGGAATCTTTGGCGTGCTGGGCGCGGCGCTGTTCTTCGGCGATGGCGTGCTGACCCCTGCGGTCTCGGTGCTGGCGGCAGTGGAAGGCCTGGAGGTCGCGGCTCCGCAGCTGGGTCACTGGGTACTGCCGATCGCGGTGGCGGTACTGGTGGGCCTGTTCGCCACCCAGCGCTACGGCACGGCGAAAGTGGGGCGCGTGTTCGGCCCGATCACGATCCTGTGGTTCCTGGTGCTGGCGACGCTGGGCGTGGCCAACATCCTGCATGAGCCGGAGGTGTTGAAGGCGGTTAATCCGGCCTGGGCGGTGCGTTTCTTCATCGACCATGCCTGGGGCGGGATCTTCATCCTTGGCGCGGTGGTGCTGGCGGTCACCGGCGGCGAGGCCATCTATACCGACATGGGGCACTTTGGTGCGCGTCCCGTCCGGATCGCCTGGTACGCCGTGGTGCTGCCGGCGCTGATGCTCAATTACCTGGGGCAGGGCGCGCTGGTGCTGGAGGATCCGGCCGCCGCGGCCAATCCGTTCTATTACGGCGTGCCCGAATGGGGGCGCTTCCCCATGATCGCGCTGGCCACGGCGGCCACGGTGATCGCTTCCCAGGCGGTGATCACGGGCGGTTATTCCATCGCGCGCCAGGCCATGCAGCTGGGCTACATCCCGCGCATGCGCGTGCAGCACACCTCGCGCGAGGCGATCGGCCAAATCTACATTCCCGCGGTCAACTGGACCATGATGGTGGTGGTGCTTGCGCTGGTGATCGGCTTTGGCAGCTCGTCTGCGCTGGCCGCGGCGTATGGCGTATCGGTGTCGCTGACCATGCTGATCGATACGGTGCTGCTGGCAATCGTGGCCCACGCCCTGTGGCCGCAGGCCCGGCGCTGGGTGCTTCCGCTGTGCGTGCTGTTCCTGATCGGGGACATGGCGTTTGTCACCGCCAACCTGGCCAAGGTGCCGCAGGGCGGCTGGTTCCCGGTGCTGCTGGGGCTGGTGCTGTTTACCCTGTTGCGTACCTGGCGCCGCGGCCGGCTGCTGCTGCGCGCGCGCATCCGCGAACACGGCACGCCGATGGACGAGTTCCTGCCCGGGCTGCTGCTGGCGCCGCCGCTGCGGGTGCCGGGCACGGCGGTGTTCCTGACCGCCGACCGCGGCGTGGTGCCGCCGGCGCTGCTCAACAACCTCACCCACAACAAGGTGCTGCACGAGCGCAATGTGGTGCTGACCGTCGACACCCTGGCGGTCCCGTACGCGCCGCGCGGACAGCGGCTGCAGGTCAGGGAAATCGGCGACGGATTCCACCGCGTGGTGGTGCGCTTTGGCTTCATGGAAACGCCTGACCTGCCATTGGCGCTGATGGCGGCCAGTGATGAGCAGGAAAGCTTCTGGTTCGATCCCATGGAGACCACCTGGTTTACCAGCCGCGAAACCGTGGTGCCGGGCGTGCGCCACGGCATGGCGTTGTGGCGGGAGAAGCTGTTTTCCACCATGCATCGCAATGCCGCGCCCGCGTCGGCCTACTTCCACATCCCCGGCGATCGGCTGGTGGAGCTGGGCACGCCCGTGGAAATCTGAGATGCGCGGTGGCGGGTGGCAATGCGGTGCCAGCGCCCTCATCCTGTGGCCATGAGCACATCCCACAAAATTCCGCTTTCCATTCTTGATCTCGCCCCGGTGGCCGAAGGCAGCGACGTTGCCACCGCGTTCTCCGACATGGTCGCCCTGGCCCAGCATGCTGATGCGCTTGGCTACAACCGCTACTGGATGGCCGAGCACCACAACATGCCCGGCGTGGCCAGCGCCGCGACCGCCCTGCTGATCGGGCACGTGGCCGGCGCGACGAAGACGATCCGGGTCGGCGCGGGCGGGGTGATGCTGCCCAACCATGCGCCGCTGCAGGTGGCCGAGCAGTTCGGCACCCTGGCCACGCTGTATCCGGACCGCATCGACCTGGGCCTGGGCCGCGCGCCCGGCACCGACCAGCCCACCGTGCGCGCGCTGCGCCGCTACTACGAAGGCGCCGAGGCCTTTCCCCAGGACGTGGCCGAGCTGCTGCATTACTTCGAACCGGTGAAGCCCGGGCAGCTGGTCCAGGCCGTCCCCGGATCGGGACTCGACGTGCCGGTGTGGATCCTGGGCTCCAGCCTGTTCGGCGCCCAGCTGGCCGCCGCGATGGGCCTGCCGTATTCCTTCGCCTCGCACTTCGCGCCGGCGATGATGAGCGAGGCGCTGGCGCTGTATCACCGCGACTTCAAGCCCTCCAAGCACCTGCGCGAGCCCTACGCGATGCTGGCGCTGAACGTGGTGGCCGCCGATACCCGCAAGGAAGCCGAGCGCGAGTTCACAGCGCTGCAGCAGATGTTTGCCCGCCTGCGCCGCCCCGGCCCGCCGGGCAAGGTGCCGCTGCCGGTGGACGACATCAACGCCGAGCTGAGCCCGCAGGAACTGGCGGCGGTCGGCCAGGCGCTGGCGTGTTCGGTGGTGGGGGATGCGAAGGACGTGGGCGAGGGCATCGCCGACTTCGTCGAGCGTCACCGTCCCAACGAACTGATCCTCACCGCCAACCTGGCCAGCCTGGAAGCACGCAAGCGCAGCTTCGAAATCGCCGCCCAAGCCTGGAGCCTGACTCCCCGGTAGGAGCGCGTGCGCCCGGGATGCGTCGCGTATGCGACCATAACGCGATGACCGAAGAGCGCATCATTGCCGCCGACGCGACCCGCGAGGACGACGCCGTCGAGGCCTCCATCCGGCCGCAGCGGCTGGCCGATTACCTGGGCCAGAAGCCCGTCCGCGAGCAGCTTTCGATCTACATCGAGGCGGCGATCAAGCGCGGCGAGGCCATGGACCACGTGCTGATCTTCGGGCCACCTGGACTGGGCAAGACCACCCTCAGCCACGTGATCGCCAACGAGCTGGGGGTGAACCTGCGGGTCACCTCCGGACCGGTGATCGAGAAGGCCGGTGACCTGGCCGCGCTGCTGACCAACCTGCAGCCGCATGACGTGCTTTTCATCGACGAGATCCACCGCCTCTCGCCCGTGGTCGAGGAAGTCCTGTATCCGGCGATGGAGGATTTCCAGCTCGACATCATGATCGGCGAGGGGCCGGCGGCGCGCTCGATCAAGATCGACCTGCCGCCGTTCACCCTGATCGGGGCCACCACCCGTGCCGGCCTGCTGACCGCGCCGCTGCGCGACCGCTTCGGCATTGTTCAGCGGCTGGAGTTCTACAGCGCCGCGGAACTGGAGCGGATCGTGCGCCGTTCAGCCGGGATCCTGGGCATTGATTGCGAACCGGAGGGCGCGGCCGAGATCGCCCGCCGCGCGCGCGGCACGCCACGCATCGCCAACCGCCTGCTGCGCCGGGTGCGCGATTACGCCCAGGTCCGTGCCGGCGGAAAGATCGACCGCGAGGTGGCGGATGCGGCCATGAAGATGCTCAGCGTGGATCCGGAAGGCTTCGACGACCTGGACCGGCGGCTGCTCAACCTGATCATCGAGAACTTCGATGGCGGCCCGGTCGGCGTTGAATCGCTGGCCGCGGCGCTCAGCGAGGAGCGCGGCACCCTGGAAGACGTGATCGAGCCCTACCTGATCCAACAGGGCTTCCTGGTGCGCACCGCGCGCGGACGCATGGCTTCGGCCAAGGCGTATCGGCATCTTGGATTGGAGCCGCTGCGCAAAGCTGCGGGCCAGGGCGACGCGGAGGGCACATTTTGAGCCGTCCAGCCGGGTTGCAGTCAGCGTTCAGCTTGCCGACAAGGGTGTACTGGGAAGATACCGACGCTGGTGGCGTGGTGTACCACGCACGCTATGTGGCTTTCCTGGAGCGGGCGCGTACCGAATGGATGCGCACCTTCGGGTATGGCCAGGAAGCGCTGCGTACCTCGCACAACCTGGTGTTCGCGGTGCGGGCGATGCGGATGGATTTCCGCGCGCCGGCGCGGCTGGACGATGTCCTTGAAGTCACGGTGGCGCTGCGAGAATGCCGCCGGGCCAGCCTGGTCGTCGACCAGCTGGTTGAACGCGAAGGAAAGTGCCTGCTGGACGCACAAGTGCGGCTGGCGGCGCTGGATGCGGAAAAATTCCGCCCCCGGGCCATCCCGGAGGCGCTGCTTGCCGAACTGGTTCCACACCAAATACAGAAATCTGGAGCGGATGCATGATTCCACTGACGATGTTGCTGCAGGCCACCGAGATCCAGCCGTTGCCCGCAGACGACGCTGCGCTGGCCAGCCAGCTGCCCGCGGATGCTGGCGTGGTTGAAGCGGCCACTGCGGTCGGGGGTGACATCGACATGCTGCAGCTGCTCCTGCACGCATCGATCCCGGTCCAGCTGGTGATGCTGCTGCTGCTGGCCGCATCGATCGCCTCGTGGGTGATCATCTTCCGCAAGAAGAAGCTGCTCGACCGCGCCCAGCGTGAGGCCGACCGGTTCGAGGAGAAGTTCTGGTCCGGCTCGGACATGGGCAAGCTCTATGCCGCCGCCACCGAGCGCAACCGAGAGATCGGAGGGCTGGAGTCGATCTTCGAATCCGGCTTCCGCGAGTTCTCCCGCCAGCGTGAGCGCCGCAGCGCTACCCCCGCCAGCCAGCTCGAAGGCGCCCAGCGCGGCATGCGCGTGGCCACCTCGCGCGAGCTGGACGGGCTGGAACACAACCTGGAATTCCTCGCCAACGTCGGCTCGATCGCGCCGTATGTGGGCCTGCTCGGCACCGTGTGGGGAATCATGATTTCCTTCCAGGGCCTGGCCAACGTGCAGGAAGCGACTATCGCCACCGTCGCCCCGGGCATCTCCGAGGCGCTGATTGCGACCGCGATGGGCCTGTTCGCCGCGATCCCGGCGGTGTGGGCCTACAACCGCTACGCCACCAAGGTCGAGCGCATCGCCACCCGCTACGAGTCCTTTGCCGACGAGTTTTCCTCGATCCTGGAGCGCCAGGCCTACCCCGGGGAGTGACGGCGTGGGGTCAGCCCCCGCCGCCCATCCTCGAACGTTTGCCTGATCGCCCCTGCAGTCCGGAGTCCCCATGTCGGTCATCTCCAATCGCCGTCGTCACCGCCGCAAGCTCAAGAACGAGATCAACGTCGTTCCCTATATCGACGTGATGCTGGTGCTGCTGATCATCTTCATGGTCACCGCGCCGCTGTTGAACCTGGGCACGCAGGTGAACCTGCCCGATTCCAGCGCCCGCTCGCTCGGCTCGCCCAAGGATCCGGTGGTGGTGAGCGTGTACGCCGACGGTTCGCTGGGACTGATGATCGAGAACGTCAACCAGGCTGTCGACGTGGCCGGCCTGCGCGAGCGTATGCAGGCCATCCACAACCAGAACCCCGAGGCCAGCGTGCTGGTCAACGGCGATCGCGACGCCAGCTACCAGAGCGTGATCCGCGCCATCGACACCATCAATCAGGCCGGGGTGACCCGGGTCAGCCTGATCAGCCGCCCGCAGGAGGGCGGCGAATAAATGCGTGAGGCGCGTGCCGACACCGTCCAGGCGGTCGTGCTGGCGCTGCTGCTGCACGTGCTGCTGTTCGCGCTGGTGTTCATGGGGTTGCACTGGTCCCGGAGCGCGGCGCCGCAGGCAGCGGGCGTGCCGATCAGCGCCGAGCTGGTGGATGCCGACGCGCTGTCGGCAGCCGCCCAGCAGGCGCTGGCCGAGGTGCCCGAACCCATGCCCGCACCGGAACCCGAGCCCGCGCCCGCGCCGGTCGAGGAAGACGTGGCACCCCTGCCGCAGCCGCTGCCCGAGCCGGTGCCCGAAGACGCCGAGGTGGAGCCGCAGCCTGCACCGCAGGAGCAGATCCCGGATCCCGACGTGGTGGACCAGGACGAGGCCCGCGCCGACGCCGAGTCCGAACTGGCCGCCGAGCGCGAGCAGGAAGAGCGTCGCCGTCAGGAGCAGATCGAACTGGCTGAGCGGCAGAAGCAGGAAGAAGCCGAACAGAAGCGTCGCCTTCAACGCCAGCAGCGCGAGCAGGAACTGGCCAAACTGCGCGCCGAGCAGGAGCAGATCCGCCGCGAAGCCGATGAGGCCCAGCGCAAGCTGGACCAGATCTCCAGCGCCCGCGAGCGTCGTGACGCAGAACAGGCCGCCGGCTCCACCGCCAGCCCGCCGCGCGGCACCCCAGATGGCGACAGCGACCTGGCCGCGCGCTATGCGGCCGCGCTGCAGGACGCGATCGTGCGCAACTGGACC
The DNA here is from genome assembly GCF_039548515.1 of Luteimonas qiangzhengi. Classification (NCBI taxonomy): domain Bacteria; kingdom Pseudomonadati; phylum Pseudomonadota; class Gammaproteobacteria; order Lysobacterales; family Lysobacteraceae; genus Luteimonas; species Luteimonas qiangzhengi. The sequence goes on along the minus strand of NZ_JBCLVE010000008.1, from coordinate 51,070 downwards.
CGGCCGGACAACGTGGCCCTGGGGCAGCGCTGTCGGATCTACATCACCCAGCTGCCCGGCGGGCAGGTGATGAACGTCGAGTTCGACAGCTCCTGCCCCTATGACGCGCTGGGCCGGCGGTCGGTGGAGGCCGCGGTGCGTCGCGCCGAACCGCTGCCGTATGCAGGCTTCGAATCGGTGTTCAACCGCAGGCTCAACCTCAACTTCACCGCCCAGGACCGGTAGGAGCGCGCCATGCGCGCGAAGCCGCGTGACAACGGGCACCCCGCGTGGCGTCGGTTCCGGTGACTTGGCCGACGACACGCCCCAAGATTGGATTCACGCGGCTTCGCGCATGGCGCGCTCCTACAGCTGGTCAGCCCCAGCGATGGTTGCCGTTCATCCATCCTCCACGCGCTGCGGCCAAGCTGTAGCGTTGTGAATATTCCCTTTTCCCCATTTCGAGCAAGACGATGAAATCCATAACCCGCTTCCTCGTTGCCCTGTTTGCGCTGCTGCTGCCCGTCGCTGTCATGGCGCAGCAGCAGGGCCTGGAGATCGATATCGTCGGCGGCCATGCCTCGGCGCTGCCGATCGCCGTGGTGCCGATGCCCTATCAGGGCTCCAGCACAGCGCCCGATACCGACGTGGCCGCGGTGATCCGCGCCAACCTCGACCGCTCCGGCCAGTTCCGTACGCTGCCCGAACGCGACATCGTCGAGCGGCCGACGCGCGGCGCCGAGGTCCAGTACCCCACCTGGCGCATGCTGCGGCAGGATTTCCTGGTGGTGGGCCGGGTGCTGGACGCAGCCGGCGGCGGCTACCGGGTGGAGTACGAACTGTTCGACGTGGCCAAGCAGGAGCGGGTGCTGGGCATGGCCATGACCGGCCGCGCCAGCGCCATGCGCGACGTGGCCCACCAGATGTCGGATGCCATCTACGAAGCGATCCTGGGCGTGCGCGGCGCGTTCTGGACCCGGATCGCCTATGTCACCCAGACCGGCGCCGGTGAAAGCGCGCGCTACGCGCTGATCGTCGCTGATTCGGACGGCTTCAACCCGCAGACGGTGGTGCGATCCAACGAGCCGCTGCTGTCCCCGGCCTGGAGCCCGGATGGCAACCGCCTGGCCTACGTGAGCTTTGAAGGCGGCAACTCGGCCGTTTATATCCAGAACATCTCCACCGGCGGGCGCGAGCTGGTGTCCAGCTTCCGCGGCATCAACGCCTCGCCCGCATTCTCACCGGACGGCAGCCGCTTGGCGTTGACCCTCTCGCGCAGCGGCAACCCGGAGATCTACGTGATGGATCTGGGCAGCAAGGCGCTGACCCGGCTGACCAACCACTTCGGCATCGACACCTCGCCCGCTTGGAGCCATGACGGCAACAGCATCTATTTCACCTCTGATCGTGGCGGCCGGCCGCAGGTTTACCAGGTTCCTGCCAGTGGTGGCGGAGAGAGCCGGGCGACCTTCCAGGGCAGCTACAACTCCGACCCCAGCGTGTCCTTCGACGGGCAGAAGATTGCCGTAGCGCAAGGCGCGGGCAACGTGTACCGTATTGCGGTGCTGGATAGAAGCCTCGGCACGCCGCGCTGGTCCACGCTGTCTCCCGGTTCGCTCGATGAATCACCGAGCTTTGCACCGAATGCCAGCATGATCCTGTACGCGGCACGTGAGGGACGGCGAGGGGTGTTGTATGCCGTTTCTTCCGATGGCCGGGTGCGCCAGCGACTGGTGCTTGCTGATGGTGACGTGCGGGAGCCGGCCTGGGGTCCGTTCCGGGAACAACGCTGACGCCGTCTCCACATTGTTTCCATCAACCTGAACGCTGTTGTTCAACCATAGGATCGACGAGATGAAGACCACCACCCGTATTGTGTTCATCGCTGCGCTTTGCGTTGCAGCCGTGGGCTGTTCCAAGCAGGTGAAGGAGGAAGCGCCGCAGCCGACCGCGCCGCCGCCGCCGACCGCAACCCAGCCTGCTCCGACCGCCGGTGTGTACGGTCCCGAGGACCTGGACACCGATGCTTGCCTGCGCCAGCGGGTGGTGTACTTCGATTTCGACCAGGAATCGGTGCGTCCGGAGTTCCAGGCCCAGATGGCCTGCCACGCCAAGTACCTGCGCGACCGTCCGTCGGCACGGGTGACTCTGGAAGGCCACGCCGACGAGCGCGGCAGCCGTGACTACAACCTGGGCCTGGGTGAGCGCCGCGGCAACGCCGTGTCTTCCGCCCTGCAGGCCAATGGCGGTTCCGGCACCCAGCTGACCACCGTCAGCTACGGCGAAGAGCGCCCGAGCTGCACCGATGTCAACGAAGACTGCTGGGCGCGCAACCGTCGCGTTGAGATCGTCTACAGCGCACGCTGATCGCTGACTTCATGCGTAGACTGATTGTTCCAGTCGTGGTTGCGGCGGCCCTTGTTGCCGCCGCTCCTGCGTTTGCACAGCGCGCAAGCCTGGCCGATCGCGTAGCCGCACTTGAGCGCCAGGATTCGACCACCCGCAGTTCCAACGTCGACCTGCTCAATCAGGTCACCGAGCTGCGTCGCGAAGTGGTGCAGCTGCGTTCGCAGATTGAAGAGCTGCAGCACGGCATCGAGCAGATGCGCGAAACCAGCCGTGCCCAGTACCTGGATGCGGACGGCCGGCTCAACCGCCTGGAAGGCGGCTTCGTGCCGGAACCGGCGGATGACGAGGCCGGCGAAGCCGGTGCTTCGTTGCCGGTCCCCGTGCCGGAGACCGCTGCAGGTGCCGCCGAGCGGCCGCGCCTGCCAGCGCAGGACCCGGATGAGCGGGCCGCCTATGAGGTCGCCTTCAGCGCCCTGCGGGCTGGCGAGTATGAAAAGTCCACGGAACTGTTCCGGCAGTTCCTCGGCGCGCACCCGGATGGGACGCTGGTTCCCAATGCCCAGTATTGGCTGGGTGAAAGTTTTTACGTGCTGGAGGACTACGACGCCGCCCAGCGCGCGTTCGAAGCCCTGATCCAGCGCTTCCCCGAGGACTCGCGCACGCCGCGTGCGCTGCTCAAGGTGGGCCTGTCGCAGTACGGAAGGCAGGACATGGAATCCGCCGAGCAGACGCTGGCCCAGGTGATCGAGCGCTACCCGGGCAGCGATGCGGCGGCGACCGCCGACGATCGCCTTCGCGTCATCCGCCTGAGCCGTTTGCGCTGAGGCCAGGTGCTGCCGGCGTCCGCCCGGCAGGCTCCGTACAATTGCACCCATGAACCAAGTTGCTGTCCCTGATGCCGCCACGGCGGTCGACCGGCTCCGGATTACCGAAATCTTCCTGTCATTGCAGGGCGAGGCACGGGAAGCCGGCTGGCCGACCGTGTTCGTCCGCCTGACCGGCTGCCCGCTGCGCTGCCATTACTGCGACACCGCCTATGCGTTCCATGGCGGGCAGTGGTGGACGATCGACGACATCGTGGCCGAAGTGGCCCGCCACGGCGTGCGCCACGTGTGCGTGACCGGGGGTGAGCCGCTGGCGCAGAAGCGCTGCGTGGACCTGCTGCAGCGGCTGTGCGAGGCCGGGCATGCGGTATCGCTGGAAACCTCCGGCGCAATCGATATCGGCCGCGTCGACCCGCGGGTCAGCCGGGTGCTGGATATCAAGACCCCCGGCTCGGGTGAGGCCCACCGCAACCTGTGGGAAAACATCGCGCTGCTGACGCCGCACGATCAGGTCAAGTTCGTCCTGTGCGGGCGCGAAGACTATGAGTGGGCCAGCGGCATCGTGCGCGAGCACGACATTGCAGCCCGCTGCGACGTGCTGTTTTCACCCAGCAAGAGCGAGCTGGCACCGCGTGACCTGGCCGACTGGATCGTGGCCGACCGCCTGCCGGTGCGCTTCCAGATGCAGCTGCACAAGATTCTCTGGAATGACGAACCGGGACGCTGAGGCAGAACCATGAAGAAAGCAGTCGTACTCCTGTCCGGTGGCATGGACTCCGCGGTGGTGCTGGCCATGGCCCGCGAACAGGGTTTTTCCGTGCATGCGCTGAGCGTGGACTACGGCCAGCGCCATCCCGCTGAGCTGCAGGCTGCCGCGCGGGTTGCGCAGGCGCAGGGCGCGGTGGCACACAAGACGGTGTCGGTGGATCTGCGCAGCATCGGCGGCTCGGCGCTGACCGACGATATCGACGTTCCCGAGGCAAGCGCGCACAGCGAGGGCGATATCCCGGCCACCTATGTGCCGGCGCGCAATACGATCATGCTCTCCATCGCGCTGGGCTGGGCCGAAGTGCTGGGCGCGGCGGACATCTTCTGCGGGGTCAACGCAGTCGATTATTCCGGCTACCCCGATTGCCGTCCCGAGTTCATTGATGCCTTCCAGACGCTGGCCAACCTGGCGACCCAGGCGGGCGTGGAAGGCGCCGGGATCCGCGTGCACGCGCCGCTGATGGCGCTGGGCAAGGACGGGATCGTGCGCGAAGGGCTGCGACTGGGCGTGGACTTCGCCGCCACCGTGTCGTGCTACAGCGCCGATGCAGCAGGGCGCGCCTGCGGGCGCTGTGATGCCTGCCGGCTGCGGGCCGATGGCTTCTCCGGGGCCGGCGTTTCCGACCCCACGCGTTACAGCTGAATACACTGTCCGGACGCCGAAAACAGGCGCACGGATGACATTCCGGAAATTTTCCGGCAAAACACGCAAAATAGACGGGTTCCCCCACCATTGGACGACATGAACCAGCCTTCCTCCTTCGACTATGAGCAGCTGCTCGCCTGTTCGCGCGGCGAACTTTTCGGTCCCGGCAATGCCCGGCTCCCCGCGCCGCCGATGCTCATGTTCGATCGCATCACCCATGTCTCCACCGAGGGTGGGCGCTATGGCAAGGGCGAGCTGAAGGCCGAGCTGGATATCCGTCCGGACCTGTGGTTTTTCGACTGTCATTTCGAAGGCGACCCGGTGATGCCGGGCTGCCTGGGCCTCGATGCCATGTGGCAGCTGTGCGGCTTCTATCTGCCGTGGCTGGGCGCGACCGGACTCGGCCGCGCGCTGGGCGTGGGCCAGGTGAAGTTCAGCGGCCAGGTGCTGCCGGGCGCGAAGGTGGTGAGTTACGAAATCGACATCCGCCGCACCATGCGCGGCAAGCTGGACCTGGTGATTGCCGACGGGCGTACGCTGGTTGACGGGCGGGAGATCTACCTGGCCTCCGATCTGCGCGTGGGCCTGTTTTCCTCTACTGAAGGGTTCTGATCATGCGTCGCGTGGTAGTGACCGGAATGGGCGTTGTTTCCTGCCTTGGCAATGACCTGGACACGGTGTCCAAGTCGTTGCGCGACAGCCGCCCGGGAATCAGCTTCGTCCCCGAATACGAAGAGCTGGGCCTGCGCAGCCGGGTCGCCGGTGTGCCGGAGATCGACCTGACGGCTGAAATCGACCGCAAGCTCAAGCGCTTCATGGGCGACGCGGCGGCATACGCCTACGTGGCCGCCCGGGATGCGATCGCGGCTGCGGGACTGACCGATGAGCAGGTGCGCAGCGTGCGCACCGGCCTGGTGGCGGGATCGGGTGGCGGCTCGCCGCAGTGGCAGGTGGAAACCGCAGACCTGCTGCGCAACCGCGGCGTGCGCAAGGTGGGGCCGTACATGGTGCCGCGCTCGATGGGTTCGACCGTATCGGCCACCCTGTCCACGGGCTTCGGCATCCGCGGCGTGAGCTATTCGCTCTCGGCCGCCTGCGCCACGTCGGCGCACTGCATCGGTGCCGGTGCGGACCTGATCCGCCACGGCGCCCAGGACATCGTGATCGCCGGTGGTGGCGAAGAGCTGCACTGGGCCATGACCGCCCAGTTCGACGCCATGGGCGCGCTGTCGACCAAGCGCAATGACACGCCGTTGAGCGCCTCGCGCCCGTATGACGCGGATCGCGACGGATTCGTGATTGCAGGCGGTGGCGGCATGCTGGTGCTGGAGGAATACGAGCATGCGGTAGCGCGTGGGGCGACGATCCTGGCCGAACTCACCGGCTATGGCGTGACCTCCGACGGCGCCGACATGGTGGCGCCTTCTGGCGAAGGCGCGGTGCGCTGCATGCAGATGGCGCTGGCCGGTCTCAACGGCACGCCGGTGGGCGAGGTCGATTACCTCAACACCCACGGCACTTCGACCCCGCTCGGCGACGTCGTCGAGCTGGAGGCGGTGCGCGAGGCATTCGCCGGCAAGGTGCCGCCGCTGTCGTCGACCAAGGCGCTGACCGGGCATTCGCTGGGTGCCGCCAGCGTGCACGAGGCCATCTACAGCCTGCTGATGATGCGTGATGGTTTCATCGCCGGCTCGGCCAATATCGAACAGCTGGATGAGCGGGCGGAAGGCTTCCCGATCGTGCGCGAGAGCCGCAGCGCGGACCTGCGTACGGTCCTGTCCAACAGCTTCGGCTTTGGCGGCACCAACGCCAGCCTGGTGTTCTCCCGCGTCGAGTGATCGTCGGGGGTGTAACCCCGACCTACGGGGGACGACCCACATTTCGTAGGTCGGCCCTACGCGGCCGACGCGAGATTCCGGTCCGCACGGGCCGGGGGCATGGCCCCCGACCCGATCACGTCAGTACTCCAGGTTGAGCTTCACCCAGGCGGTGCGCCCGGGTTCGTTGATCCGTACGGGATCGGCCGGGTAGCCGAATGCGCTGTTGCCGGCCAGGTTCAGGTGCTCGCTGTAGGCGCGGTCGAACAGGTTGTCGATGCCGGCCGTCAGCTGCATCCGCTCGCTGAAGCGGTAGCCGCCGTTGAGCGAGAACACCGCGAAGCCCGAGCTTGGTCCCAGGTCGCGGCCGACCACATTGCCCAGCGAGTCGCTCACCCGGTCCTGGCTGGCGACCACCCGCAGCAGGGCGCCCGCGGTCCAGCGACCGTTGTCATAGGCGGCAGTCAGGCGCGATTCGAACGGCGTCATCTGCGGCAGCGGCTGGCCGCTGTCGGCCAGCTCGCCCCAGGCATAGGCGATGCTGCCGCCGAGCTTCCAGTGCTCAATCGGACGCCACTCCATCCCGGCCTCGCCGCCGCGGATATCGGCATCGGCGTTGTCTGCAGTGGTCGCGCCGTGGTGGCCGTAGTCGAACAGGATGTAATCGGCCATGCGGCCCGCGTACACCGAGACCCAGGCGTCGATTGATTCGCCCTTCCAGTTGAGGCCCAGGTCCACCTGGGTGGTGCGTTCCGGATCAACGCCGGCAAATGCATTGGCGGCGCCTGCCGGGCCGTTGTCGGGGGAAAACAGCTCCCAGTAATCGGGCATCCGCGCGGTGTGGCCCAGACCGGCGTACCAGCTGAAGCCGCTGTCGGCGAGGGTCTGCTCGTAGCGCACGAAGACCGACGGCAGGGTTTCGCTGCGCTCCATGCCGGCGGTGGGGTTGGGGGCGGCCATGCCACCGCCGTGGCCGCCAGCGCCCAGGTGGGTGCGACGGTCTTCGGCTTCGGCCCGGTCCACGCGGGCGCCGGCGATCAGGTGGTGCTCGCTGCTGATGTGCCAGTGCAGCTCGGCAAACGCGCCTGACTGGCGGAAGCGGGCGTCCACGTTCCACGGCTCGGCCAGGTAGGCACTTCGTCCCATCGCACTGCGTTTGCCATGGCGGCTGGCGCGGGCATCCAGGCCACCGGTCAGGTCCCAGTGGTCGCCACGCCAGGTCAGGGCCACGCGGCCACCGGTGGTGCGGCTGGCCACGTTGCTGGCCATCGGCATCGGCATGCTGCTGTCCGGGTCCGGGCTGCGCAGGGTGTAGTTGTCCATGACGTGATCGACGTCGTTGTAGTAGAGGTTGGCTTCCACATCGGTGAGCACGCCGTCCATGTTGCTGCGCTCAAAGCGCAGCCCGTAGCTGGTGCGGTCGAACACCGAGCCGTCCATGCCGCGGCCCGCATAGCGCGCCTCACCGTCGCCCCGGCCCACGCTGGCTTCGATCAGGGTATCGGCGTCGGGAGTCCAGCCGATGGCGGCGTCGGCGTTCCACTTCAGCCAGGCCGAATGAACCCGGCGGCCATCGCCATCTTCGTAGTCATCGGCTTCCGAGCGGTTGGCGGTGACCCGGCCGTAGAAGGATTCATTGCCACCGGCGAAATCCAGCACCTGGTCATTGCGACCGCTGCTGCCGCCGAGCACGCTGCCCCGCGCCTGGATGCCGGGTTCGGGGAAGTAGGGGATGTCGCGCTCGAAGCGCACCGTGCCGGCGGCCGCGCCGCCGCCCCACAGCACCGTCTGCGGCCCTTTGACTACGGTCAGGCCATCCCAGGTCTCCGGGGAGATGTAGGACATTGCGTTGTCCATGCGCGAGGGGCAGGCCCCGGCCAGGGCACCGTCGCCGGCGAGCAGGTTCAGGCGCGATCCGAACATGCCGCGCAGCACCGGATCGCCGTTGGTGCCGCCGCCGCGCATCACCGCAAAGCCGGGGATGGTCTTGAGGTAGTCGGCGCCGTCGCTGGCGGGAACCGGCTGGCGCGGTTGGCGCGGATCGGTGACGAAGGTCAGGGCCGCACTGGGCGCTACGCCGGTCACGATCAGGGCATCGAAATCGACGACGTCCGGGTTGGCATCGTATGGAGCGGCGTCGGATGGATTGGCAGCTGCCGGAGCAACAAACGCGAGTGCGGCCACGACGGCCACGCACAGGCAGGACGGGCACAGGCGCGCAAACGGGGGGTACGACATGTTGGCTCCAAGGCGCTTGGTACGGCACAGGGCCGCGTATGGGGTCGAACCAGGGCGGGTCAGACCGAGCGCGACCAGCGCCATCCCGCGGAAGCTGCCAGACGCCCGCTGTCGGCGGGTGGAACGCGTTGCCTGGGGCCGTGCGTACGGCATCGTGATCGCTGTTTTCTGCTCTCCGGACGGTGTTGTCCGGTGTTGCAGACATTGTTGGCGATGGAGTCAGGTCCGCCCATGACGCAGGTCAACCGGCGGGCAGATGGTGGAGCTTCAGTCCCAGGGGTGCCAGCTGCCGCCGGCCACGGTGCCCTGCAGGGCTTCAATGATGGGAGCCGAATCAATGCCGTTGCGCGTCAGCCACTGCGTGTCGTAGAGCGTCTGGTCGTAGCGTTCCCCGGGATCGCACAGCAGGGTGACGATGCTGCCTTTCAGGCCCTGCTCGCGCATGCGGCAGGCCAGCTGCAGGCAGGCGACCAGGTTGGTGCCCGAGGAGCCGCCGTAGCGACGCCCCAGATGCTCCTTGAGCAGCCACATGCCGGCGACGGATGCCGCGTCGGGCACCTCGATCACATCGTCCACGGTTTCAAATACCCAGCCCGGCTCCACCTGTGGCCGGCCGATGCCTTCGATCAACGTCGGCCGGCTGCAGCGGACGTTGCGGTCGCGGCTCCGCCAGGCGTGGACGAACGCGCTGCCGCTGGGCTCGGCCACGCACAGCTGGGTGGCCAGTCCGCGATAGCGCAGGTAGCGGCCGATGGTGGCCGAGGTGCCGCCGGTGCCAACGCCACATACGATCCAGGCCGGCTCCGGGTGCGGCTCGGCGGCCAGCTGGGTGAGGATCGATTCGGCGATATTGTTGTTGCCGCGCCAGTCGGTGGCGGTCACCGCCAGGCCGAACTGGTCCAGGTGACAGGCACCGTTGGCGGCGTGCCAGGCGGCGCGTTCGTACACCTGCGAGGGATCCTCCACCAGGTCGCAGTGCCCACCCAGCGCCTGCACATCGGCAATCTTGCGCGGCGCGGTGGCGGCGGGCATCACCGCTGTGAACGGCAGGCCAAGCAGACGCGCGAACCAGGCCTCCGAGATCGCGGTGCTGCCCGACGAGGCATCCACGACGGACTGGCCCTGGCGCAGGCGGCCATTGCACAGCGCGTACAGATACAGCGAGCGGGCCAGCCGATGCTTGAGGCTGCCGGTTGGGTGGGCGGCCTCGTCCTTGAAGTAGAACTCGATGCCGGGAAAGCCCTTGAACGCCAGCCGCAACAGATGGGTATCAGCCGAGCGGGCCGCCTCCTGGCGCAGCAGCTTCAACGCTTCGCGGGTCCAGAGACGGTGGCTGGCGGAGTCTTCGACGGAGGGGGAAATCTGCGTATCCATGTGCAACCAAGGATACGCGATGGGGCGGCTTCACCCGGCAATGCCGTACTACAACACTCCGACGTGGAGCAGCCCGAGTGGATGGTGGGCCCGCGCGATGCTGTAGATCATGCCGAACGTGGCCAGCGCAGCCACGTAGCACAGGACCCGTCCGGTGCGGCTGCGCGCACGCCTGAGGGCGTATACGCCCAGCACGACATAGGCCACCAGCAGGATGAGCTTCGCCGTCAGCCAGCCGTTGGCGTACAACCCGCCCGGCAGGATGGCCAGCAGCGTGAAGGCGGCTGCGAGCAGCGCGGTATCGATGCCGTAGCTGGTCCAGCGCACTGCTGCCCGGCGCGGCCAGTGCATGCCGGCCAACACGCCGGCGCCGCGCAGGGCGAACAGCGCGCCGCTGGTCAATGCCAGGCCGATGTGGACGTGTTTGATCTGTGGATAGAACTCGATCATTGAAGCATCCGGCGCGAAGAATGTTGGCCCGTCTTCGGCAGGTTCAGCCCGGCCTGCCGTCGGCCCGGGGGGCCAGGTAGATCCGGCCCAGCCTGATCACCCACGGCAGGAAGGCCACCAGCCAGCCCAGCGCGGCCGCCGCCTGCCAGGCCGGGGTATCCGGCAGCACTTCGGCCGCGACCCGCATCAGCGCCACCACCTGGATGGCGATGAAGGCGAACCAGGCCACCTTCGGCATGTACAGGCCCTGGCCGGAGTGGCCCTGGGTGACCCGGGTGACCATGGCCACCAGCACGCTGCCAAAGAACCCTACGAACAGCGCGTGCGCCGGGCCGCGGCCAAGCCAGTACACGCCGGTCAGCAGGTAGGAGAAGCTCTGACCGGTATAGAGCGCGAACGTGAGCGGCAGCCAGGCCAGGCCCAGGAACAACACCGTCAGCAGCCCCGGCTTTTTCCCGCGCGGCCACCACCGCCACAGCATCAGGCCGGTCAGCGCCAGCAGCGGCAGGTCAACCAGCCACAGCAGTCCGTACAGATGGAGCAGTTCCAGCACCAGGTGGCCCAGGCTCAGCGGCCACAGCGCTGCCAGCAGCCACATGGGCCGCCATGCCTGGTAACCGGGCACGGCGCTGGCGGCGAAGAACGGAAACATGCGATGGGCAACGGTGAGATAGATCGGCAGCAGCAGACCGAAACTGCCGATCTTGATGCTGACGAACGCCCAGAACGGCGAAGCGCCCCACACGTGCGCCAGCCACGCCAGCAGGCCCAGGAAGCCCAGGCTGAGGGCGGCGAAGCAGGAGCGCGCGTGCCATGTGGTGCCGCGCTCACGCCACAGCAGCGGCCCCAGGGTGCACAGGCCTGCCACCCAGCCGCCGATGGTCATGAACAGCCCCACCACCAGACCCACGTCCCAACCGATCGCTCCGAGCAGGGTCGCGATCTGGCCGCCGAACAGGCCCACGCCCACCGGGGCGTAGCGCCAGCGCTCGAAATCCGGCTGCCCCGTCCACTTGGGAAACGTGGTGAGCAGGAAGCCGAAGATGAAGCTGGGCAGCATCTGGTACTGCATCACGAAGGCGTGCAGCCAGCCGGCGTAGGTCAGCGGCTGGTGCATTTCCACCAGCGGCCAGCGCAGCGCGCCCAGCCAGGCGGCCCACCAGGCCATCGCCAGCAGCAGGTTGCCGGCGCCAATGAAAAACATCAGCCGGTGCGGGGCGTCGCCCAAGCGGCGCGGGGACAGGGAGCGGGTTGGGGTTTCCATGGCCCCCAGTATGGGAGACCTGCCCGGCGTCCGGCCTTGACCCAGGTCAGACGCGTCGCGGATCCGGCAGGGTGGGGAATCAGATGAGGCGGAATCGGGGGCTGGATTGGACCGGGGCGTAGCGGCGCTGCTGGAACGAACCGGCGTGCGGGTCACGGCCGTTGATGGTCGCGATGGCGCTGTGGCTGGCCGGAAGGCTGCGGGCGGCTTCGCTCAGGAAGGAAGTCGGAAGGGCGTGGGCGGCTTGGGGGATATGGGTGTACATGATGGGCTCCGGGGAAGCTGTTCTGGTGAGTTGGTGGTGCGGTGTGTTGGTAGAGTATAACACCAGACGCAGCGGCCATGTGCCATAAGTCATGGGTGGGGGAAAAAGTGCTCAGGAATGGGCACGCAGCGGACAGCCTGAAGGGCGCTGGCGCGCCTTCATCGTCCTTCAGATGGTCAGTCGGGCGCCGGTGACTACCGGCGCACAGCGATCAGTCGCGCAGGATCGGCTCGGCCAGCGTTTCCAGACCGTCGCGATCCAGCAGTTCCACATCGCGGCGGTCGATCTGCAGCAGGCCGTCCTGCTGGAACCGGCGCAGCACCCGGCTGACCGTTTCAGGTGCCAGGCGCAGGTAGTTGCCGATGTCGGTCCGGGCCATGGTCAGCTGGAAGCGGTGCGGTGAGAAGCCGCGCGCAGCCAGGCGACGCGAGAGTCCGATCAGGAAAGCGGCCATGCGCTGGTCGGCGGTCCAGTCTCCGGCCAGCAGCGCGGCGCGGCCGATATTGCGGCTGAGCAGGCGGAACAGATGCCGCTGCAGGCCCGGCAGCTGTCCGGCCAGCACCGAGATCTTGGGGAACGAGAACTGGCACAGCATCACCGTGTCCAGCGCCACCGCGTTGCAGGGATAACGGTCGCCATCGATCCCGTCCAGGCCAATCACCTCGCCGGGGAAATGGAACCCCAGCACGTGTTCCCGGCCTTCGCGATCGATGGTGTAGGTCTTGACCGTGCCCGAGCGCACCGCGGCGATGGCCTCGAACGGATCGCCCGCGCGGAACACATGGTCGCCCGCGTGCAGCGGCCCGGTGTGTTCAACCAGCATGTGCAGGTTGCGCAGGCCGGACTTGTCCATGCCTTCGGCCAGGCAGGCCTGGGAAAAGGCGCAGGTGGAGCAGAAGGTGAAGTCGTCACCATCGTCCGCCAGCGTTGCCTGGTTGTGATGCGGAAACGGCGTACTCATCGCCGTCCCGCCGAAGCAGTCAGATGGCACGCGAATAGCGCGGAGCGGATGGCTCGGCGATGGGCTGGTTGAGATATTGGTCGAAGCACATCGCAATGTTACGCAACAGCAGCCGTCCGCGCGAGGTGGCGGTGATCCGGTCCTGCTCAACCCGCACCAGTCCGTCTTCCACCAGCGGATACAGGCGTTCCAGCGCGTCGGAAAAATACTCGGAGAAATTGATCAGGTAGCGCCGTTCCAGCGCACTGACCGGTATTTCCCCCTGGCACATCAGGCGCTGGATCAGGTCGGCCCGCAGGCAGTCGTCTTCGTTCAAACGCAGACCGCGAAATACCGGCAGCCGGCCCTCGTCGACCGCGATCTGCCAGGACGGAAGGTCGCGCGGATTCTGGCTGAAGGTATTGCCGATATGGCTGATGGCGCTCACTCCAAGGCCGATCAGATCAGTGTCGGCGTGGGTGGTGTAGCCCATGAAGTTGCGGTGCAGGCCGCCGCGCTCCTGGGCACGCGCCAGGTCGTCATCGGGCAGGGCGAAGTGGTCCATGCCGATGTAGCTGTAACCGGCCGCGCCGAGTTTTTCGATGGCCAGCTGCAGCAGCGCGAGCTTGGTTTCGGCATCCGGCAGCTGGTCCTCGCTGATCTGCTTCTGCGGGCGGAACAGCTGCGGCAGGTGCGCATAGCTGTAGACCGCCAGGCGGTCCGGGCGCGCTTCCAGCACCAGATCGAGCGTGCGCGCAAAGCTTTCGCGGGTCTGCAGCGGCAGGCCGTAGATCAGGTCCAGGTTCACCGAGCGGAAACCATGCTGGCGGCAGGCCTCCATCACGGCGAAGGTTTCGTCCACCGACTGCACCCGATTCACCGCGACCTGCACGTCATGGTCGAAATCCTGCACGCCCAGACTGGCACGGTTGAAACCGATCTCCGCCAGCTCGGCGACCTCCTTCGGACCGATGAAGCGCGGATCGAGCTCGATCGAAATGTCGCGATCGCGGTGCCCGGAGAAGTGGAACTGGCTGCGCAGCGCATCCACCACCTCGGCCAGCTGGGCCGGGGCGAGGAAGTTCGGGGTTCCGCCGCCGAAGTGCAGCTGGATCACTTCCCGGTCGCGGTCAAAGAGCTCGGCCACCATCGCGATCTCGCGATACAGGCGGGTCAGGTAGGCCTCGCCGCGGGTCAGGTCGCGGGTGATGATCCGGTTGCAGCCGCAGTAGAAGCACGGGCTCATGCAGAACGGCACATGCACGTACAGCGACAGGCGTCGGGGGATGGGGTCTCCATTGCTGGCCAGCGCCGCTTCGCGCAGCTCGGCTTCGCCGAAGTCCGCGTTGAACTTGGGCGCGGTCGGGTAGGAGGTGTAACGCGGGCCGGGGCGGTCGTAGCGCCGCAGCAGCCCTGCGTCGAACTGGGGTTGGGAGGGAATCTGCATGATTGAATCTTAGGCCTGGGCGGAGGGGGATGCCTTGACTCTGGTCAATCGGGGGTGGATGGGAGCGGCGCCTGGCATCGGCACCCGCGTGATGGGCGTGCGGACCAAAAAAAGAAACCGCCGCCCCAGGAGCAGGGCGGCGGCGGGGTAACCCATCTTGGCTGGGGGATGTCAGCGGGCGATGGGCAGGGAGAGGTCGGTGTCGGCCTTGATCGGACCCGCAGCCGACGGCAGGCTCATCAGGTCGTGATCCCAGGTGTCGCCTTCAACCATCACGTGTGCAGCCGCACCCAGTTCAACCGCCTCGATCAGGTTGTGGTTGAGGTAGGTGTACAGACCCGGCTGCAGGAAGGTGTACAGCGCGGCACCGGCCGAGCCACCTGCGATGAACCACGTCTCCAGATCCTTGAGCGGCGCGTTGTTGAACTTGCCACGCTCCCACACATAGTCACCGTGACCGCCGATCAGGTGCGGGCGGGTATCGCGGTTGCCCTGCGAGTGGATGAACAGCACCGTCTCACCAACCTTGGCCGTCATCGAGTTCTCGCCGGTCAAAGCGCCGACCGAGCCGTTGAACACCACGTGGCTGGGGGTCAGGCTGCGCATGACCTCAAGCGTCTCCGGAAGCGCTTCAGCGTGCGAACCGTAGCTCTTGAAGTTGCCGTCCTCATCGCGCGGGATGTAGAACTCCGTCTCGCCGATGTAATAGGCCTTGTCGTAGCGCAGCGGATTGTTTTCGCCGTCCTTCAGGCCCTCGCGGGGCAGCACCATGATCGCGCCCTGCATGCCGGCCACCACGTGCCACGGCGTCATCGTGCCGCCAGGTGCGCAGTGATAGATGAAGGTGCCCGGCCGGGTGGCCTTCCACAGCAGCGTGACCTCTTCGCCCGGGGAAATGACGGTGATGTCGCCGCCGCCCATCGCACCCGTCGCCGAGTGGAAGTCGATGTTGTGCGGCATGGTGTTGGTGGCCGGGTTGATCAGCGTCAACTCAACATAGTCACCCTCGTGCACGACCATCATCGGCCCGGGGATGCTGCCGCCGAACGTCATGGCCTGCAGCGTGGTGCCGTCCTGGTCAATGACCACTTCCTGCTCGGTGATGGGCAGCGTGAACTGCACCACCTTCGGTCCGCCAACAGCGACCTGGCTATGGTCATGGATATGCGGCGGGCGAACCAGCTGCACCTGTTGGCGCGGCAGGTTGGACAGGTCAGGCGCGTCGGCAATATTCCGCTGCACCAGTTCCATGGCATCCATCGCCTGTGCGGGCTCCGGCGCAGCGCCCATTCCAAGGACGATTGCAGCGGCGAGAAGGGTGGTCTTGAACACGTTCATCGTGGGTCTCCAGTGGGTGTTTCTTTGTCTGGAGCTATGGTCCCCCGGGAGCGTTTTAGTCGCCTTGACCGGAGTCAAGTAGGGGGTTGTTTTGCCAGGACAACGCACACAAAAAAACATGCCGGCTTTCGCCGGCATGTCAGGGGGAGAGAGCTGTGTGGGAACAATCAGCGGGTGACTTCCACCTTGCCCCGCATCAGACCCGAGTGACCCGGGAAAGAGCAGAAGAACGTGTAGTCATTACCAGCCGTCAGCTTGTTGCCCGGGAACGTGATGCTCGTCTTGCCACCACCACCGATCATCTCCGTCGCAGCGATCACCCGAGCATCGCCGGCCGGCACATAGTTGGCGGCCGCACCAGCCTTGATTCCGGCCTGGGCAACGTCATTGGCGTTGGCAGCCTCGGTAATCACCACGTTGTGGCCCATGGCCGCCACCGGCAGCGAACCGGAGTGGGTCAGCTCGACCGTGATCGACGAACAGCTGGACGAGACACTGACGCTCTTCTCGCTGAACTGCATGCGGTCGTTGCTGTCCAGAGAGATCGTGCAGTTCTGGGCGGCAGCGCTGCCAGCGGCAAAGAGGATGGCAAGCCCGAGGGCGGCGGTAAGGCGTTTCATGGTGACTGCTCCTGTGCAGTGACGAAGGTTGAAATCCATGCTTGAAAGTATGGAGATGGACGCCTTCAATCACCTTGATCTGGATCAGGTCCGGAGCATGCTTTTACGATCGGGTGCGGAGCGCGTTCACGCGCCGCGTGGCAGGCAGCCGAGCGCGGCCAGTACGCCGTGCAGGGCCGGGATCTGCATCAGCCACGGTGAGGCCATGGTCAGCAGCCCGGCAGCCAGGACAAACCCGCCCGCCACGGCCCGCCAGCGCGGCTGCTGCAGCCAGCGCCCGATGCGCGCGCCCGACCAGGTAAGGGACACCATCAGCGGCAGGGTGCCGAGGCCAAAGGCCGCCATGGTCAGGGCGCCGTTGCGTGCGTCGGCCTGCAGCCACGCCACTGCCAGCAGGCTGGTGCTGAGCCCGCACGGAAGCCAGCCCCACAGCATGCCCAGGCCAATCCGCTTGGCTGTGGTGTCGGCCGGCAGCATATGCCGTTGCAGCGGCCGCAATGCGCCCCATAGGCGCTGCGCAGGGCCGGCGAGAAAGCCTGCGCCTGCCCGCGGGTTGAGGATCCGCAGGGCAACGACAATCATCATCATGCCTACGGCGGCGCGCAGGCCCCAGGCCAACCAGTCAACCCGGACCACCCGCAGCAGGCCGTGGCCGAGTCCGCCCACGATGGCACCGGCCACGGTATAGCCCAGCACCCGGCCGAGGTTGGGTTCAAACGCCGCACGCCAGCTGCTGCGCGTGGACATGGCGGAAAACCCGGTGGCGATGCCCCCGCACATGGCGGCGCAGTGCACGCCGCCCATCACGCCCGCGAGCAGCGCGGCGCCAAGGGCAAGCCAGTCAATCGGCATTGCGTTCCTGTGCCTGGCCGGGCTGGACATCTTCCAGCCGGCCCGGTGGCGGCGCATCCTCGCTGAGGATGTCGATCGCCGCCGTGTCCAGATCCTCGAACTGGCCCTTGCGGACCGCCCAGACAAAGGTGCCGATCATGACCAGCAGCAGGATCACGCTGATGGGAATCAGTACGAAAAGGATGTTCATGCCGCAGTCCTGGAATGGGAGCGTGGAAGGCGGGTGAGCCGCAGGGCATTGCCCACCACCAGCAGCGAGGACAGGGCCATGCCCAGCGCTGCCAGCCACGGGGTCACCAGGCCGGCAATGGCGACCGGCAGGGCGATGATGTTGTAGCCGCCGGCCCAGACCAGGTTCTGGCGGACCACGCGACGCGTGCGACGGGCGGTTTCCAGGGCCTGCGGGACGCGCATCAGCGAATCGCCGGTCAGCACCAGGTCGGCCGACTGCTGGGCCAGCGCGGCGCCAGCCGAGAGGGCCAACGACACATCGGCGCCGGCCAGCACCGGGGCGTCATTCAGTCCATCGCCCACCATCGCCACCACTCGACCCTCGGCCTGCAACGAACGCGCATAGGCCAGCTTGTCTTCGGGGCTCTGGCGGGCATGGGCGTGTTCAATGCCCAGGCGCTCGGAAAAGGCTGCCACGGGGGCGTCGGCGTCGCCGCTGGAAAGATGCACGCGGATGCCCATCTCCCGCAGGCGCGCGACGGCGGCAGCGGCGTCGGCGCGGGTGGCTTCTTGCACCCGGAACCGGGCGACGGCGCGTTCGCCATCGCCCAGCCAGATGGCATCGTCATCGGCCTGCCCGGCGGCCGCGTAGGCTGCCCGGCCCAGCTTCCAGAGCTGTCCATTGACGCTGCCTTCGATGCCCTGGCCGGGAACAGCCCGGACACCTTCAGCAGGGTGGCGGACTTGCAGGCCGGCAAAGGCGCGGGCCAACGGGTGACCGCTGTCGCTTTCCAGCGCAGCGGCGATTGAAAGCACCGTGTCGCGGTCCAGTTCGGCCAGAGGCGTGGCTTCCGAGAGCACCGGGTGTCCATCGCTGAGGGTGCCGGTTTTGTCGAAGACCAGATCGGTCACCCGGGCCAGCTGGTCAAGCGCGGATTCACCAAGCGCCAGCACACCCAGACGGGCCAGGGTGCCGTGGGCCGCGGCCAGCGCCGCCGGTGCGGCCAGTGCCAGCGCGCAGGGACAGCTGATCACCAGCAGCGCCAGGGTGACCTCGAGGGCGCGGGACGGATCGTAGATGCGCCAGCCGATGTAGACCGCCACCGCCGCGATCAGCAGCCAGCTGACGAAGTGGTGGGCAATGCGTTCGCCCACCACTGCCAGCGCGGGGCGCTGGGCCTGGGCCTTCTCGACCAGGGCGGTGAGCTGGGAGAGGCGGGTGCCGGCACCGGTCTCGTCCACCCGCAGGCGGGCGGGGCGATCGCGGCACAGGGTGCCGGCATAGACGCTTTCGCCAGCCTCGCGGGCCACGGGTGTCCATTCGCCGGTCAGCAGCGCTTCTTCGAAGCTGGACGGCTCCAGCAGGATGCCGTCGGCCGGGACCACGCCGCCAACCGCCACGTAGGCCACGTCGCCGGGCGAGAGCGCGGCAACCGGCACGGTTTCGCGCTGCCCATCCGGCCCTTCGCGTGCGGCGAAGGCGGGCCGGGCACGCGCCAGGGCATCCACCTGGGCGCTGGCGGTGGCGCGCGCGCGCTGTTCAAGCATGCGCGCGACCAGCAGCAGGAACACGAACATCACCGCCGCGTCGTACCAGACGTGGACCCCGCCGCGGACCGTTTCCAGCACGCTCGCGCCCCAGGCCAACAGGGTGGCGCTGGCGATCAGGGTGTCCATGCCGAGGCGGCGCTGGGTGAGTTCGCGCCAGGACCCGAGCAGGAACGGCCAGCCGGCGTAGAACACCACCGGCGTGGACAGCAGGAAGCTGACCCAGCGGAAGAAATCCCGCGTGGGGATAGGCATCGTGAAGTGGATATCCAGATACAGCGCTTCGGCCACCATCATGGCTTGCATGGCGCCGATCCCGGCCACGCCGATCCGGATCAGGTCGCGGTTGCGCTGCCGGCGCTGCTCGCGCTCGCGCGCTTCACCCGTGGCCAGGTAGGGCCGGTAGCCGAGCGCGGCCAGGCGCCGCAGCGGCGCGGACAGCCTGGTGCGGGTGGGATCCCAGGTCAGGCGGATGCGGCCGGTGACGGCGTTCGCGCCGCTGTCGATGATGCCTTCTTCGCGCGACAGCGCCCGGTCGATCAGCCACGCGCAGGCGGCGCAGCGCATGCCGTCGGTGAGCAGGGTGATCTCGCGTCCGCCCGCCACGTTGCGGGCATGCTCGGCCTGGACTTCCTCGCGATCCCAGAGGGAGAGATCGTCGTCCAGGGCGTCTTCGTCGATGCGGCTGGCCGGCGCCGTGCGCAGGCGGTAGTAGTCGCCCAGGCGCGCATCCTGGATCCATTCGGCCGCCGCGGCGCAGCCTTCGCAGCAGAACGAACGGGTGACCCCGGACAGCGAACGCTGCGCCGGTGAAGCGGGCAGCGGATCGGCGCAGTGGTGGCAGCCTGCGGCTTGCCGTGGAGAGGCGGCGTCCGTGCGCAGGGTCGCGCCCGGCGCGACCGCGCTCATGGGTCGGTGCCGGCGTCCTGCAAGGCCGGTTGCAGGCGCGCGGCCAGCTCCCCGCGCGTCAGCCTGCCTTGCAGGCGCCATTCACGATCGGCGGGAGACAGGCGCAGGTTCCAGTCGTGCTCGGTGCTGACCTCGGCTTCCACACGCCAGCCGGTATCGGAAGGATCCAGCTGCAGGCGCAGGTCTTCAGCGGAATAGACCGGGTGGCTGAGCACCAGGTCCAGCGGTGTGCTGCGGGTGAAGCGGCCGCTCACCGGAAAGACTTCCACCGTCCCGGCCTCCAGATCCAGACGGACCACGGCTGCGTAGCGCCCGGCGCGGGCGGCTTCGTCGGCACTCAGGTCGGTGACCTGGGCGCCGCGGGCGGTGCGCCGCACTTCGTCCAGTACCGGATCGTCGCCGCCGGTGCGCAGCGCCGTGATCAGCAGGCCTATGCCGGCGATGATGGAAATCGCCGGCAACACGAAGACCAGGATCAGGACATGGTTGCGCCAGAAAGGGACTTTTTCATTCATTGCAGGGGACCAAAGAAGCTGCTGTCGACCTCTTGACGGATCTGGCCATCGGCCGATTCGATCACGAAGGTGATTTCATGCCGGCCCGAAACGCTGGCCGGTGCGGCGATGACCAGCGGCAGGGAGAGCACCTGCTGGGCGTCCAGGGAGACGGCTTCGTCAACCATCAGCTGGAGGTCGTTGATGCCGCTTTCAATGGCGATATTGTACTGCGCCTGGTCGTTGGTCTTGTTGATGAGCTTCAGCGTGTAGCCATTTTCAACGCCCGTCGGGGTCTCGCGGTACAGGGCGTTGCGGTCGCGCAGGACCTCGGCGATCAGCGGGCTGCGCGTGCCCACGCCCCAGCCCCAGGCCAGGACCAGTGCGAGCAGGATCGTGCCGTAGATCATGATCCGCGGACGCATGATCCGGCTGGGCTTGCTGTCGATCGCGTTCTGGGTGGTGTAGCGGATCAGGCCCTGCGGATAGCCCATCTTGTCCATGACTTCGTCACAGGCGTCGATGCAGGCACCACAGGCGATGCACTCGTATTGCAGACCGTTGCGGATATCGATGCCGGTGGGGCAGACCTGGACGCAGATGGTGCAGTCGATGCAGTCGCCCAGCGCTTCCGGGTTGAATTTGGGCAGCGGCTCGGCCGCGATTTCCAGCTCGTTGTCGAAGGTGATGGTGCCGCGGGCGTGGGCCCGGTTGTCGGCCGCGGTTGGATGCTTGGCGGCGCGGAACACGTAGTCGTAGGCGGTGATCTTGTCGAGCAGCCCGCGGCCACGCTCCAGCACGCTTTCCAGTCCGCGCTTGCGCGGGCCACGCGGCTCGCCGCGCATCGGGTCGTAGGCGATGATCAGGGTGTTGCGGTCGAACATCGCGCTCTGGAAGCGCGCGTAGGGGCACATGTATTTGCACACCTGCTCGCGCAGGAAGCCGGCATTGCCCCACGTGGCCAGGGCGTAGAACAGCACCCAGAAGACTTCCCAGCCGCCCCATGCCAGCTGCGGCAGGCGCACGCCCAGATCGGTGATGGGGGTGAAGAAGCCGACGAAGGTGAAGCCGGTCCACAGCGCCAGCACCAGCCACAGGAAGTGCTTGGCGCCCTTGCGCAGGATCTTCTCGCGGTTCCAGGGGCCGGCATCAAGGCGCATGCGCTGGTTGCGCCGACCTTCGGTCCACTGCTCGATCCACAGGAACACCTCGGTCCACACGGTCTGTGGACAGGCGTAACCGCAGAACAGCCGCCCGGCGAGGGCGGTGAAGAAGAACAGCGCCATCGCGGCGACGATCAGCAACAGGGCCAGGAACACGAAATCCTGCGGCCAGAAGGTCAGCCCGAACACGTGGAACTGGCGCGCAGGCAGATCAAACAGCACCGCCTGACGGCCATTCCAGCTCAGCCACGGGAACACATAGAACATGCCCAGCAGCCAGAACACGGCCAGCTTGCGCAGCCGGTCAAGCCGGCCGGTCACTTCGCGCGGATAGATCTTGCCTTCGCTGGCGTAGTAGCTGTCGTGCCCGTCGTCTTCGAGCATCTTGATTGGAATACGGCCGGACATAACCTGCTCAGTCGCCTGACAGCGTCCGATTGAAACGGCTGGCTGGTCTGAGCAGCCACCACGTAAACAGGCTGGAGGACGCCGTCGCCAGCCAGGAAACAAAGAAGCCGATCGTGTAGCCCTGGGTGCGGCTGATCGGGAGCCCGGGGAACGTCATGTCCCGCAGTTCAAGCGGGTCGACGTGGGCAAAAAACACCATGGTGGTCACACCCGCGGCAAAGAAGCTCGGCCACAGGATCGCGCCGAGCCTCTGTGCCATCGGCCGGGGCGGGTGCTCCGGCGCGGATGGGCGGACCTGGTGACTCACTGTTGTCCGCTCCCGGAGACCGCGGTAGAGGCGGTTCCTTCGGCCGGATTGGAGAGCGACCAGACGTAGGCGGCCACCAGACGTGCACGGGTTTCACCCAGCAGGTCGCGGTGTGCCGGCATCACGCCGTGCCTTCCTTCAGCGATGGTCTGGTGCAGTGCGTCCGAGCTGCCGCCGTAGACGTATTCGCCACGGGTCAGGTTGGGAGCACCCAGCGAAGGATTGCCGGTGCCGTCTGCCATGTGGCAGGCCACGCACAGTCCTTCGAACAGGCGCTCGCCGCGGGTGGCGAAGAAGTCACGCGGAGCATCGGGCTGGGCCAGGGCGCGGGTGTAGGCAACAATCTGGGTCATTGCCTGCTCTCCGCCCATGCCCACCAGCACCGATCCCCAGGGCGGCATGATGCCGTCGCGCCCGTCGAGGATCGTGGTCAGGATGTCTTCCGGCTCGCCGCCCCACTGCCAGTGATCGTCGGTGAGATCGGGATAGCCGATCGCACCCTGGGCGGTGGAGCCGTGGCAGGTGGCGCAGGTGTTGGCAAAGATCGACCGGCCCAGCTGCAGCGCCTCGTCGTTGCGGGCCAGCACCGGGATCGGCTGGCCGGCGTGGACGGCGAAGGTTTCTTCCAGCAGCGCATCGTTGGCTGCACGCTGTTGGTCGTGTTCGGAAGCCGAGGTCCAGTTGCCCACGCCGGGGAACGCTCCCAGGCCCGGATACCAGATCAGGTAGCCGACACCGAACACGATGCTCAGGTAAAAGCCGTTGACCCACCACTTGGGCAGGGGCTTGTTGTATTCGGTGATGTTTTCGTCCCAGACATGACCGGTGTCATCGGGCGCCGGATCGCCGGGACGACGGCGGCCCGTCCACCACAGCAGCCATGTGTATCCGGCGATGTGTGCGATCACCAGGACGATTACAAACAGGGACCACCCCTGGGTCATGGCTGCCTCTCCATCACTTCTTCCACTTCGTTCTCTTCCAGCGGCAGGCGCGCGGCCTCATCAAAGGTGTATTTGCGACGCGGGCTCCAGGCCCACGCCCAGCCGGCCAGGAACACCAGCAGCAGGACCACGGTTACGATTCCGGACACCATCTCACTGTCCTCTAGGTGCGTTGCGGCCGAGTCCCTGCAGGTAGGCGACCACGGCGTCGAGTTCGGTCTTGCCGCTGACTTCTTCAGCGGCTTCGGCAATCTGCTCGTCGGTATAGGGATCACCCAGGCGCTGCAGCGTGTTCAGGTGGCGGGTGATCTGTTCCGGGTTGACCATGCGCTGATCAAGCCACGGGTAGGACGGCATATTGGATTCGGGCACCACGTCGCGCGGGTTGATCAGGTGCACGCGGTGCCAATCGTCCGAATAGCGGCCGCCCACGCGGGCCAGGTCCGGCCCGGTGCGCTTGGAACCCCACTGGAACGGACGGTCGTAGACCGACTCGCCGGCCAGGGAGTAATGGCCGTAGCGCTCGGTCTCGAAGCGCAGGGTGCGGATCATCTGCGAATGGCAGTTGTGGCAGCCCTCACGGACGTAGACATCGCGCCCGGCAAGCTGCAGCGGGGGGTAGGGCTCAACCCCGGGCAACGGCTCGATCGCTTCGGCCTGGTACATCAGCGGCACGATCTCGACCAGCCCCCCGAAGGAGACCACGACCGCGATCAGGACCGCCATCAGGCCGACGTTCTTCTCGACCTTCTCGTGCGGGTTGTTTGGCTTGTTTGGCTCGTTGCTCATGCTTGTTTCCAGACAATCAGGCGCGCGCGTTGGAGGCGTCGGGCGGCAGCACGGGCTGCGGGGCACGCGTGGTACGCGCAGCGGCAAAGGTCTTCCAGGTATTGACTGCCATCAGCACCATGCCCGAGACCACCAGCACGCCGCCCAGCAGGCGGACGAAGTAGTAGGGGTAGGTGGCATTGAGGGCTTCAACAAACGCGTAGGTGAGCGTGCCGTCGGCATTGGTAGCGCGCCACATCAGGCCCTGCATCATCCCGGCGATCCACATCGACACGATGTAGAGCACTACGCCGATGGTGTGCACCCAGAAGTGGGCGTCGATCCACTTGACCGAGTACATGCTGTTCAGGCCCAGCAGGCGCGGCATCAGCGAGTAGATGGAGCCGATCGAGATCATCGCCACCCAGCCCAGGGCGCCGGCGTGCACGTGGCCCACGGTCCAATCGGTGTAGTGGGACAGCGAGTTGACCGTCTTGATGCCCATCATAGGGCCCTCGAAGGTGGCGATCATGTAGAAGCTGATCGCGACGATGAGGAACTTCAGGATCGGGTCGGTGCGCAGCTTATGCCACACGCCGGACAGGGTCATGATGCCGTTGATCGCGCCACCCCAGCTGGGAGCCAGCAGGATGATCGAGAACACCATGCCCACCGACTGCACCCAGTCCGGCAGGGCGGTGTAGTGAAGATGGTGCGGGCCGGCCCACATATAGATGGAGATCAGCGCCCAGAAGTGCACGATCGACAGGCGGTAGGAGTACACCGGACGACCGGCCTGCTTGGGCACGTAGTAATACATCATGCCCAGGAAGCCGGCGGTCAGCAGGAAGCCCACCGCGTTGTGGCCGTACCACCACTGCACCATCGCGTCGACCGCGCCGGTGTAGATGATGTACGACTTGCCCAGGCCCGCAGGCAGCGCCAGGTTGTTGACGATGTGCAGCAGGGCGATGGCGAGGATGTAGGCGCCGTAGAACCAGTTGGCCACGTAGATGTGGGACACGCGGCGCTTGGCGATGGTGCCGAAGAACAGCACCGCGTAGGCGATCCAGACCACCGCGATGGCGATGTCGATCGGCCACTCCATTTCCGCGTATTCCTTGCTCTGGGTGATCCCCAGCGGCAGGGTGATGGCGGTGGCGACGATGATCGCCTGCCAGCCCCAGAACACGAACGCGGCCAGCCTGTCGGAGATCAGCGGGGCATGACAGGTCCGCTGCACAACGTGCAGGCTGGTGGCGAACAGAGCGCTGCCGCCGAACGCAAAGATCACCGCGTTGGTGTGCAGCGGACGCAGGCGCCCGTAGCTCAGCCACGGAATGCCTTCAAACAGCGTGGGCCAGTACAGCTGGGCGGCGATGACCACGCCTACCAGCATGCCGACGATGCCCCAGATCACCGTGGCGACGGCGAACTGGAGCACTACTTTGTCGTTGTAGTAACCATGTTTTGCGGATTCGGCCGGCCCCACATTGGGGTCGATGGCCGGGGCGATGCTGGTGTCTGCCATGATGGGGGTGTCTCTAGGTCCGGACGGTATTGTTGCGGCTGGGGAGGGATGACGACTTGATCTGGATCAAGTCGGAAAAATGCCCGCCGTGTGGCAGGCATTGCTTCGTGGGCGTGGCCGCTTTCACCCCGTGAGCAACCGGGGGGTGCCCGGAAGCGCAACCGTGTGTAAAATCCCAACCATTGTAGGCTGTCCCGTTGCCAAATGCAGGGCGCTTACACCCCTCGGGTCGTTAGCTCAGTCGGTAGAGCATCGGACTTTTAATCCGCTGGTCGCTGGTTCGAATCCAGCACGACCCACCATTTTCGCGGCCTCCGCACGCTGGCTGGTTGGCCCGCCGCCCAGCATCTTCCGGGCCGGTCTACGACCAAAGTACAAGGCTTTGGGCGCAGCAGGATCATGGAGTCTTGAATGCTGGCAGAGGACCGTCCGGCCCCGGTACAACTGGCGGTGGTGGAGGACGATATCGAGTTCCGGGAGCAGATCCTGCTGCCGATCCTGTTGCGCGCCGGCTTCGCGGTGACCGGCATGGGCAGCGCGCTGGAGCTTTATCGCGACCTGCTTTCCTCCGCGTACGACCTGGTGTTGCTGGATCTCGGCCTTCCGGACGAGGACGGCCTGAGCATCGCCCGGCGCCTGCGCGAACAGTCGCCGTCGCTGGGCATCGTGATGCTGAGCGGGGCGGTGGGCGAACACTGGCGCCAGCGTGCGCTGGAGGCCGGCGTGGATGCCTGGCTGGCCAAGCCGGCGGACATGGACGAGGTGGTGGCGACCCTGCGCAACCTGGCCGGACGGGTTGCGCGCGAACGCTCCGCCGGCGGCGGGAGCGGATGGAAGTTGGCGGCCGGCGGCTGGCTCCTTGTCTGCCCGGAGGGCGCCGGGCTGGACCTGGGCATGGCCGAGCGCGAGGTGCTGGCGTTGCTGGCGGACAACCCGGGCGCGCCGGTGTCGCGCGAGGCGCTGATCGCGCGGCTTTCCGGTCCCGCCGAGGATTTCGACCCGCACCGGCTGGAGATGCTGGTCTACCGGCTGCGGCGCAAGTGCCGCCAGGAGCTCGGCCAGGAGCTTCCGCTCAAGGCGGTGCGCGGCGTGGGCTACATGCTGGCCTGGTAGCGCGGTGGCCGTGCATCCTGCCGGCTGTCTTCCACGGCCAGCGGCAGCTCGATGCAGATCCGGGCGCCCGACCCCTCCGCGCTTTCCACGTGGACCCGGCCGCCAAAGGCGGTCACCAGGTTGTTTACGATCGCAAGCCCCAGCCCGGTGCCCTGGCCCGGGGGCTTGGTGGTGAAGAACGGTTCGAACATCCGCTCCTGCACTTCGGGCGGAATGCCGGGGCCTTGGTCGTGCAGCGTGACCCGGACGGCGGCCGGGTCGGCGGCCGTCTCGAGTTCAAGACCCACCTGTCCGCCCGCCGGCATGGCCTGGGCCGCATTCGTGGCCAGGTTGAGCAGGACCAGGCCGAACTGGACGCGATCGAACACCACTGGCGACGGCGCGGAAGCCTGCCGTACGTCCAGGGCGATGCGCGGCCCCAGCGCCTGGCGCAGCATCGGCAGCATCTCCTCCAACGCCTGGCCCGCGTCGAAGCGTTCGGCGCGGGTGGCGTCGTAGCGGCTGAAGCTGAGCAGCCCGTGGGTGAGGGCGCTGGCACGCTTTGCGGCCGACTCCATGCCGCTGACCGCTTCGCGCAGTTCAGACCCGTCCGCGGCGATCTTCGCCCGCTGGGCGTAGCCCAGGATCAAGCCCAACAGGTGGTTGAAGTCGTGCGCCACTCCGCTGGCCATGTGACCGACGGTCTCGATCTTTTGCGCGTGCAGCAGCTGCTCCTGGGCGCGCTCGCGGGCAACGATCTCCGCTTCCAGGCGGCGGTTGGCAGCCTCCAGCTCCTGTCCGCGCGCAACGGCGTCCGACAGGCTGTCGCGCAGCGAGCGCGTGCTCCGGTCTACCACCACCGCAATCACCAGGAACATCGTTGAGCGGATCACCGCATCGCCAAGCAGGTGCGACAGCGGCTCGCCCAGAGTCCTGGCTTCGCTGACCGCCCCCATGGTCAGCGAGGCCGCCAGCACCGCATACACCGTCCACAGCGCCCAGCGGCCGATCATCATCCCGGCCACGAACAGCCACAGCACCTGGAGCGGCAGTTCGTGCACGTGCGCGGATATCCCCCGGCTGGCATAGGTCAGCAGCAGCGTCGCGGCGACCACGGCCAGCATCTGCCGGATCGCCCACTGGAAATGGCCTCGGCGCACCAGCGCGAAGCAGAACAGGGCCATTGCCGAGAGGATCAGGCCCGTAGCCAGGCCCATGGTTTCACCCGGCCGCCAGGCGATGTCCGTGCCGAGGATGCGGTACAGCCAGAGCAAGGGCACCGGGATGCCGATGAGCAGCAGCACCAGTTGCAGCATCGGCGCATTGCGGCGGTCGACCGCGTCGGCGACCGGAACGTGCTGCAGCCAATGCTTGGCGCGATGCCAGGGGTTTGAGGTTGCGCTCATAGGGATGGACGTGGTCGCGATTGAGCCAGTGTGCCGCAAGCCCCGCACAGCCGCAGAGGCTTCCTCACCGGTAGTGAGTTTTGGCGGGTATTGGTGGATGAATCCAACATTGCCCGTGACTAACATCACGCTTTGTTGGTGAGGCCAATCCGCAAAGCAGCGTTACTTTTCGCTGCCGCTGCGAGGTCCGCAACAGGGTCGAAGCTCCCGGGGCCGGGAGCGGGGGAACCACCTGAGTTACCCGTCGGACGCACTTTTGCGCCGCAGCCAGCGGCTGCCTGTGTCAGCACTTTCCGCGCGTCCGTCGCGCCGTACGTCATCCATTTCCACCTGCGAACATCCCAAGGAGTCCGCTGCATATGAACAAGATCTACAGCAAGGTTTGGAACAAGGAATTGGGCCAGCTCGTTGTGGCCTCGGAGTTTGCCCGGAGCGACAGCACCGGCGTGGTCCAGGGAGCTGGCGCCGCAACCTTGTTGCGCAGGTCGCTGCTGGCCGCGGTTATCGCGCCGATGCTGGCGATGGCCGGGCTTGGATCGACGGCGCTTGCTCAGGACGCAAGCTGGACCCCGACCGACGGTGACACGATCACCTTCGAAAGCGGCGACAACATCAACGTCGACCTGACCGGGCCGGACAATGACGCCACCCTGGCGATCACGCTCGACCCCGACCTCCTCGTGGACACCGTCACCGCCAGCACAGTCACCACCGGCAGCACGGTGATGGACGGCAGCGGCGTGGCGGTAGGCGCCAACGTCATGCTTGGCACGGCCGGCCTGACGATCACTGGCGGCCCCAGCGTCACCCTGGCAGGGATCGATGCCGGCAATAAGGTGATCACCAGCGTCGCCAGTGGTACCGCCAATGAGCACGCGGTCAACTTCGGCCAGCTCGACCAGGTCAGTGGCGCAGTGGGCACGGCCCAAGCTGCCGCTGACACTGCCCAGACGACAGCTGCCGGCGCGCAGGCAGCTGCGGACCAGAACGCCGGCCTCATCGGCGATAACACGTCCGCTATTGATACGAATCGTGCGGACATCGCGACCAACAGGGCCGATATTGCGACCAACGCGGCCAGCATCAGCGCCAACACCGCCGAGATTGATGCTGTCAGGACCACCGCCAGCGCCGGCTGGAACATCAGTGCCGAAGGCGGTACCGCAGCGAACGTGGCTTCCGGCGGAACGGTGGATCTCAGCGGTGACGGCAATATCGAAGTCTCGCGGACGGGTACGAACCTGGTCTTCAGCCTGGCCGATGACATCGAGGTGGGGAGCATCACTGCAGGCAGCGCTGCGCTCGGCAGCAGCGGCCTGACGATTGATGGTGGTCCCAGTGTGACCTCCGCAGGCATCGACGCCGGCGGCCTTGCGATCACCAACCTCGCTCCCGGCCAAGTTGCCGAAGGCAGCACGGAAGCGATCACCGGCGGTCAGGTCTACAACTACTTCATCGAGGAAGGTGCGTCCGGCGTGCGGTACTTCCGTGCGCGTTCCGCACAGCCCGACTCCAATGCCCTTGGCGCCGAGTCCATCGCCATCGGCCCCAACACCGTAGCCGAGGGCGACAGCAGCTTCGCCGCCGGTGACGGCGCCGCCACCACCGAAGCCGCCGAGGGCGCCATCGCCCTGGGGCAGGGCGCGACGGCAGGCACCGGAGACGCGGTGGACGGTGACGGCAGCGGCTCCATTGCCATCGGCCGCGACAGCCAGGCAGCGGGCAACAGCACCGTGGCGCTGGGCGACGGCGCCAGCGTCGATTCCGAGTATGTGGAAAACGCCACCGCCGTGGGCGCGGGCGCGAGCGTGAGCGGGAACTTCGGCACCGGCGGTACGGCCGTTGGCGCCAGCGCCCACGCCAGCGCCGAAAACGCGACTGCGCTGGGAACCGATGCCCAAGCCTCCGGCGACGGAAGCATCGCCATTGGCCAGGCCAATGCAGCTGCCGGCAATGCGATTGCCGCCGGCACGGGCGCCTATGTGGGCACCGGCAACAGCATTGCCTTGGGGACCGACGCCGGAGTCGGCACCGACGGCATCCCGGGGGGCGATCGTACCGATCACATCGCCATCGGTACTGCCGCCGGCCAGAATGTGGAGGGCAACCAGAGCACAGCTATTGGATACGGGGCGGGCCAAGGCGTGATTGGCGACGGCAACGTCGCGCTCGGCGTCGAGGCTGGCCGCGGTCTCGTGGGCAACAACAACATTTCCATTGGCGTCAACGCGAATGATGGTGCAGGGGCGAGGGCGCAGGCCGTGGCGATTGGCGATGCGACTGAGGCCGGCTCCGACTCGGTGGCCCTCGGCAGCGGAGCCAGGGCCCTGGGCAGCGAAACGCTGGCGCTCGGCAAGGATTCCGTTGCCGGAGTCAACGGCGTTGCATTGGGTGCCCATACGGAAGCGGAGGGCAGCAACATTGCGCTGGGCCGTAATTCGGCTGCGCGGGAGTCTGACCTGATCGGCACCGGCTACCTGACCGGCGAGGCCGTGCCTGGCAGCGCGGTCTCCGTGGGCAACTCGAACCCCGGTGAGGCTTTCCAGCGCCGTATCACCAATGTGTCTGATGGTGCCCAACGTTACGACGCGGTCAATGTGGGCCAGTTGCAGGGCGCACAGCGTTCGGTTGCAACTCTCGTTGGTGGTGGCGTCACCCTCAACGCTGACGGTACCTACAGCCCCATCGTCGTTGACCTTGCAGCAGGAGGTACCGCCAGCTTCGCCACCATCGTCGAGGCGATTGGCGCGGTCACCAGTGGCGAGGTCGACATTCTTCCGGTCGATGCAGTGCGCTACAACACGGACGGCGGTATCAGCAACGTTGCGGCCGGCATCCTTGGGACCGACGCGGTCAACGTCGAGCAACTCAACGAGGCGGTCGCGGAAAACGGCGTGAAGTACTTCAGCGCCAATACCACTGTCGATGCCAACAGGGGGAATGAGGGCGCCACCGCCGCCGACGCCATGGCCATTGGCCCGGCAGCCGTTGCCAGCGGTACGTCGTCCCTGGCGATCGGGCATGCGGCCCGCGTCAACGCGGGTGCGGACAATGGCGTGGCCATTGGCCGCGATGTCAGCGCCCGCGCCGAGAACGCCACCGTGCTCGGCAACCGCAGCCACAGCTACGGCGCAGGCGGTGTGGCCATTGGCCAAGAGGCCGTAAGCCGCGGCCAGAACTCCATCGTCATGGGCACCGGCGCGGAAGCCGATCCAAAATCCGGCCAGACGGTGGACAACGCCATCGTCATCGGTACGGTTGCCGAGGCAACTGCGGATGACGGCATCGCCATCGGCCAGAGCGCGCTGGCGTCCGAGGACCGGGCCGTGGCCCAGGGCTACGACGCGCACGCCATGGCCACCGACTCACAGGCCTTCGGCACCCGCGCACGCACTACCGGCGTGAACTCTCAGGCCAGCGGCACTGACGCCCACGCCAGCGGAACCAACGCGATCGCCACCGGCACAAACTCGCGCGGGTACGCCACCGACGGTATCGCCATGGGCACAGGCGCGATCTCCGGTTTCGTTGTCAACGTTCCGGGAGATGACGCGCGCAATCACGGCAGCATCGCTATTGGTGACACCTCAAGGGCCGATGACCTGAATGCGATGGCCCTCGGTGTCGAGGCCCAGGCCCGTGCCGAATCTGCAACCGCGATCGGTGATTCCGCCGTTGCCACCGAAGATGCCGAAGACGGCCTGGCAGTTGGCTCCAGCGCCCGCGTTACTGCGCAGAACGCTTCTGCATTTGGCCGCGGCGCAGAAGCTGTCGCCCAGGATGCGCTGGCCGTCGGCTCCGGTGCCCGTGCTTCCGGGCAGAACGCTTCTGCGGTTGGCCGCGGAGCGGAAGCTTCGGCTGAGAACGCCTCCGCGTTCGGCCAGGGTGCGCGGGCCATGCACCGGAACTCGGTCGCGCTGGGCAGCGGAGCGGAGACCGCAGCGGCGGTTGGGACCGCCAGTTACACCGTAGACAAGAACACCTACGACTTCGCCGGCATCGCTCCGGTGGCTACCGTCAGCGTGGGCGTCCCGGGACAGGAGCGCACCATCACCAACGTGGCTGCGGGCCGTATCAGTGCCCAGAGCACCGATGCTATCAATGGCAGCCAGCTCTACGGCACCAATCAGGCCGTGGATGCGTTGGCCGATGACCTGGATACCGCAGGCCAGAGCGTTGCGGCGGCCCTGGGTGGAACGTCGAGCTATAACCCGGAAACGCACACCGTCACGGCAGGTCTGGCCGTACGGGGCAACAACTACACCAATGTCCAGGACGCGCTGACCTATGTCGGCCAGGGCTGGAACGTCAGTGCAGAAGGTGGCGCCAGTGCAAACGTTGCACCGGGCGGCTCGGTCGACTTCAGCAACACCGACGAAAATATTGTCATCGCACGTGACGGCACAGATCTGACGTTCGACCTGGCCGACGATCTGGAAATCGGCAACAGCATCACCTTCGTGGATGGCGACACCGTCATCGATGGCGACAGCATCGTTACCAACAACCTGACGGTCGGCGGCGATACCCAGCTCGGCGACAACTTCACGGTCAACGAAGGTGGCGTGTACTACGACGGTGACATCACCGAAGGCAACCACATCGTCAACAAGACCTACGTAGACGGTGAGATCGATACCCTTGCCGATACCCCGCTGACGTTCGCCGGCGATGCCGGTACGGATGTGGAGCGCCGGCTGGGCCAGACGGTGAACCTGGTCGGTGGCGCGGACGAGTCCACGCTGACCGACGGCAACATCGGCGTGGTGGCCAATGGCGACGACACCCTGGAGATCAAGCTCAACAAGGACATCGACCTGGGTGAGGACGGCAGCCTGGCGATCGGGGACGCCGAGCTGAACAACGACGGGCTGGCGGTGAACGACGGCGCCGGCAACAGCACCGCCGTGGGCGCGGGCTCGATCGAGGTCACCGGCGACGGCTACACGACCACGATCGGCGGCACTGCGGTCTCGATTGGCGGCGACAACCCGATCCTGATCAGCGGCGACACCGGCACCATCGGTGGTCTGACGAACCAGACCGTCGACTATCCGGAGTTTGCCGACGGCACCGGCCGCGCCGCGACGGAAGAGCAGTTGGATCTGGTCAACCAGACCGCCACGGCGGGCTGGAACCTGAGCGGCTCGGGCGCGGGCGAAGTGAACATCGGTCCGAACGGTTCGGTCGACTTCCAGGGTGACCAGAACATCAGCGTTGCCCAGACCGGCGCCGACCAGGACGGCGTGATTGAGTTGACCCTCAACCGCGACCTGGACGTGGACAGCGTCACCGCCGGCGACACGGTGGTCGACGACACCGGCGTTGCAGTTGGCGACGACGTGCACCTGGGTGACACCGGCCTGGTCATCGGCGATGCCGATGGTCCGCGGTTCACCAACGACGGCATCAGCGCGGGTGGCCAGGTGATCACCAACGTGGCCCCGGGCGTGGACGGCACCGACGCGGTGAACGTGGACCAGCTCACCGGGCTGGCCAACACCCCGCTGACGTTTGCCGGCGACGCCGGCACGGACGTGGATCGCCTGCTGGGCGAGACGGTGAATCTCGTGGGCGGTGCGACCGATGAGGCCGCGCTGACCGACGGCAACATCGGCGTGGTGGCCAATGGCGACGACACCCTGGAGATCAAGCTCAACAAGGACATCGACCTGGGTGAGGACGGCAGCCTGGCGATCGGGGACGCTGAGCTGGACAACGACGGGCTGGCGGTGAACGACGGCGCCGGCAACAGCACCGCCGTGGGCGCGGGCTCGATCGAGGTCACCGGCGACGGCTACACGACCACGATCGGCGGCACTGCGGTCTCGATTGGCGGTGACAACCCGATCCTGATCAGTGGCGACACCGGCACGATCGGCGGCCTGACCAACCTCACCTTCGACCCGGACAACATCGTGAGCGGCCAGGCCGCCACCGAAGACCAGCTTGGGAACGTCTACGAGGTGGCCAACGCGGGCTGGGATGTCAGTGCACAGGGCGCAAACGCCACCAACGTGGGCGTCAACAGCCCGACCGGCAACACGGTTGACCTGAACAATGCCGACGGCAACATCGTGGTCACCAAGGCCGACGACAGCAACGACGTCACGTTCGACCTGTCCGATGAGCTGGAAATCGGTACCAGCATCACAGTTGGCGACACCTTCATCGACGGTGACAGCATCACCACCACCAACCTCACAGTCGACGGCGTCACTCAGCTGGGTGACCACTTCACGGTCAATGATAACGGCGTGTACTACGAGGGCCCGATCACCGAGGGTGACCACATCGTCAACAAGACGTACGTGGACGGCGCGGTGGACGATCTGGCCAATACCCCGCTGACGTTTGCTGGCGATGCCGGAACGGACGTGGAGCGCAGGCTGGGCGAGACGGTAAACCTGGTGGGCGGTGCGGCGGATGAGGCAGCGTTGACCGAGGGCAACATCGGCGTGGTTGCCGACGGCACCGATACCCTGGAGATCAAGCTCAACAAGGACATCGACCTGGGCGCGGACGGCAGTGTCGCGATTGGCAACACCGGGCTTGATACCGATGGCCTGACCGTGACCGGCGGCGGTGCCAGCACCAGTATTGGTGCGGGTGTGGTGACGGTTGCCGGCGCGACCAACACGATCGTGATCGACGGCAACGCCGGCACGATCGGTGGGCTGACCAACACCACCTTCGACCCTGACAGCTACACCAGCGGACAGGCGGCTACCGAGGACCAGCTCAAGCAGGTCAGCGATGTGGCCAATGCCGGCTGGAACGTGTCGGTCGAGGGAGAGGGTGCGGTGGCCGACAACAACGTCGGCCCCGGCGGCACGGTCGACTTCAGCAACACCGATGGCAACATCGAGATCGGCCGCGATGGCACCGACCTGGTGTTCGACCTGGCTGACGACATCACGGTCGACAGCGTCACCGCAGGCGACACCTTCATCGACACCACCGGCGTGGCGATCGGTACCGACGTGCATCTGGGCAATACCGGCCTGGTAATCAATGGCGGGCCGAGCGTGACCGTTACCGGCATCAACGCCGGGAACATGGTCATCACCAACGTCGCCCCGGGCGAGATCAGCGCCACCAGCAC
Source organism: Luteimonas qiangzhengi (assembly GCF_039548515.1). Classification (NCBI taxonomy): domain Bacteria; kingdom Pseudomonadati; phylum Pseudomonadota; class Gammaproteobacteria; order Lysobacterales; family Lysobacteraceae; genus Luteimonas; species Luteimonas qiangzhengi. The sequence goes on along the minus strand of NZ_JBCLVE010000008.1, from coordinate 16,053 downwards.
GGACGCCATCAACGGCAGCCAGCTGCACGGGATGGGCGATTCGATCGTGAACGTGATCGGCGGCAACGCCGAGCTCAATCCGGACGGCACCATCACCACCAGCGATATCGGTGGGACCGGGCACGACAACATCGACGATGCGATCCGCGCGGCCAACGACGCGGCCAACGCCGGCTGGACGGCGACCGATGCGGACGGCAACGCCGCCAACATCGGCCCGAACGGCTCGGTGGCCTTCACCGGTGACGGCAACATCAGCGTTGCCCAGACCGGCGAGGACAACAACGGCCAGGTGGAAATCACCCTCAACCGCGACCTCGATGTGGACAGCATCACTGCCGGCAACACCGTCATCGATACCGACGGCGTGCAGGTGGGCGATAACGTGCACCTGGGCGATACCGGCCTGGTGATCGAAGGCGGCCCGAGCGTGACCACCGACGGCATCGACGCCGGCGGCAGCACGCTCACCAACGTGGCGGCCGGCGTGAATGACACCGATGCCGTCAACGTCGGCCAGCTCAACCAGGTGGCGGGTGACGTGAACGACCTGGGTGACCGCATGGACGTGGTGGAAGGTGACGTGGCGGACCTGCAGGCCGGTGCCACCGGTCCGTTCCAGGTCAGCCAGGAAGCCCCGCTGGTGCCGCCGACCCCGACCGGAGCCAACTCGGCTGCGGGCGGCAGCGGCGCCGATGCCAGCGGCGACAATGCCACCGCGCTGGGCAACCAGGCCGTGGCCAGCGGTGAAAACAGCACCGCGGTTGGTCAGGGTGCCCAGGCCACGCACGACAACTCGGTGGCTCTGGGCCAGGGTTCGGCGACCACCGTTGGCGCCCAGTCGGGTTACGACGCGGCGTACGTGGGCAGCAGCGACTCGGCAGGCGAGGTCAACGTGGGCAACCGCACCATCACCGGCGTAGCGCCGGGCGTGGCCGGTAACGACGCGGTCAACGTCAATCAGCTCAACGCCGGCGTCAACCATGCTGTCGTCACTGCCAATGACTACACCGACCAGCGCATCAACCAGGTGCAGGGCGATGTGTGGAACCTGCACGGGCGCGTTGACGACCTGGAGAAGAGCATCAACTCGGGCGTAGCGACCGCGATGGCCATGCGCCAGGCGCCGTACGTGGCCGGGGCGACGACGTACTTCGCCGGTTTTGGTGCCTACAAGGACCAGGGCGCACTGGGCGTAAGCATGCGTCGCACCGCCGACAACGGCCGCTGGAGCCTGGAAGGCGGTTTCTCCGCCAACCGTGACGGCGCCGGTGGTTACATCGGCGTGAGCGGCGTGATCGGCAGCAAGTGACCAGGCGCCGCCGCCCCCGGCCAGGCCAGGGGCGGCGGCCACCCGCAGGATTCGAATCTAGAGGAATGACATACATGTCACACAGGAACATGATCTGCCGGTCGCTGGCCCTTGCCTTGCTGCCGCTGTGCGCCGCTGCGTTGCACGCAACGGACCTGGTGGTCCCCGCCGGGGCCGATGTGCCCATCCAGGGCGTGGTGGGTGGAACCGAATTTCCGGATATGGACCGCGCCTGGCTGCGCGGCGGTGATTTCGTCAACGTCGACAACCTGCGCCAGATCGGGCGCGGGATGAGCAAGAACCAGATCCGGTCGCTGCTGGGCAATCCCCACTTCAGTGAGGGTATTGGCGGCGTGTCGCGCTGGAACTACGTATTCAACTTCCGCACTGGCGTGGACACCCACGTGACCTGCCAGTACCAGCTGAACTTCGAGCGCGAAGACCGTCGCTACCTGGTGGACACCATCCACTGGGATGGCCCGGCCTGCCTGGACGTGCTCAACGCCCAGCCCGAGCCCGAGGTGGCACCGGTGCCGGTCCCGGTCGTGCATACGCTTTCGGCGGATGCGCTGTTCCACTTCGATCGTTCCGGGGTGCAGGACATGCTGCCGCAAGGACGCAGTGAAGTAGCGGAGTTGGCCGCGAGCCTGCGCTCGGATGCCACCGTGCGCCTGACCGTGGTGGGCCATGCTGACCGTCTGGGCAACCCGGACTACAACCAGGGTCTGTCCGAGCGTCGTGCCGAAACAGTCAAGCAGCTGCTGGTACAGGAAGGCATTCCGGCGTCCAGCGTCACCGCCTATGGCCGCGGCTCGACGCAGCCGGTGACCAGCTGTGATGCAGGCCTCTCGCGCAACCAGCTGATCGACTGTCTGCGACCGGATCGTCGGGTGGAGATCGAGGTCAGCCACCAGCGCTGATTGATCGACGTTGCCCCCGCCTTGGCGGGGGCAACGTTTCCGGTCATTACGCCTTCGCGCTCCGGGTGGCAAAGGCGGAATAGGGTGAAGGCTTGCAGGCCTTCTCGTATGGTGATGCGACCTGTGCCGCCTTGCAGCGCTCGCGCCATTCCGAAGGCGAGATGCCGAACTCGGCCTGGAACGCGCGCTGGAACTGGCGTTCGGATCCGAACCCGACTTCGTACAGCAGCCAGGTGATGGCCAGTTCCGGATGCCGGCGTAGGTGCTGGCGCGCCGCGACCAGGCGTTGCCGACGGATGAAGCGCGCCACCCCGTCGATTTCGCTGAACATGCGGTAGAGCGTCGCCCGGGACACGCAGAACTCCGACTGCAGGCGGTCCACACCAAGATCCGGGTCGTCCAGGTGTTCCTCGATATAGGACACCACTTCCATCAATCGCGCGTCGCTGCCCTCCGAGGCGGGCTGCCGGCAGGGTGCGTGGCTGGATCCCGGCTTCCAGTTCCGGACCACGTCGCTGAAGCACTGTTGCATCACTTGTCTCCCAAAATGATCAGGAGAGGTTCTCGGGCTTTTTGCGCCCGCCAGAATTTCTGGGCCTCTCAAGAAACAAGTCCGTAAATCGGACACGGATCCCCTCATCGGATCCGTGAATCTGTGTGCTGACCGTTCTTTTGTCTGTCCTGCGACCGCCCGGGCGGCCCTGCGATGGGCCGTTGCCCAGCCAAAGCTGAGACGAAACGTCGGGTTGGCCGCTCCGGCCGCTCCTAGACTCGCCCTTCATCGCCGCCACGTGGGGAGGGCCAACGCATGTCAAGCAGCCAGAAGTTCATCGCGCGCAATCGGGCGCCGCGGGTGCAGATCGAGTACGACGTCGAGCTTTACGGCGCGCAGAAGAAAGTCCAGATCCCGTTCGTGATGGGCGTGATGTCGGACCTGTCCGGCGCCAACGCTGGCGACCTTCCCCCGGTGGAGGAACGCAAGGCGCTGGAGATCGACGTCGACAACTTCGACGGACGGCTGCAGTCGATGAAGCCGCGCGCCGCCTTCCAGGTGCCCAACACGCTCACCGGCGAGGGCGACCTCAGCGTGGATGTCACCTTCGAAAGCATGGACGACTTCTCGCCGGCGGCCATCGCTCGCAAGGTCGAGCCGCTGGCCAGGTTGCTGGAAGCGCGCACCCAGCTGGCGAACCTGGATACCTACATGGACGGCAAGGCCGGCGCGGAGAAGCTGGTCGCGCAGGCGATCCGCGATCCCGCGCTGCTGCAGGCCCTGGTGTCCGCGCCCAAGTCCGACGGCGACGAGGAGTAAGCGAGATGGTGACCGAGAAACTGGCCGAAACAGGTACGGCGGAAGCCCAGGAGCTGGATCCGGGTGAATTCGCCTCGTTGCTGCAGAAAGAGTTCAAGCCCAAGGGCGATCGAGCGCGCGATGAAGTCCAAGCCGCGGTCCGCACCCTTGCCGAGCAGGTGCTTAGCCGCGCCGACGTGGTGTCCGAGGACGTGGCGGAAACGATCAAGGCCTACATCGCCGAGATCGACCGCAAGCTGAGCGAACAGATCAACCACATCCTCCACCACCCGGAGATGCAGAAGCTCGAAGGCGCCTGGCGCGGGCTGCACTACCTGGTCAACAACACCGAGACCGACCAGCAGCTCAAGCTGCGGGTGTTCAACATTTCCAAGAAGGACCTGGGCAAGGTGCTCAAGCGCTACAAGGGCATCGCCTGGGACCAGAGCCCGATCTTCAAGAAAGTCTACGAGGAAGAATACGGCCAGCTTGGCGGCGAGCCTTACGGCTGCCTGGTGGGCGACTACGAGTTCGACCACAGCCCTCCGGACGTGGAAATGCTGCGCGGGATTGCCCAGGTTTCGGCGGCTTCGCACGCACCGTTCATCGCCTCCTCTGGCGCCAGTCTGATGGGCATGGACAGCTGGAACGAGCTCTCCAATCCGCGGGACCTGGCCAAGATCTTCTCTACCCCGGACTACGCCGGCTGGCGTTCGCTGCGAGAGTCGGACGATTCCAAATACGTGGCGTTGGCGATGCCGCGCACGCTGTCGCGACTGCCATACGGGGCCAAGACCGACCCGGTGGAGGAGTTTGATTTCGAGGAGGACACGGCCGGCGCCGATTCGTCGAAGTACACCTGGCAGAACGCGGCCTACGCCATGGCGGTCAACATCAACCGTTCGTTCAAGGAGTACGGCTGGTGTTCGCGGATCCGCGGTATCGAATCGGGCGGCGCCGTGCAGGGCTTGCATGCCCATACCTTCCCGACCGACGACGGCGGCGTGGACATGAAGTGCCCGACCGAGGTGGCGATCACCGACCGCCGCTCCGCCGAGCTCGACAAGATGGGCCTGATGCCGCTGGTGCACCGCAAGAATTCCGACATGGCGGCCTTCATCAGCGCCCAGTCGTTGCACCGGTCGGAGGAGTTCGACGACCCGGAGGCCACGGCCAACGCCGCGCTCGGCGCGCGCCTGCCGTACATGTTTGCCTGCAGCCGGTTTGCGCATTACCTCAAGTGCATCGTGCGCGACAAGATCGGTTCCTTCAGCAGCCGTGAGCAGGTCCAGAGTTGGCTCAACGATTGGGTCCTGAACTACGTGGATGGCGATCCGGCCAATTCCAGCGAGGAAACCAAGGCGCGCAAGCCGCTGGCGGCGGCAGAGGTCGTGGTGGAAGAAGTTGAAGGTGCCCCCGGGTACTACAGCTCCAAGTTCTATCTCAAGCCGCATTACCAGCTGGAGGGGCTGACCGTGTCCCTGCGCCTGGTGTCACGGCTGCCGTCAGAGGCCAAGGTCTGATCGGTCCGGCTGATTCAGAAGATCAACTTAAAACAGAGGAAGGAACGTCATGGCGTTTGACATGCATATCAAGTTCGAGGGTGGGAAGGTCAAGATCGACGGCTCATCCGAGCACAGCAAGCACAAGGGTGAAATTCCGCTGCTGGCCTGGTCATGGGGCGTGTCCAACACGGGCGACCTGCACCATGCCAGCACTGGTGGCGGTGGCAAGGCGAACGTGCAGGACATCTCGTTCACCAAGTACATCGATGCGAGCTCGCACGCGCTGCTGCAGGCATGCAGCACTGGATCGCGTCTGGAGAAAGCCTGGTTGTATGTGACCAATGCCACCGGTGAGCAGACCGACTACCTGACGATCGAGTTGAGCAACGGGATCCTGGTCACTTCGGTGTCGACCGGTGGATCGGGTGGCGAGGACAGGCTGACGGAGAACATTACTCTGCACTTCGGCAAGTTCAAGTACGCCTTCCAGCCGCAGAAGCCCGATGGTGCCAAGGACGGGGCCACCAAGGACTTCACTTACGACATCCAGGCCACGGCGGCAGCCTGAGCCGGCGACATGTCGTTCCAGGTATCCGCCACCGGGGGAACACTGGCGCCGACGCCGGCCGAGGGCCTGCTCAGGGCAGGCCGGCTGGAAGAAGCGCTGGAAGCCCTTGCCACGCAGGTCCGCGGCAATCCCGCGGACGCTGCGCAGCGGGTGTTCCTGTTCCAGCTGCTGGCGGCTTCCGGGCAGTGGGAGCGGGCCGCCGCGCAGCTCGAAACGGCGGGGAAGCTGGACGCGTCCAACATGGTGCTGGTGGCCGGCTACCAGGCGCTTCTGGAAACTGAGCTCGACCGCCGGGAGGTGTTCGGCGGCGGGCAACTGCCCACCGTCATCGGTGAGCCGGAACCCTGGCTGGCCCTGCTGCTGCAGGCGCTGCGCCATTCCACGGCCGGTGAGCACGCGCAGGCTGCGGCGCTGCGCGGACAGGCCTTCGAGCAGGCGCCGGCGGTTGCCGGCAGCATCGACGGGGAGCGGTTCGAGTGGCTGGCCGATGCGGATCCGCGTTTTGGTCCGTGCCTGGAACTGGTGGTCAATGGCGGCTATGGCTGGGCACCGTTTACCCGTATCCGCGCGTTGCGCCTGGATCCGCCTGGCGCGCTGTGCGACACGCTGTGGGCGCCGGTGACGATCACCTGGACCAACGGCGGCGAGGTGCCCGGGTTCGTGCCGGTGCGCTATCCGGGCAGCGAACGCAGCGGCAACGGGGCGCTGCAGCTGGCGCGTGCCACCGAATGGTCGCAGGTGGACGGGGAGACCTTCCTCGGCCTGGGCCAGCGCATGTTCGCGACGGACGCCGGCGAGCATCCGCTGCTGGAGACGCGCGAGATCGTCTTCGACGGCGACTGAGGGCTGCGCCGTGGCCGAACTGACCCCACAGGAGCGGCTGCAGCCATCGCTGCTCGACCGGCTGGAGGACGATGAGCCGGGCCACCGGGAGGAAGGCCGCGACAAGCGCGTGATGGCAGCCGGGCGCCTGCGCGAGTGCGTGATCCGTGATCTGTCCTGGCTGCTCAACTGCACCCACGCCGAGGCGGACCGGCCGCTCGACGCCTTTCCGCACGTTGCGCGTTCGGTGCTCAACTACGGGATTCCCGACCTTGCCGGCGCGATGCTGGCCGACGTCGACGCGGGCCGCCTGGAGCAGCGGATCCGCGAAGCGGTGATGGCATTCGAGCCCCGGCTGACGGCGCACACGCTGCGCGTCACGGTGAGCGCCGACGGCCAGCGCATGGACCGCCGCGCGCTGGTGTTCGACATCGAGTCGGAGATGTGGGCCCAGCCGCTGCCGCTGAAGCTGTACCTGAAGACCGAGGTCGACCTGGAAACCGGCCGGCTGGACGTTTCGGAGGGCTACGGCTGAGCCGCCATGGACCCGCGATTGCTGCCCTACTACAACCGCGAGCTGCAGCACGTGCGCGAAATGGGCGCCGAGTTTGCCCGCGAGTATCCGAAGATAGCCGGCCGGCTGGGGCTGGAAGGCTTCGAGTGTGCCGATCCCTACGTGGAGCGGCTGCTGGAAGGCTTTGCGTTCATGGCCGCCCGGGTCCAGCTCAAGCTGGACGCGCAGTACCCGGTGTTCACCCAGCACCTGCTGGAGATGCTGTACCCGCACTACCTGCAGCCGGTGCCGTCGATGGCGGTGGTGCAGCTGCACCCGGACCTGACCGACGCCGGCCTGGCGGCCGGCCAGGCCGTGCCCCGGCACACCGCGCTGCGCAGCCTGCTGGGCGTTGATGAACGCACCGCGTGCGAGTACCGCACCGCGCATCCGGTGTCGCTGTGGCCGATCGAACTGGTGGAAGCCGGCTATTTCGAGACGCCGGCGGCGCTGGCGGCGGCTGGCATCGAGGCGCCCGCGGGCACCAGCGTGCGGGCCGGGCTGCGGCTGCGCTTCGAGGTCCGCGCCGGCGCGCAGGTGGATGCGCTGGCGATGGATTCTCTGCCGGTGTTCGTGGCCGGTGCGGACGAACTGCCCAAGCGGCTGTACGAGCAGATCCTGGGCGATTCGGAAGGCTACCTGGTGCGCGCGACCGGCAAGCAGGGCACGGTGAGCGGGTTCCGCGACGCGGGCCATATCCGGCCGCGCGGCTTCGATGACGAAGACGCACTGCTGCCCTACGACGGCCGCTCGTTCAGCGGCTATCGGCTGCTGCAGGAATACTTCGCCTGCCCCGAGCGCTTCCTGTTCGCCGAGTTCGCGGGAATGCGCGAGACCCTGCGGCGGGCCCAGGGCACCAGCTTCGAGATCGTGGTGCTGCTGCGGCGCAGCGTCACCGGCCTGGCGCGCACCGTCAGCGCCGACAATTTCCGCCTGTTCTGCACCCCGGCGATCAACCTGTTCCCGCGCCGAGCTGATCGCATCCACCTGCAGCAGGGCCAGGCCGAATACCACGTGCTGGCAGACCGCACCCGGCCGATGGACTTCGAGATCCACAGCATCAGCGACGTGGAAGGCTACGGCGATCGCCAGGAGCCGGAGCAACGATTCCTGCCGTTCTACGGCGGCGATGCGCGCACCTGGCATTCGCGCCAGGCGGCCTGCTACACGGTGCGCCGCGAGCCGCGGCTGCTGTCCGGCCGCCAGCGCCGCGAGGGCGCGCGGTCGAGCTATGTCGGCAGCGAGCTGTTCCTTTCACTGGTGGACGGGCAGGACAGGCCGCTGGCCACCGGGCTGCGCCAAGTCGGCATGCGCCTGCTGTGCACCAACCGCGACCTGCCGCTGCACATGCCGGTGGGCAAGTCGAAGACGGACTTCACCATCGATGCCGACCTGCCGGTGGCACAGGCGCGGTGCATCGTCGGTCCCACCCGACCGCGCGCGAGCACGGCCAACGGCGAGACCGCCTGGCGGCTGCTCAGCCACCTGCAGTTCGACTACCTGTCGCTGTTCGAGGATGGCGACCAGGACGGCGCGATGGCGCTGCGCGAAGTCCTGGGCCTGTACTGCGATCCGTTCGACGCCGCCGCGCAGCGCCAGATCGAAGGCATCAAGTCGATCGCCTCGCGCCCGATCGTGCGCCGGATCCCGGTCGACGGCCCGATCACCTACGGGCGCGGACTGGAGGTCGCCCTGACCTGTGACGACGGCGCCTTCGAAGGCACCGGCGCCTACCTGCTCGGCGCCGTGATGCAGCACTTCTTCGCCCGCTACGCCTCGGTCAATTCGTTTACCGAGACCGTCCTTCGCACCCTGGAACGCAACGAGGTGGCCCGATGGCCGACACGCCTGGGCACGCGGCGGATCCTGTAGCGCCGGCGCCTGCCGGTTTCGAGCAGGCGCTGCGCGAGCGGCCGGAAGCGTTCGAGCTGTTCCAGGCGCTGCGGCTGATCGAGCGCGCGCATCCGCAGCGCCCGCGGCTGGGGCGCTCGACCCGGCCAGTGGACGATCCGGTCCGGCTGCGGCACGTCCCTTCGCTGGCCTTTGCGCCGCGCAGCATCGAAGGCTACCGGCCCGCCGCAGAAGGCAAACCGGCGCGCCTGGACAGCGTGGTGATGGGGCTGTTCGGACCCAACGGTCCCTTGCCACTGCACCTGACCGAGTACGCCATCGACCGCCGCATCAACTCCAGGGACGACACCTTCAGCGCGTTCGCCGACATCTTCCACCACCGCATGCTGAGCCTGTTCTACCGCGCCTGGGCCGATGCGCAGCCGACGGTGCAGGCCGACCGCGCCGACGAGGACCGATTCGGCATGTACGTGGGTGCGTTGGTGGGACAGGACCGGTTCGGGGCGCCCGCGCCCGATGGCGTGCGCCACGGCGCCGCGCGCAGCCACGCCGGACGCCTGCTCTCGCCGGCGCGCAACGCCGAGGGGCTGTGCCGTCTGCTGGAGCAGGCGTTCGCGGTGCCGGTGCGGGTGGTCGAATTCGTGGCCGAGTGGATGCGCTTGCCGGATGAGGCACATCTGCACCTGGGAAAAGGCGGCGCCGCGACGCTCGGCCGCACCAGCGTGATGGGGGCCATGGTGCGCGGCTGCCAGCAGCGATTCCGCCTGCGCATTGGCCCACTCGACCGGGCAACCTTCCAGCGCCTGCTGCCCGGGGGCGAAACCCTGCGTGAGCTGACCGCGCTGGTGCGCACCTGGGTCGGCGACGAGAAGGCCTGGGACGTGCAGCTGGTGCTCGACGCCGACCAGGTCCCGACCACGCGGCTGGGCCAGGCCGGGCGCATGGGCCTGGATACCTGGATGGGGCAGCGCGCCTGGGACCTGGACGACGCCGAAGACGTGATCGTCAGCCCGGACCTGCGTCGCGGGACGACGACACACACCACAGCAACCCGTTCGATCAACGAGGACCATCATGGCTGAGATCAGTCGCAATGCCCTGTTCGGCAAGCTCAACCCCGTGGCCTATCGCGCCATCGAGGGCGCCACCGTGTTCTGCAAGCTGCGCGGCAATCCCTACGTGGAACTGGTGCACTGGATCCACCAGATCTTGCAGCTGCAGGATTCGGACCTGCACCGCATCGTGCGCCACTTCGAACTCAATCCGTCCAAGCTCGCCGCCGACGTGACCGATGCGCTGGACCGCCTGCCGCGCGGGGCCACCGCCATCTCGGACCTGTCCAGCACCCTGGAGGAAGCGGTGGAGCGAGGCTGGGTGTTCGCCACGCTGATGTTCGGCGAGGTGCAGGTGCGCACGGGCTACCTGGTGGTGGGCGCGCTGCGCACGCCGCACCTGCGCAATGCGCTGCGGGCGATCTCGGCCGAGTTCGGCAAGGTCAGGGCCGAGGCGCTGGGTGACGGCTTCGACGCCATCGTGGCCGGCTCGCCCGAGCAGGGCCAGTCCGCCAACGACGGCTTCCGCGTTGATGGCGGCGCCGGCGAGCCCGGCGAGGCCAGCGGCGCCATCGCCCCGGCGGCGATGGGCAAGCAGGAGGCGCTGAAGAAATTCACTACCGACCTCACCGCGCAGGCCCGTGACGGCACGCTGGATCCGATCGTCGGCCGCGACGACGAGATCCGGCAGGTGGTCGACATCCTGATGCGCCGGCGCCAGAACAACCCGATCCTGGTCGGCGAGGCCGGGGTGGGCAAGACCGCGGTGGTGGAAGGCTTCGCCCAGCGCATTGTGCGCGGCGACGTGCCGCCCGCGCTCAAGGACGTTGAGCTGCGCTCGCTGGACGTGGGCCTGCTGCAGGCCGGTGCCAGCATGAAGGGCGAGTTCGAGCAGCGCCTGCGCGCGGTGATCGACGAGGTCCAGGCCAGCCCGAAGCCGATCATCCTGTTCGTCGACGAGACCCACACCCTGGTCGGCGCCGGCGGCGCGGCCGGCACCGGCGACGCCGCCAACCTGCTCAAGCCTGCGCTCGCGCGCGGCGTGCTCCGGACCGTGGGTGCTACCACCTGGGCCGAGTACAAGAAGCACATCGAGAAGGACCCGGCCCTGACCCGGCGCTTCCAGACCGTGCTTGTCGACGAGCCGGACGAAGTGAAGGCCGTGCTGATGATGCGCGGCGTGGCCAGCACCATGGAAAAGCATCACCAGGTGCAGATCCTGGACGAGGCGCTGGAGGCGGCGGTCAAGCTCAGCCACCGCTACATTCCCGCGCGCCAGCTGCCGGACAAGTCGGTGAGCCTGCTCGACACCGCATGCGCGCGGGTGGCGGTGAGCCTGCACGCGACCCCGGCCGAGGTGGATGACAGCCTGCGCCGGATCGAATCACTGGAAACCGAACTGGCGATCATCGTCCGCGAACAGGCCATCGGCATTCCCGTGGTCGAGCGCGAGGCCGAATGCCGCGCCGCGCTGGTGGCCGAGCAGGAACGCCAGGCCGACCTGCAGCAGCGCTGGGAGTCGGAGAAGGCGCTGGTGGACGAATTGCTCGCGCTGCGCAGCAGCTTGCGCGGGGCCGGCGCGGCGATCGAAGGCACCGGCAGCGATCTGGAAGCGGCTGCCGAAGAGGAGGCGGCCATTGAGGCCGACGGCGTTGGAGACATGCCCGGCATGGATCCGGACGCGCGCGCGCAGCTGCTCGAGCGGCTGCAGCAGGTGCAGGTGGAGCTGGCCGACCTGCAGGGCGAGGATCCGCTGATCCTGCCCACCGTGGACTACCAGGCCGTGGCCTCGGTGGTGGCCGACTGGACCGGCATCCCGGTCGGCCGCATGGCCCGCAACGAGATCGACACCGTGCTGCGCCTGCCGGAGCTGCTTGGCCGGCGCGTAATCGGCCAGGACCACGCCATGGAAATGATCGCCAGGCGCATCCAGACCAGCCGCGCCGGCATCGACAATCCGTCCAAGCCAATCGGCGTGTTCATGCTCGCCGGCACCTCGGGCGTGGGCAAGACCGAGACCGCGCTGGCGCTGGCCGAGGCCCTGTACGGGGGTGAGCAGAACCTGGTGACCATCAACATGAGCGAGTACCAGGAGGCGCATACCGTGTCCTCGCTCAAGGGCGCGCCCCCGGGCTATGTCGGCTACGGCGAGGGCGGCGTGCTGACCGAGGCGGTGCGGCGCAAGCCGTACTCGGTGGTGCTGCTGGACGAGGTCGAAAAGGCCCACCCGGACGTGCACGAGCTGTTCTTCCAGGTCTTCGACAAGGGCGCGATGGAAGACGGTGAGGGCAGGAAGATCGACTTCCGCAACACCCTGATTCTGCTCACCACGAACGCCGGCACCGACGTGATCTCCAGCCTGTGCGCCGACCCCGAGCTGATGCCGGACCCGGAAGGCATGGGCAAGGCACTGCGCGACCCGCTGCTGAAGATCTTCCCGCCGGCGCTGCTGGGCAGGTTGGTGACGATTCCGTACTACCCGCTGAGCGACGAGATGCTGGGCAAGATCGTCGTACTACAGCTCGACCGGATCAAGAAGCGGGTGGAGGCCAGGTACAGGATTCCGTTCGAGTACGACGAAGACGTGGTGAAGCTGGTGGTCAGCCGTTGCACCGAAAGCGAATCGGGCGGGCGGATGATCGACGCGATCCTGACCAACACGATGCTGCCTGAGGTGAGCCGGGAGTTTCTTGAGGCGATGGTCGCGGGCAGGGAAGTGAATGGCGTGCATGTGTCGACTGGTGCGGGCCAATTCCAGTACGGATTCTCCTGAAAAATTGTCCGCTTCCAGCGGTTTTCTGCAGAGCAGGGGCAAAGAGGTCTGGCGATCCATGCTTCTGCCCCGCATCACGAACATATATGGACGGTACCCATCAAAATGACCAAGTGGCCCGAAATCAATTACAACGAATGGGAAAAGCAGACCCACCGGAGATTCGCGGGACGTAGTCCTCAGATGAAGAAGCTGGACGCGGCGATAAAGGCCTATACCATCGCCAAGTCCCAGTGGAGCCTGGATGCGATCAAGGAAGCATTCGAAGCCTGGAAAGATTCCAAGGGCGAAGGCGAGGCCTGGCGGAACAGCAGTCGCAACAAGAACATGGCGATTACCCGGTTGGACAATCAGCTCTCGGGGAAGGGCGATACCGACGTCGCCATTGGTGCCCAGGAGTTCATGGCACCGACGCTCGAAAACACCCGTCTGGGGGTTCTGTATCTTTTCGCCAACCTTGATTGTGACGAGAGCGTGTTCAAGATCGCGTTGGGTGGAGCCGTGGACGTGGCTACCGGCGCGCTGGATTTTTCGGGGGCGGGCACGGCCAAGGACGTGTTGGGAAAGCTCAAGACGCCGGCTTCGGTTCTTGCCGAGGACGCTGAAAGCAGGATCGTGACCCGGGAGAAACCGCGCGAAGTCATGTCCCACAAACTTGTGCAAGAGCCCGCTGCGCCGCCGCCCCTGACGGGCGCGCTGAGAGCCGCCTGGGAAATCATCAAGAAGGCAGTGCACGATTATGCGAAGAAGATCTGGGCAGCCATCTGCGAAGGAGTCGGTGGGTTGGGAGGCAAGCTGATGGCGACCATCGAGAATCCGGCCACGATAGAACTGTCCGCAAGTGCCATCCCCGGCATGCTGCGCAAGATCTGCGACGTACTCATCGCGCACTTTTTTACTTCGATCGCGCCGTTCGTAAGCGGAGCCCTGGATATCGCCAAGGGCGTTTCCAAGACCCTGAAAGCCGGCGCCGCCAAGTTCAGGGAGTGGTGGAGCGGGCGTAGCGTGGTCTTGATGAAGGCCCATCCCGCCACCATCGTCGAGGCAATCCGCAAGGCGATGTGGATGAGCGTGGGTGAAGGCATGTATGAAACCCTGAAAGGCACGGCAAAGCTCGCCATTGATGTTGCCGCTGCCGGCGCATCGGCGATCTTCAATCTCATTGTCACGATCTGCGAGGCAGTGGGGAAAGCGGCAATGCGCATTTATGAGATTGTGAAGATGCGTGGTTTTTTCCACGAGGCACGACAGCTCTGGACGGTTCGCGCGGAGGACAACGCGCTGCACAAGCAGCCGATTGCCTTCAATCAGTGGTTCAAGGGACACGTGCTAAGGGTTCCTGTCCTGGCGGTGCTTGCGTTGAACAGCGGGATTGTTGGCGACAAGATGCATTTCGTGCAGATGTTCAAGGATGACAATTCGGTCATCGGCCAGTCGCAGTTCGACCATGCATGTGCCTATGTCGATAGCCTCAAGCAGTGGGGCTCCGGATACTTGGAGAAAACGGGGTTTGCTTTCTCAAGCAAGGACCCGATGACCGCCAGTCTGCTGTCACTCGCCACCAGCCATGGCAGCCCATTGAGTACCGGGGGTAAGGTCTGGAACGTCGTTGACGCGTTCCTGGAAGGGTAGTTCCATTCTTTTTTCCGGATAATACCCGGGAGGAGTTCCGCCCGAATCCGGCTGCCGTGCAGGAGTGATCCCGGCGCTTTATGGCGCAGGCATCGGTGGTCCCTCGTTTATCGTTGAGCCGGTTGGACGGGGTGCGGTGGCTGCATGATCATCGGGGGAGTCAAAGGCGATGTGGAGCCCTGAGCGGTGGCAGAGGTTGAGGGGGTTGTTCGACAGCGCCATTGAGCTGCCTGCCGATGAGCAGGAAGCCTTCGCGCGTGCGAAGGCTTCGGATGATCCGGCGCTGTTGGAAGAACTGCTGTCGATGCTGGGCGCCCAGTCTGGTGCAACCCGGATGCTGGCCGCGCCGATGCGGTTGGCCGCCGAGGCGATGGCGCCCGGGGGCGCACCGGAGCTGCCCGCCGGCAAGCGGTTCGGGCCCTGGGCAACGCGCAGCCTGCTGGGTGCGGGTGGCATGGGCCAGGTGTACCTGGGCTGCCGGGCCGACGGTGCGTACGAGCGCGAGGTGGCGATCAAGCTGATGGGCGTCGGCGCGCTCGACCTGCGCCACCGGGTGTTGTTCGACCACGAATGCAGGGTGCTGGCGCGCATGGAGCATCCGGCCATTGCCCACATCCACGATGCCGGTGCCGACGGCGATGGCCGCCCGTACCTGGTGATGGAGTACATCCGCGGCGAGCCGATCGACCGCTGGTGCGACCACCACGCGTTGTCGATGCGGGCGCGCGTGGAACTGCTGGCCACTGTCTGCGAGGGCGTGCTGCACGCGCACCAGAAGGGCGTGATCCACCGCGACCTCAAGCCGTCGAACGTGCTGGTGAGCAGCGTGGACGGCGTGGCGACGCCGAAGATCATCGATTTCGGCATTGCCCTGCATGGATCCGGGCAGGGCGGGGTGACGGACAGCGGCGGGACGGTGGGCTATGCCAGCCCGGAACAGATGGGCGGCGGTGGGGACGTGGATGTCCGCACCGACGTCTACTCGCTGGGCGCGCTGCTCCACGTGCTGGCGTGCTCAAGCAAGCCGGAAACGGTCGAAGGTGAACTGTCGGCCGCGCCGTCCCGGGTCCTGCGCAGCCTGCCGCAGGCGGAGCGTGCGGCATCCGCGGCGGCGCGAGGCACGACCCCGCGTCGGCTGCTGGGTGAGCTGGAAGACGGGCTGGACGCCATCGTGGCCAAGGCGCTGCAGCCAGGTCGCGGTGAGCGCTACCCGTCGGTCAGCGTACTGCTGGAAGACCTGAAGCGCTGGCTGACGCACTATCCGCCGCGGGCAGGGGGGCGCCGGCGGCTGCTGGCCGCACGCAAGTTCTTGCGCAGGCATCGCCTGCCGGTGGCGGCGGGGGCCATGGTATCCGCCTGCGTGCTGGCCGGACTGCTCGCGTCGCTGTCAGCGCTTTCGGAGGCCCGCCGGCAGGAGCGGATCGCCAGCGAGCGGCAGTGGCAGTTGGGGCGGATCGCGGATTTCCAGCAGCAGATGCTGGAAAGCGTCGACATTGATGCGATGGGCCATGCGATGGTCGAAGCCAACGTGCAGGCGCTGGTGCGCGCGGGTGGCGATGAGCCAGATGCCACCGGTGGCGGAGATTTTTCCGGGGCGGCGGCCCGGATTCCGGCGTCGGATATCGCCCGCGACCTGCTGCACCGCTATGTCGTGTCGCATGCGTTGGACCGATTGCAGCAGGACTTCGCCGATGCGCCGATGCTGGCCGACGATCTGCGCCATTCGCTGGCACGCGTGCTCATCTCCATTGGCAGTTATCCGGGCGCGGCGAAG